>JAYKIM010000067.1:0-7563 GCA_035286245.1 Cyanobacteriota bacterium | reverse complement strand
GGTGGTGACCACCGCCCTGGAGGCGGTGGAACTCATGGATCAGCGTCACCGCCGCCTGGGGGAACTGTCGGGGGGGCAGCGCAAGCGGGCCTACATCGCCCGAGCCCTGGCGACGGACCCGAAGATTTTACTGCTGGATGAACCCCTGGCGGGGGTCGATTCCCACATCGGCACCCACCTCTATGGGTTGCTTCAGCAGTTGAACCAACGTCTCACTATTTTGATGATTTCCCACGACATTGGGGCGATCGCCACCTGTGTGAAAACCGTCGGCTGTCTTAACCGCCGCCTTTACTACCACAACGAACGGCAAATCACCCCGGAAATGCTGGAAATCGTCTACCAATGCCCGGTGGACCTGATCGCCCACGGGGTGCCCCACCGGGTCTTTCCTCAGCATTTGCTGGAGGAAATTACTTCCTCGGAGCGGCAACCATGATCGAGGCCTTGCAGTTTGACTTCATGCGCCACGCCATCCTGGCCGGGATCCTGGTCAGTATAGCCTGCGGCATTATTGGCACCCTGGTGGTGGTGAACCGGATCGTTTTTCTCAGCGGTGGCATTGCTCACGCCGCCTACGGCGGCATCGGGCTGGGCTACTTTTTCCAGATTAGTCCGGTGGTGGGGGCGATGATGTTTAGCGTCATCGCCGCCCTGGCCATGGGGGGGGTGCAGCGACGCACCCGCCAGCGGGCGGACACCCTGATTGGGGTGATGTGGGCGATCGGCATGGCGATCGGGATTATTTTGGTGGATCTATCCGGGGGCTACAAAGCCGACCTGATGAGTTACCTGTTTGGTAGCATTCTCACCGTATCCCCCCAGGACCTGCTGATCATGGCGGGGCTAGATCTGGCCATCGTCCTGCTGGTGGTGCTGTTCTACCGAGAACTACTGGCCATCTGCTTCGATGAAACCTTCGCCACGGTGATCAACCTGCCCGTCACTCCCCTCTACCTCACCCTGATGGCCATGATTGCCTTAACCGTGGTGATGATGATGCGGGTGGTAGGCCTGATCATGGTGATCGCCCTGCTAACCATGCCCGCCGCCACCAGCGGCCAGTTTGTCAAGGGCATGGGGCAGATGATGGGCCTGGCCACGGTCCTGGGTATGGTATTTACCACCATCGGCCTGGGGTTGTCCTACCGGTTTAACCTGACCTCTGGTGCCACCATTATTCTGGTGGCCGGTGCGATTTACCTGGTCAGCATCACCCTCCAACCCCTGCTTAGCCGTTGGCGACGCGAGGCATAATGATTTTAGCCGGGATACCGACAGCGGTCGCTCCCGCCGGAACATCGTCTAACACGACAGCATTGGCGCCAATCTTAGCGTGGTCGCCAATGGTCACAGGACGAATAATCTTAGCCCCAGCCCCAACATCCACATGGCCACCAATCTTTACATCTTTCCCAATGGTCACCTGCTGTAATATCAGACAGTTACAGCCAATTTCTGCACTGGGGTGGATGACAACTCCCGTAGGATGGGTCAATAACAACCCCCCCCCAAGTTGACAGTTGATGGGAATATCCGCTCCGGCTACAACGCTCCAAAAGCGATGCTCGATAACACTGAACTTAGTTAGACAAAGACCCAATAGTCCTCCCCTGCTCTGCCACCGTTGATACTGACGGATGGATTTAAGTAACTGTCGGCTAGGATCCCACCACTGCCGTGGCTGCTCCCGACTCAAATTGGGCTCTGTAGCTGAAATTGGTAAGTCATGAGCTCGGGGCCGAAAGTTCGTTAGGGCTACTACAGAAGAACTTTTATGGCCCTGACCTGATCGTACAGGTAAGTCGAGTTGGAGAGACGGTGATGCAATGAGTGGCGACTGTGAAGTATGCATACCTATAATTTAATGTGAACGACCATAGGGGATAAAGGCAGCAGCAGCCTACCTAAGGCTGTTGCTGTAATTACTGTTACTATATATAGCCTCCTCAATACCGATCTGAACACTCTACTCCTATCGGTCTTGTTGAAAACTTAATCTTGACTGGGTTTTTGCAAAACAATGGCTAAGTTCTGGAAAAACTCCAATATTTCTAAGAGGCTACCGCTCTCCCTATTTTCTAGGGGATAAACCCCTCCTCGGTAAAACGAGATAGAGATATCCTTACCTTCCTACACCCTTCGTGATGGGACAGAACCCAGACTCAATGGAAGTGCAGCAGTCCCTAAGACCACGACTGCCTGCGCAGCCCGACCTACTGGGGCGAATCCCCTTCCCAGGGAAAATGTCTAGCCTGATGTGGGGTAACAGGAGACAACCCTGCAGCCAGCCCGGGCCCAAAGGCCTAAACCAGGCACCAAAGATCTTTACTGGGTTGAGTCTCGCCCTTTGGGTTTAGTCCAGGGACTCGATACCGACAATCCATCCTTACCCAGGAGTCCTGCTGTGGCATTGCCGGTGCCGAGGTGCTCCTGCCGGTACTTTTGCAGATCACCAATCTCAGCTTGGAGTTCGGCGGCAATCTGCTGGGCGGTTTTAGAGGGGAGCGGCGACGCCTTCATGATGTTGAGCCGGAAGCTGACCTGCTGGATCAACAGTTGCCGGTTAGCCAGGTTCAGATCCAGGTCCAGGCCAAAATCCACCTGGTTCTTAAGGACCGCCTCCAGGGCCCGCTCAATTAGGTCCTCACCAATGGTTTCTAGTTGAGGGGCAAACCGTTGCATATAGGCGGTGATAGTTTCGCCGACCGCCTGTTCCATGGGGCGCTGACTCCAGGCCACCGCCAATTCCTTCACCACCGCCACCAGGGTGGGGTTGAACTTGGCGGCCAGGGCCTTTTCTAGATCAAAGCTATCCACAATCTGGCTAACCAGCCCATGTACCTCCTCCCGGGTAATGCCCTGACCGTTGACCAGGGGTAGGGCGGCCAGGGCGAGATCTCGCAGGCTATCCAGATCCAGACCCGCCGGCGCGTAGCTCTGCAGGTAGCCGATCAGGGTATCCTGCAGTTGTTGTTCAAGGCCGGCCCGCCAATCGTGGGCCTGACTGATCAGCAGGTCTTCCCCCGCGTTGAGCAGGGCCGGGACGATCGCCCCCTGCCCGTAGGCCTGCACCACCCGATCCACCAGGGCGGCTATCTCCGTCGCCCCCGCCAACCCAGGGATCTGGGGCAGGCTAAGACGCAGCAGGGTAGCCACCAACCCCTTGATTTCCTCCGGGGAAGTGGGCAGGCCGTAGCGGCGCCCGTAGGCCTGAAGACTACTCAGCAGGTAGTTTTCCAACTCGGTAGGGGACATGGGGAGATAGGGAGATGAAGGGACGGTCAGACAGGGAGAAAAGCATAGCTCAATGCTTGACCCCTGAATTCTAACTCTTGACCCCTGAATTCTGACCCCTAGCTCCCCTTGGAGGATTTCGAAGCGCTACCGTTGTGGGTTCACTGACTTAATACCCACTCCACCAGGGTACGGACCCCAAACCCGGTGCCGCCGGCGTTGTTATAGCCGCTTTCCTTCTCCGTCCAAACCGGGCCCGCCACGTCCAGGTGAACCCAGGGGGTGCCCTTGACAAACTGTTTAAGAAACAGGGCGGCGGTGATCGACCCCCCGGCCCGGGGACCGGTGTTTTTCATGTCCGCGACGATGGATTTCATCCCCTCAAAATACTTTTCCTCCATCGGTAGGCGCCAGAACTTTTCCCCCGCCAGATCTGCGGCCCCGGTGATGGCGGTGGCCAGGTCCTCGTCTTCGGTGAACAGGCCGGCAATATCATCCCCCAGGGCAACAATGCAGGCCCCGGTAAGGGTAGCCAGGTCAACGATCGCGTCAACCCCTAGCTTTTCGGCAAAGACCAGGGCATCCGCCAGGGTTAAACGACCCTCCGCATCGGTGTTGTTCACCTCAATGGTTTTGCCGTTGGAGGCGGTGAGAATATCCCCAGGGCGCAGCGCCCTGCCGCTGATCATGTTTTCCGTAACAGCGCTAATGAAGTGTACCTCTGCCCGGGGTTTGAGCTGGGCGATCGCCTGGGCCGCTCCCAGGGTGGCGGCAGCCCCCCCCATATCCACCTTCATCATCTCAATGCCACTGCCGGCCCCCTTGATGTTGAGACCGCCAGAGTCAAAGGTCAGCCCCTTACCCACGATGGCCAGGCGGCGGCTGGGGGTGCCCGCCGGTCGGTAGGTGAGGTGAATGAACTTGGGCGCTAAATCTGAGGCCTTGGCTACCCCCAGGTAGGCCCCCATGCCCAGGGCCTCACACTGGTCCTGCTCGAGGATTTCCACCGATAGACCGTGGTTCTGGGCAATCTCCAGGGCGGTGGCCGCCATTTGGGCGGGGGTAACCACATTGGCGGGGGCGGAGACCAACTCCCGGGCCAAAATCACCCCTGAGCAGATTGCCTGGGCCGTGGCCAGGCCCTGCTCCTGGCCGGCTAGATCCAATAGGTCTACCTGGTTGGGGCCAGGGCTTTCCTTATCCTCAGACTTGAAGCGAGTATCTTGATGCAGGGCTAAGGTCACCCCCTCCGCCAGGGCCTGGGCGGTGAGGCTCCGATCCTCCCCCAGGGTTGGAAAGCTCAAGGCTAGCCCGGCAGACTTTTCCCTTTTAGCTAAGCGGGCCGCCGCCGCCGCCGCCCGCCGCAGGCGATCACCGGTGAGGCCATCCCCCTTGCCCAACCCCACCAGTCCTAACTTCCGTACGGCGCCACCGACCCGAATCACGGCGGTGCTACCCTCCTTACCGGTAAACTCCGCCTCGTCAATCAGTTCCTGCAATAGGCCTGACAGCCGGGTATTTAACTCCGCCAGGCGATCGGTGAGGGGAATGGAGTCCTCCGTGAGACCCAGGACTAAACAATCTCCGGTCCAGGTCAAATAGGTTTGGGGCGACGCTTGAAACTGCATGGGCAATGGGCTCTAATCTACAGCTCGATAGGGGCTCTAATCTACTTTAATCTAGAGCTCGATATTATGGTCATGACCAGGGGTAACCAGATCAGCCCGCCGCACCCCGGGGAGTTGATGGAGGGGGAATCAAGTGGCGGGGTCGACTGCAAAAATACTTAAGCCCATCAGGTGAGTATCGGCGGGGGTGTTACTGGTCAGGGTGAGCTTGAGGCCACCCTCCTCCACCATTACCCGATAGGGACCATAACGAGCCCAGTGGCCCAGCTTGAGCTGGCCAATCGCTGGAGCGATCACCTGGTCTCCCGCCGAAACCTGCAGGGAGTGCCAGTCACTGCGGTAATTTTCCATTAACCATAGGTAGAGATCGTAGGGGCCATCCGGTAGGGATTGTTGTAGGGTCAAGACCTTGGCCTTGAAGGCTCCGGTATTGAGCATCTTGGTGATGCTGTAGGTCGTGCTGGGGTTGGGTCTGACGTAGCTACGGGCGGTCTGCAGGTCGGATATGGTCAACCCCCTGGTCAGCCCTTCCCCAAGGGAGAGCCATCGATCACCCTCGATGGTCAGGGCTGGACCTCCAAAGTTAATGCCCTGGACAAATTTACCAGGGTGTCTTGGATGGCTGGTACTGTCTTGAAAAATATCTACGAACCACAGCCCTGATTGATAGAGAAGAAAGAGCAGTTTTGATACCATAATTACTCCCTAAATGAAGAACGCCCAGGGCCACCTTATCTTTGATTATCCGCCAGGGGCAATGCTGCTGGGCCGATCTCCTAGGGGCAGCACTAATCCTTTCCGGGCCCGAAGGCGATGCATAGCTAAGGGAGTGGGTGGTGACCACCACCCAGTTGCATCACCATCATAGAATCAGTCGTTATTATAAAAAAGTTATATTATGTTAAGGGTTCTGCTCCAAGCTCCCCCCTTGTGGGTGTTATGTCAAACCTCACCGCTGAGATCGCCTCCACCACGTCCGATGAATGTCAGGTTTTAAGGCAAATTTTCACCTTGATAGAGGGTGACAGTTGCCCAAGTCGCTACAACTTCCATATGCATACGGTCTGCTCCGATGGGAAATTGACCCCCGTTGCCCTGATGGAACAGGTGGTAGGCATCGGTCTGCAGGCTTTTGCCATTACCGATCACCACAGCCTGGCCGGGTTTGAATTGGCCAAGGCCTGGTTAGAAGATTGGCGCTGGCGTCACCCCCTGCCCTTCAGTAGTCGTTCCCACCCTGCTCACCAAGGCCTGGTCCACCCCCGCCTATTTACAGGTATTGAAATCACCGCTCTGCTAGCGGAGATCGAAGTTCACATCCTGGGGTATGGGTTTATTCCGCACCACGATGCTCTGGCCCCCTATCTGCAGGGTTACGGTGCCCGGTCAACCCTACACCCCGCTGGACTGGTGATTGCCGCAATCCAGCGGGCCGGCGGCCTGGCGGTGCTGGCCCACCCAGCTCGTTACCGGTTACCCCTGGCGGATTTGATGGAGCAAGTTGCCAGCCTGGGTATTGATGGGGTAGAAGCCTACTATGCCTATACCAACCCTGAGACCTGGAGCCCCTGCCCCATCCACACCCCCCAGGTGCTCGAGCTGGCCCGTCGCTACGGGCTATTGACCACCTGTGGCACCGATACCCACGGAGGCAACCTGCTGCGACGGTTGTAGGAGGTCCATAATGCTTCCGGTAATGGCCGAACCAGAGATGGCCGAACCAGAGGGTCACAGACACGGACCCAGGGCAGGGGTTCAGCTCTCTTTAGAGGCGGGCAGGGGTCAGTACTCAGGAGTCAACAGCCCTCTCCCTTCCTCTGTCCTAAGTGGTCTGGTCAACGTTACAATAATTCAGCCCAGGGAACTCAGCCCAGGGGGGCAGTGCTTCTTGCCACACCCCACGGGACAGCTTCCCAGAAAGGTTCGGAATGTGTCTATGGTTGCCAGTACCCCCGACTTTGCCACCCTGCAAGAACTGCGGCCGCTGCTGCTGAAATCCCACAAAATTTTGATGGAGGCGGAGAAGGACCGTTACGAGGCCAGCTTCGGCCCGATTGCCAATAAGGGGGAATACCTACGCCTGGTGCTGCACCACGAACAATTTAGCTGGCTGCGCCCCATTTCCCAACTGATTGTCGAGATTGATGAGGTACTCATGGCCAGGACGCCACCGCCCCCGGAGCGGGCTACGGAGGTGCTGCACCAAGCCCGCACCCTACTGCAGCTGAGTGAAGTGGGGGAAGCTTTCTTCGCCTACAGTGAGGAACTGGTCCACCAGGGTTCAGAGCTGGGCTCACTGGTGGTGCGGGTGACGGAGCTTTTAAGTTAGGAAAGCCTACCCGAGTACTCGGTGGGGTCAGTTAGGCGACCCCTTGAGCGGGGGTCAGAAGTCAGAACTGAGAAGCCAGAACAGTGAGCAAAGCTACGGGCCTAGACCCACATCCTTGCTCACTGTTCTGCCCCAAGCTATAACTTGGTACCACACTGGCTGCAAAAGTGGCTGGCGGTGGGGTTATCATGGCCACAGCTCTGGCAACGCAGCACCTCAAGGTTAGGGTTAGCGGAGTTAACTTCCGGCAACCCGAGCATTTGATGGTTACCCTTGCCCGGGGCCACCATCGGGTAGCAGTTTTCATCTCGACGGACGTGCACATCCATCAGCACCGGGCCCTCGTAGGCTAGCATGGCGGCCACGGCA
>JAYKIM010000066.1:0-8001 GCA_035286245.1 Cyanobacteriota bacterium | reverse complement strand
GCTCCAGGGTTTCCAGGAAGCGGGCCTCCTCCCGGTCCAGCTCCGCCTTGATCGCCGCCGCCCGCTGGCGGGTGTTGGGAAAGGCGCCCTCCGCCAACTGGATGGCGGTCTCCGCCACCTGGCTGAGGAAGGCTCCGGCAATGCCAATTAACCGGCCATGGCGCACCACCCGGCGAATCAACCGGCGCAGCACGTAGCCCCGACCGACGTTGGCGGCGGTGATGCCATCGGCGATCATGTGCACCACCGCCCGGCTATGGTCGCCGATCACCTTCAGGGACACCTGCGTGGCGGCATCGCACTGGCCATAGGTGAGGCCGGCCAGGCCAGCGGCGGTTTCAATGATGGGAAAAATCAGATCGGTCTCGTAGTTATTAGGCACCCGCTGCAAAATCTGGGCCATGCGCTCCAGCCCCAGGCCGGTGTCAATGTTTTGGTGCTGCAGGGGGGTGAGCTGGCCCTCGCTGTTGCGGTTGTACTGCATGAACACCAGGTTGTAGAACTCAATGAAGCGGCTGTCATCCTCCAGGTCTAGATCGCCATCCCCCCGTTCGGGGTGGAAATCGTAGTAGATCTCCGAGCAGGGGCCGCAGGGGCCGGTGGGGCCCGAGGCCCAGAAGTTATCGGCGGCTCCCATGCGGATAATCCGATGGGGGGGGATGCCAATCTGATCCCGCCAGATGGCGAAGGCGTCGTCATCCTCCTCAAAGACGCTCACCACCAGCCGCTGGGGAGACAGCTGAAACACCTGGGTGGAGAGCTCCCAGGCCCAGGCGATGGCCTGCTCCTTGAAGTAATCCCCAAAGCTGAAGTTGCCCAGCATCTCAAAGAAGGTGTGGTGGCGGGCGGTGCGACCGACATTTTCGATGTCGTTGGTGCGAATACACTTCTGGCTGGTGGTGGCCCGCTTCACATCCGCCGGCCGTTGCCCCAGGAAAATCGGCTTAAAGGGCAGCATGCCGGCGATGGTGAGCAGCACCGTGGGGTCCTCCGGCACCAGGGAGGCACTGGGTTTGATGGCATGGCCCCGGGCCGCGTAGAAGTCCAGGAAGGTTTGGCGGATTTGGGCGCCGGTGAGGGAGGGGGGGGACATGGGGAAAAGGGAGTGGGGGAAGAAAGAACGAAGAACGAAAAAAGAAAAGGGAGTGGGGAGTGGGGAATGGGGTGGATATATTGAGTTTATACCTGGATGGGGATTGTGGTTGATGGGGGTTAGGGTTGGCGGCGGCTGAAGCGTTGGCGCCATTCCTCGTCAAGTTTTTCGCGGTTGGCGGCTTCCTGGTCGATCAGGTCGGTTTCGGTGGTGTAGGCCAGGTTGTCGTCGGTGACGATGGTTTGGCCCACCAGGGTTTGGGCGAAGCTGAGTTTTTCGCTGAGGGTAGGGTCGTCCTGCTGCAGCTGGGCCGATCGCCCCTGGCGCTCCTGGTTGCGCCGCTGGATGCGGCGGTTGGCCCCCTGCAGCCACAGGTAGCGGCCCAGGGGAATGGCCAGGAAGGCGGAGCCGTAGCCCAGTAACCCCCAATAGAGGGAGTTGACCAGGGCCACCACGCCCCCCACCTGGGCCACCAGGGTCTGGTCCTGCAGCAGGCTGCCCAGCACCAGGGCGCCGATCAGGTTGGCGCTGCCCAGGCCCAGGGCGCCGATCACCTGGCCGGAACTGGCCTGGCTAAATCGCCAGGGCAATTCCTTGAGAAAGGCGGGGGGGGGGAGGCGGCGGCGGGCGGCGGCGGTGACCTGCAGCTCGGGGAAGTGATAGACGATGCCACCGCCGGGGCTGACCTGGGGCACCCCGTTAAAGCGGCTCAGCACCGGCACCATGTAGTCCTCCAGTTCCCGGGACCAGCCCTGGCCCAGCTGATCGAGAAAGGGCATGATCTGCTCCGCCACCACCACGCCCCCCTGGGCCTGGACCACCGCCGCGATCTCTCGCCAGCGCCGCTCCTCCAGGTCGCCATTGGGGTTACCATCGCCAAACAGCACGGAAAACACCGCCTCCAGGAAGTTGAGGGGGGCGGGGTTGGCCCCCGGGGGCGGGGCGGGGCGACGATCCCAGCGATTAAAGTCAAAGATCCAGAAAATCTCCGGACTAAACCAGCCCTGTAGGGAGGGCCCCCCGGACCAGCCGCCGCCCCCCCAGTCACCGCCGCGATCGTCCCCCTGGCGGGAGGCGGCGCTGGCGGCCACCACCAGGGCGATGATAGCGATGGTGATCAGCACCAGGGAGGCAATCAGCAAAATACCAAAGGAGATCCGCACCAGGTAAAACCCCACTCGCCAGAGGCGCTGCAGCCCCTGCCGCCACCGCCGCCGCCAGGACTGCTGCGCCAGCCGTCGCCCCAGGTGGCGGGGAAACAGGTAGGCGATCTCCCCCCCCTCCGACACCTGCAGGTGGGCCCCCACCTGGCTAGCCAGGTCAAGCAATTGCCGCTGACTGTCCTGCAGGGATAGGCCGGTGTGGGTGGCCAGGTCACCGACGGTGACCCGGTAGTTGAGGTGCTCGATGGCGGGGATCAGGGGAGACATGGAAGAAGAACGAAAAAAGAAAAGGGAAGAACCAAAAGGGGAGGGGGGAAGAAAGAAGAGGGGGTTCTTTTAGTATAGGAATTGGGATGGGGAGTCAGGTAGTGAAATGGGGGCACCCTTGCCCCCTGTCCCCCCTTCCCCTACACTCCTAATTACCACCATCACGTATCACCATGTTAGATTTGACCGGCAAGAATGCCCTGGTGACGGGGATTGCAAATAATCGCTCGATCGCTTGGGGGATTGCCCAGCAGCTTCACCAGGCGGGGGCCAACCTGGGGATCACCTACCTGCCGGATGAGAAGGGCAAGCTGGAGGGCAAGGTGAAAGACCTGGTGGAGCCTCTGCAGCCCAGTCTGTTTTTGCCCTGCAATGTGCAAGAGGAAGACCAGGTGACGACGGTGTTTGACACCATTCGCCAGGCCTGGGGCAAGTTAGACATCCTCATTCACTGCCTGGCCTTTGCCAATCGGGATGACCTCACCGGTGACTTCAGCCAAACCTCCCGGGCCGGGTTCCAACTGGCCCTGGATGTCAGTGCCTATTCCCTGGTCACCCTGGCCCGGGGGGCCAAGGGGCTGATGACCGACGGGGGCAGCATGGTCACCCTCACCTACCTGGGGGGGGTGCGGGTGGTCCCTAATTACAATGTCATGGGCATTGCCAAGGCCGCCCTGGAGATGAATGTGCGCTACCTGGCGGCGGAGATGGGGCCCCACAACATTCGGGTGAATGGAATTTCGGCGGGGCCGATTCGCACCCTGGCCTCCTCGGCGGTGGGGGGAATTTTAGACATGATCCACCATGTGGAGGCAACGGCCCCCCTGCGTCGCACCGTCACCCAAACCGAAGTGGGCAATGCGGCGGCCTTTCTCTGTAGTGATCTATCCAGCGGTATGACCGGACAAATTCTCTACGTCGATTCTGGCTATTGCATTATGGGCATGTAGGGAGCCAGGGGGTTCTTGACCCTGAGTCTACCGGCGTTTAACGCTGTCTTTGTACTTTTGGCATAGGTCCGGCCAGACTTCAAGGGGAAGCTGTAGTCAGACCTTAACAGCCAAAAGAGGTAGATAGATTTATGTCAGGGTCTGCTAAGTCCTAGGCAAAGGGAATTAATCACCGGTTCCTCGGAGACCTAAGATGACGTCCAGTCGTTGGTCTGCAGCACCCCCAAGCGTTCCAGGCTGGTAGTGATGGCCAGGGTACGATTTTTCACCCCTAACTTTTTATAGCCATTCTGAAGATGCTTTTTCACCGTCAGCTCACTAATGGTCATGATCTCGGCTACCTCCTGAGCGGTATAACCTTTGCCCGTCCAGAATAGGACCTCCGCTTCCCGCCGGGCCAAACCTAGACTCTGTAAACTGTCGGCGTTAATTCTTGTGCGATCGTGGGAATCTGAGTGGGAATCCTTGGCCATCAATCTGCTCCTAAGTTTCTGGCTTGGTTGCGGGAAATTCAAAATTTTGAAAAATTATGATTAATCTACAGAAAGACCTCGAGTTACTTACTGTAAACCCATAGCTTTAGCTATGGATTAGGGACCTGACTAGGGCATATGCAACACCCAAAGAAGGCGGACCCAATGGTCCACGCAAACCTTTTTCGCATATCACTTAATACAAAATTAGAGTTTACGGATCAGCCATGATTTCAAGATCCTGTGGAGAAATTCTCATGAAAACAAACCCAAGTAGCAAACCTTGGAGTATAGTCAAGCTTAGGCTTTGATGTGAATTGGTTGCCTTAGTGAAGGTGGTAGGGAAATAAGAAGCTAGAATTACGAAAATAGGATTTTCGTCGAATCAAGCCCCTCTCACAGGTATTAGGCTAAAAACCTGGTAATCTATAGAGTTTTAGAGTCTCTATGCATAGGACTTTTACTCCTCTAGCATTAATCCATTAGTAGTGTACTAGTAATTTAATACCTTAGGCAAGGCCTGATAAAATCCGATTTCGTTAACAAGTCTTTTGTAGTCATAGTCAACCTATGGCCGAACTCATTTACTTACATAGAAGTAGTCTTGTCTGTGTTTTTAGGAGTTTCCCGTCTTTTTTCTATAGAAATACACAATTCATCTTCTGAGCTGGTCCACAACCTCTGTCGATCTAAACCTGCTCCGGTTGACGCCCACAACATAGCCGTAGCGACCTACAAGGGGTGGAGGCGAGCCAGACTGCCTATTAGGGTGTCGCTTTGACCAATCAGTTTTGTCTTCAGGGGTCTGGCCAAACTTGCCTAGAGGTGTCGACCCTGGAAGCAGGAAGCCACGGACTGAGCTTGAGGAAAACTGAGGGTTGTTTTAAATTGGCAAAATGGACCGCTGACAGCTGGGACAAACCCCCTGGATCAGTAACTGGCAATCCAGCAAGTGATAGCCAGAACGATTAGCGGTTTTAGCTCCCACCTTGAGGACGGAGTCGTTCTTAAACTCAACGGTCTTATTGCAACGAACGCAGATTAAGTGGTGGTGGTGATGGGGGGCGGGCTGGTTGATCTCGTAGCGTCGTTGCCCTTCGGAGAGCTCTAACTCCCGCAAAATTCCCATCCGGGCCATCAACTTAAGGTTGCGGTAAATGGTAGACAGGCTGACGGGGTCCCCCTCCTTACCCAGCATGTCACACAGGTCTTCAGCGCTGAGGTGGTTACCCTCCGGCAGATTCTGAAAGGTTTTTAAAATAGTTTCCCGCTGGGGCGTCATGCGCCAGCCCCGTTCGTTAAGCTCGGCCTTTAGGGCAGAGGGGGTGTAGGCTGCCATAGGCTAGATCCTCCAGAAGAAATTTCAATAAACTCTGCTTAATGAGAATAGTAGCGAATCTAGGGGAAGATTTGCAATAGACTTTGCCTATTGAGAATGACTCCGAAGACCGGGGCGATCGCCGCTCAGACCGGCTCCTATGCCCCACTATCATGGACGGCGGTGATCAGGGTTAGAGCCGCCAGGGGAGCGGTGACCGCCCGCAGGATTAGCGGCCCCAGGGAAACCGGTTGGAATCGGGCAGCCCGAGCAGCGGCCACCTCCGCCTCGGTCCAACCCCCTTCGGGGCCGGTGGCGATCGCCACCTCCCCCAGGGGCAGATTGTGTTGGGCGACGGTGAGCAGGTGGGGGGCGGGTTGGCGGGTGACACAGAGCCAGGCCTGGCGAGGATGATCTAGCCGGGCCAGGTAGTCGGGCCAGGCTAGGGGAGGCAACACCTGGGGCTGCTGCGGTCGCTCTGACTGCTCCGTTGCCTCGGCGGCGATCCGCTGCCAGCGATGCAGGCGGGCGGCGCTGGGCTGCAGCAGGGTCCGTTCGCTGAGGATTGGCTGCAGGCGACTGACCCCCAACTCCGTGGCCTGGCGCACCACCTGGTCAAAGCCGTTGCCCTTGGGTAGGGAGATCGCCAGGGTCACCAGGGGGCGGGCCAGGGGGCTGACGGCCTGGGGGGTAGCGATCGCCAGGCCAGGCTCTGGCCCCAGCTGGGCCAACCAGTGTTGCCCCTGGCCATCCAGGGCGATAAATTGGCTACCCGCTGTTAACCGCAGCACACGGTAGAGGTAGTGCTGCTGCTCTGCCGTCAGCCGCAGTTGGTCGCCTCGCAGCTGGCCAGCTCCCACTATCAGTCTTTGGATCTGCATTAGCCTTTGACCACCGCCCCGGGCCGCAGTCGGGCCACCGGGCGGCTAAGGTGGCCTGGGGTAAGGATCTTCACCACCTGATTGACACCTTGTTTTTTTACAAACAACATCTAGATGATTTCCTGAGCTGTGGGCAAAGAACGTCACCCTTGGGCTATCCTTCCCTAGTCCTTGAGATGGCACAATAGCGAAGGCTTTACTTTCGGGATTTTAACATCATGACCCAGGCCATCACCCTAAACCTCTCGGAGGGATCGGTGCGGTTCAACTTTTCCACCGTCGCTGCCGATGATCTCCAGGCTGCCCTCAGTCAACTGCGCAGTCAATGGCAGGGGCCCGCCGCCGCCGGCCAACGGCAACCTCTGGAGTACCGGCACACCGGTGATGTGTTTTTAGAGATTTTCTGTAACCCCAATATCTGGCCTAATGCCTTTGCCGCCAAGGTTCTCATTACCCTACGGGATGAGCGCATCCGGCTCACCACCGAAGCCAGCCTCTCCCAGCTTCAGGAGGATCTCAGCCAGTACCTGGGTTAGGGCCTTTTCGGGTAGCCCTGGCTACTCGAAAAGGGGCCAGGGGTAGCGTCTAGACTTGGAAATTGACAATCTGCCCAAAGTCCCCGGGTTCTAAGCTGGCCCCGCCCACTAGGGCGCCATCAATCTCTGGCTGGGCCATCAATTCATCCACATTGCCAGGCTTAACGGACCCACCGTACTGAATGGTAACTTCAGGGTTCTTGAGCAATCCACGGATGACCCCAATTACCCGATTGGCTTCCTCGGCTTCGCAGGTCTCACCGGTACCGATCGCCCAAATGGGCTCGTAGGCAATGACCAGGTGGGTTTGATCCACCCCTGTCAAACCCTTTTCAACCTGGTGGGTAATCACCGTCTCGGTCTCCCCGGCATCCCGCTGTTGCTTGGTTTCCCCCACGCAGAGAATGGGGGTTAATCCACAGCGCTGGGCCTGAACCAATCGCAGGTTAACGGTTTGATCCGTATCACCAAAGTACTGCCGACGCTCGCTGTGGCCCACAATCACGTAGCGCACCCCCAGTTCCCGCAGCATCTGCCCAGATATTTCGCCGGTGTAGGCGCCCTCTGACTCCCAGTGAATATTCTGGGCTCCCACCTGTACCCGGGCGCCGTGCAGCCCTTGGGAGAGGGCGTTAAGGTCGGTAAAGGGAACACAGAGGACCACCTCCCGATCATTGGGAGTGTCCTTCAGATGGGGTAGGAATCGATTCACGAAGTCCAGGGTTTCCGCCTGGGTTTTATACATTTTCCAGTTGCCAGCAATAATAATCTTGCGCACGGTGCTCTAGGGCCAATGATGGTTTATATACTGATTTGCATCCTATCTAAGAAAGGCACCCTGAATCAAATCCTTCTATACTCCAGTCAGGGAAATCTCCATACCCAGGGGCTAAGCTGCCCAGATCGGTTTAGTAGTCGGGGGGGTGACAGGTATTCCTTTGGCCAAAACGCCCGCTGCTACTATGGCTGTAACCCTCAGTTCAGGATACCAAGCCCAGCTATAGGTCTCAGCCCACAGCAAAGGGCATCGCCGCCTTGTCCTAGCCGAACTGGCGTGTTGGGGCTTTAACTGATTAACCGCCTCCTAGGGGGGCTAGCCAATGCTACCAAGCCTTACTTGACCCTTTCGGGAATAATCCCTAACTTTTCCAGGGTGTACATGACCGCTGATAAACGGTTTTGCACCCCAAAATTCCTGTAAATGTGTTGCAGGTGTTTTTTGACGGTGCGATCGCTCATCCCTAAGGCCTCAGCAATTTCCACCGGGGTTTGACCCTGACCAACCAGCAGTAGCACCTGGGCCTCCCGCCGGGTTAACCC
>JAYKIM010000065.1:0-3777 GCA_035286245.1 Cyanobacteriota bacterium | reverse complement strand
TAACCGGCTAGGGTGGACACCGCCTTAAGGGCTTGACTACCCAGATCAAAGGCCCGGTTGAGGGAGTTGATATTATCCCCAACGGATTCCAGCACCTTGGTCAGGTTATTTTCATTGATGTTGCCGGCATTATCCGCTAAGGCATTGACCACACTAGCCACTTGCTTGAGGGCATCTTGATTTTGGTTCAGTTGCCGATGCACATCCCCCTTCACCGCCTTGAGCAGATTTTCCACGGCGGTTTCCAGACCCTCGTCAAAGGCCGCACTGTCCTGGGCTAGCCCGGTAAAGGTACTAGCCAAATCCTGCAGGGACTTTTGGGACTGACTCACCTGCCGCAGAATGGCCCGGCGATCGCTGGCGTCCAGGTTTGGATCAGCGGCCTTTTCTAGCTGGGCGGCCAGATTGTTCACAACGTTCTGGGCCTGCTTTAACGGGTCACCATAGCTGCCCTGGGAGGACTTAACGTAGCTATCCAGCACCGCAGACAGATAGTTTTGGCCCGCTGACAACACCGCATCATTAAGGGGGGCGGCCAGGGCCGAACCATCCATAGGGCTGATCACCAGCACCAGCACCAGCACCAGTAAGCTGGCCACACAACTCATTAACGCCTTAGGCAAACTAAGCCTAGAAAAACCAACTTTCATGGGAGTCTCCTGATGTGACAACGTTACGAACCAACCCGGCCAGGGGGGCTAAGACTAACCTGGCTGGGTTAAGGGTGGGGTTAGATCTCCGCCACAGCCCGCTCAATTAGCCGACGGGCCAGGGTTTGGGTACCGGTGTGCTGGTAGTACTTAACCGATACATCCAAAAAGGCGCCCAGGTAGTCCAACTTGGTTTTAGACCCTTCGATAAAACCTCCCAGGTTATCGATCAGGCCACTCTGGGTAATGCTGTTATCGCTGACAAACCTGTCCATCCAGCCCTTGGTTGACTCAAAGCTTTTGGTCATAAAGGCCAGCTTTTCGCCATTGTCGCCCCCAGGGATCTCCGCCTTGACCCCCTTGAAGGTGGGATTATTGTCTAAATCCGAGGGGCCCATACCGCCGATCATGGCCAGGGCTTTGGTGGAAAAGTCGGCACCCAGGGGAATGATGCCGTCGAAGCACACCAGGGCAGCCATACGAATCAGGGATTCGTCCTTGTAGGCCCCCAGGGCGGCCAGGAAGTCACCCAGGCTGTTGCCGGGAATGCCACTGATTTTGCAGAAGGCCACCACTTCGGTCACCAGTTTGACCACCAGGTCAATGGTTTGGGCCTTTTCCGGTTTGGGGGTGATGTTTTTGAGGAAACCCAAAAAGGTATCCTGCCCAATGCGGTTGGCCAGGGCCGCTGCCCCTAACAGGCCGGAGGCGGAGTCAACGGTTTCGTAGAGCCACAGGGCGGTCTGATAGCCCTGTTTCTTGTCGTTGAATAGGGCGATCGCCCGTTCCCCGATCGCCTGCACCATGGCTGCATCGGTCTCCCCCGTCACCGCCTTAATGGTGTTATCAAACCCCACCAGGTTCTCCCACTTTTGGGGCACAAAGGTATCCAGGGTCTTTAACGCCCGCACCGTCAGGCCACCGGTGGGTAGCTTGTCAACAATTTCATAGACTTTTTTACTCACAGTTAACTCCTTTGTCCGTTGTGAATCACCGACTGCAACTAAAAAGCTTTACCATCCCTGGCTTAGACCGCAGGTTGCGGGCTGGGAGACAGCTTGGGCAGTTCCACCCTGGGTAACTTAAATCCTGGTTTTACCGTTGGAGTTGGTGCGGGGCTAGGGATAGCCGGAGCCGCAGGGGTAACTGGGGGGGTAGGGGTTACCGCCTTGACCGTTCTGGTTTTGGTAATCGCCCCCTTGAGTTGGGCCAGACCCTTCAGATCAAACTTCTGAATCCAGGACACCCGGTCCTCTTTGGTAAAGGCAGGGTCACGGGAAAGTACCTTCACCTGGTAACGGTCATTCACTAAAATTGCCGTAGCGGTGGTGCCCTGATCAACGGCGGGATAACCGGAAATGCGATCGGTGACCCCCTCATACTTAGCCGCCGCCGTTGGCACACTGGTGGTGTCACTAATGGTAAGCATGGCTACAGTTACATCACCACGCTGCAGTTTATACTCTGAAAAACCTTTCTTTTCCTGGTAGGGAATTACTTTGTACTGTCCCTGGTCACCGGGGAAAAACTGGTTGAGGGTGTCACCTTTCTCGGCCTTTCTGGCTACCGCCGCTGGGGCACCAAATCCCGTTGTGTCCTTCTGGACTTTGTCATACTTGGAAGGAGCTGAAGCACAGGAGCTAATCAGTAAGACTAGACAAACCATCAGGGGGGCAATACGCTTCAGCCAGCGAATATAGGGCATAGCAAACTCCTTAAGAGACAGTCTTTGATCAAGGGAGTGCTGGACATACCAGGAGCAAGACCTGTATCACCCCTGACCGGTAATTTATTGGTTGGTGCCATCTTTCTCATATGGCGCCTGTTGGGCACCTTGTCACAGAAAAATAAGGCTTCTATAAGCCCACAACATTCGTTAACACAGACCGCCGTAGAAACTTTCTGGGAACTTTAGCCCCGGGGTAACAGACCTAGAATTTGGAAGTATGGCCTCTGCCGCCTTACAGGGGGTGGAGGCAAACCAGAGCGCCTACCATGTCCTACTAGTCACAGCCGCAGCTCAAATACCAAGGGCTTGACTCCTAACCTGGGTAACCCTGATCAGGGCGAAAAGGGCTGGGTAGGGTCATCATTACCTAACATCAAATCGGTAGTTTGGGGTATAGGATTGATTTATGGGGTTCTGTGTTTTCAAACACAGTTAATTAAAAACACATAAAAGTTTTAGGGTTGGTGTGTCTGTAACTACCCTCGGCTCTGGCTCCTGATCATAGAGTTAGAGGGCGGGGAGGCAATGCGGTTGACAGGGCAGCCTGGGGGTTGCCTGGGCGTTTCTGCTGTGGTGTTTTCCGCTTTCCATGCCTGAACCTGTAGGACCGCTAATCTCCCTAGGTTTACCCACCCTCTACTGGAAGAGATCGAAGCTATGGCCATTGCTAGTATTAATCCAGCTACGGGAGTTACCCTGCAGGTCTTTGAGGATCTGACCCCGGCGGCTTTGCAGGCTAAACTGAGCCAGGCGGATCAGTGTTTCGCCCAGTATCGTCACACCTCCCTCGAGCAACGGGCTGCCTGGTTGCGGGCCGCCGCCCAGGTGTTGGAGGCTGACAAACTAACTTACGCCCAGCTCATGACCCTGGAAATGGGTAAGCCCCTGGCGGCGGCGATCGCTGAGGTGGAAAAAAGCGCCTGGGTTTGCCGGTTCTACGCCGATCATGGGGCCGGGTTCCTGGCGGATACCCCCATCGCCACCGATGCCAGCCGTAGTTTTATTCGCTATCAACCCCTGGGGCCAATTTTGGCAGTGATGCCCTGGAACTTTCCCTTCTGGCAGGTGTTTCGTTTCGCCGCCCCAGCCCTGATGGCGGGCAACGTGGGTTTGCTCAAACATGCCTCCAATGTGCCCCAGTGCGCCCTGGCCATCGAGTCAGTCTTTGAGCGGGCGGGGCTCCCCGCCGGTGCCTTTCAAACCCTGCTGATCGGGGCGGCTCGCATTGCCGAATTGGTGGCGGACGATCGCATCAAGGCCGCCACCCTGACCGGCAGTGAACCGGCAGGGGCCAGCTTAGCCGCCGCCTGCGGTCGCCAGATCAAAAAAACAGTGCTGGAGCTGGGGGGTACCGATCCCTTTATCGTCATGCCCAGCGCCGATCTGGAGGCCGCCATC
>JAYKIM010000064.1:0-10344 GCA_035286245.1 Cyanobacteriota bacterium | reverse complement strand
GCGGATGTTGACCACGGTCACGTCGCTAACGATGCAGCAGCGTGATGTTCTTGACTTTCTAACTCAAACCTATCGAGCGACTCGCTTCGGGCAAGCAACCCCTTCGTTGCTGCCTTTGCCAAGGGCTGAGGCTGAAACCCTACTCTCTTCATAACCCCCTGAAAGCTTACTAATTGTTAAACCTTTTTCTGACTGTCTGGGTACAACGGAACCAGATCAGTGCAAGCCTAGGTGAAAGTATAGTCGTACTGGGCCTTCAACAGTTTTAAGACGATTTGGGTATCGTAACTGATAAGGCCGTTAATCGAGGTAAGTTTGTCACAGAAGGCCAACAATTCTTCGTGGGAATCAAATTTGACATTAACAACAATGTTGTGGTGACCAGCCACCACTGATACAAACTGAACGTCCTCTAGCTTAGCCAGTTGCTCTGCCACGTAGCTGACTCGACCATTTTCGACAAAAAGATTCATAATGGCGGTGCGAGGTGCCCCAAGCAGCTTGGGATTAGGCCAAGCTTCGATCTGGATAATCTCGCTATTGATTAACCGTTGAACCCGATAGCGGGCTGTTGCCTCGGGAATATTCAGCCGGGTTGAGATGTCTTTATAGGTCATTCGACCATTGACTTTCATTAGGTCAATCATTTTACAATCCAGTTCATCTACGCTAGGGTAAGGAGCTTGATGGTTACTTTTCATAGTTTAAGAAAGGAATGGGATGGTTAGATCTGGAGGACTTTACCGTATGACTAAAGGTTATGGCGCATTTCCCAGGAAATCTTGATCTTTAGGACCGATTTCTTCGGGAAATACAATTCCAACCAGCCTCCAATTACTTATTCCTAGAAAAGTAGAATTAAAGGCGTATAGTCCCCGCCATAGGTCACGGCAATGAAGCACAAGTACTATCACCAGAGACACCTATAGGGGAGTGGGGGCAAGCTAGCAGGCTAACCGATGTTCTCACCAAAGCCATATCTTTCCCCACAGCCGAACTACTTTGAAAGGAGTATAGCAGTCGTCATGGGTAACTAACGCAACGAAAGGGAGAGGGTCCAGCCAAGTTTTGATTTACGCCTGGCTAGGCATGGGCAGGTCGCAAAGGTGGGCTAGGGTGGCCGTAAAGCTGGGATAGGAGATGGTGGCGGCGTCAGCATTGTGAATGTGGGTGGCACCCTTAGCTTGTAGGGCGGCGATCGCCAGGCTCATGGCAATGCGGTGGTCCCCGTGGCTATCGACCTCATTACCCCGCAGGGTGGTCTCACCGTAGATAGTAAGGCCATCCTCCTGTTCCTCCAAGCGAGCCCCCAGCCGGGTCAGCTGACTGGCCATCACCGCCAGGCGATCGCACTCCTTCACCCGCAGCTCAGCGGCATCGCGAATCTGGGTGGTGCCTTTGGCAAACAGAGCGGCGATCGCCAGGATGGGGATTTCATCGATCATGCGGGGAATCAGGTCCCCCCCAAACTGGGCGGCCCGGAGAGGGCTATGGCGCACCCGCAGATCCGCCACCGGCTCCCCGGTGACCTGGCGGGGGTTTTCCAGGGTAATGTCCGCCTCCATGGCCTGTAGCGCATCCAGGATACCGGTGCGGGTGGGGTTAACCCCGACATTTTCCACCACCAGGTCCGATCCGGGGGTAATGGCGGCGGCCACCAGCCAGAAGGCCGCGGAGCTAATGTCACCGGGCACAATGATGGTCTGGCCGGTGAGGCGGGCCGGGCCATGGACGGTGACACTACAGGTGTCTGGATCCACCGATAGATCGGCCCCAAAGGCGCGCAGCATGCGCTCACTGTGGTCCCGGGAGAGGCTGGGCTCGGTGACGGTGGTGGCTCCCGCCGTCATTAACCCGGCCAGCAACAGACAGGATTTCACCTGGGCGGAGGCCACTGGGGAATGGTAGTGGATGGGTCGTAGCTGGGTGCCCTGCACCGCCAATGGCGCCAGACGGTTGCCCTGGCGGCCCCAGATCTGGGCCCCCATCTGGGTCAGGGGCTCGATCACCCGCCCCATGGGCCGCGATCGCAGGGACTGATCGCCAGTCACCATAAAGCAGCGATCCGGGTGGGCCGCCAGTAGCCCCAGCATCAACCGCAGGGTGGTGCCGGAATTCCCCGCATTCAGGACATCAGCGGGCTCCTGCAACTGCCCCAACCCCACCCCCTGCACGGTCACCCACTCCCCCTCCAGGTCGGACAGGCCCACCCCCATGGCGCCAAAACAGGCCGCTGTGCTGCGGGGGTCCTCCCCCAGGAGCAGACCCTGGATGCGGGTTTCGCCCTCCGCGATCGCCCCCAACATCAGGGAACGATGGGAGATGGACTTATCCCCCGGCACCCGCACCCTCCCCTCTAGGGCCAGGTCGGGGGGCGGGGTCAAACTCAGGGTGTGGTGGGGTGGAACCGGGGTGAGTTGGATGGCGGGGGGCATAGGGAGTGGGGAGTGGGGAGTGGGGCATAGGATAAAGCCCCCTGACGGTGGTCAGAGGGCTTACCCCAAAGGGCAGAAATGGGCAACCGGCTACCAACCGATCCAGTAGCCTGTCCAGATCAACTGGGGATTCTTTAACCGAGGGCGTTGGCCCCCGACACCACCTCCAGGATTTCCTGGGTAATGGCAGCCTGGCGAGCCTTGTTATAGGTCAGGTTGAGGGACTTGGCCAATTCCTTAGCGTTGTCACTGGCGTTATTCATGGCGGTCATACGGGCCGCCAGTTCGCTGGCGGCGGATTCCTGCAATGCTCGCAGAATCTGGTTGTTGAGATAGAGGGGCAGGAGGGCATCCAGGATCTGCACCGGGTCCTGCTCAAAAATCATATCCTGGGGGAAGGCGGTAGGAGTGGACATAGCCACCTTTTGCCGTTCCACTTCGAACTCACCACCCCGGGTGGTGAGGCGAAAGATTTCGTCATCGGCGGGCTCCAGACCCTGGGGATCAAGGGGTAACATGGTTTGCACCACCGGACGGGAACTCACCAGGGAAACAAAACGGGTGTAGATCAACTCTACCCGGTCCACGCTGTTGGACAGGAAGAGGGCCAGGAGCTCGTCGGCAATCCGGGAGGCTTCCTCGGCATTGGGAATTTGGTCTAGGCCGGTAAAGCTAGCTTCAATGGGTTGGTTCCGCCGTTTGAAGTACTGGTTAGCCTTACGTCCCACCAGGACATACTGGTAGTCAATCCCCTCCGCCGCCAGTTCCTGGGCCCGAATTTCTGCGCGGCGGATGACGTTGGTGTTGTAGCCGCCGCAAAGACCGCGATCTCCGGAAATCACCAGGATCGCTACCCGGCTCACCTGACGTTGTTTGAGCAGGGGCAGGTCCACATCTTCAAACTTGAGTCGACTCTGGAGGCCGTAGAGCACCTGGGCCAGGCGATCGGCGAAGGGCCGGGTGGCAATCACCTGTTCCTGGGCGCGCCGTACCTTGGCGGCCGCCACCAGGCGCATGGCTTCGGTAATTTTACGGGTATTTTTAACGGACTTAATGCGATCGCGAATAGCTTTCAGGTTAGGCATGGGGAGGTCCTCGGCATAGTCAGGGGGATAGCCCTACCGGAACAGGGCCGGTAGGGCAGCAAGTCAACGGCCTAAGCCGCCGCCATAAAGGCTTGCTTAGCCTCATTAATGCCTTCCTTGAGAAGGGCTTCACTGTCGTCGGTGAGCTTCTTATCACCCCGCACCAACTCGGCATACTTAGGCTTACTGTTGCGCAGGTAATCCCGCAGGGCGCGGGCAAAGGCCACCACCTGATCCGCGGGTACATCATCCATATAGCCATTAATCCCGGCGTAGATAATGGCCACCTGTTCCTCCACCGGCAGGGGGGAGTACTGGGGCTGCTTCAGCAGTTCCCGTAGTCGTTGGCCCCGGGCCAGTTGCTTTTGGGTGGAGGCATCTAGATCGGAGGCAAATTGGGAGAAGGCCTGCAATTCGTCAAACTGGGCCAATTCCAGCTTCACCTTGCCGGCCACCTGCTTCATGGCCTTAATCTGGGCCGCCGACCCCACCCGGGACACGGAGATACCGGCGTTGATGGCGGGCCGTAAGCCAGAGTTGAACAGGTCAGAAGACAGGAAGATCTGACCGTCGGTAATGGAAATCACGTTGGTGGGAATGTAGGCCGAAACGTCCCCCGCCTGGGTTTCAATGATCGGTAGGGCGGTCATGCTACCCTCGCCCAGTTCTGGGCTGAGCTTAGCGGCTCGCTCCAACAAGCGGGAGTGGAGGTAAAACACATCTCCAGGGTAGGCTTCCCGACCGGGGGGACGGCGCAGCAGTAGGGACATCTGCCGGTAGGCCTGGGCCTGTTTGGTGAGGTCATCGTAGACCACCAGGGTCGCCTTACCCTTATACATGAAGTATTCCGCCAGGGCCGCTCCGGTATAGGGGGCCAGGTACTGCAGGGGGGCGGGGTCGTTGGCGTTGGCCGCCACCACAATGGTGTAATCCAAAGCGCCACGCTCCCTCAGCACATCCACCACCTGGGCCACGGAGGCGGCCTTCTGGCCGATCGCCACGTAGACACAAACCACGTCTTCGGACTTTTGGTTGAGAATAGTATCAATGGCAATGGCAGTTTTACCGGTTTGACGGTCGCCAATAATTAGTTCCCGTTGACCGCGGCCGATGGGAATCATGGCATCAATGGCGGTAATTCCGGTTTGCATCGGCTCATACACCGATTTGCGGGCAATAATGCCCGGCGCCGGGGACTCGATTAGCCGGGATTCACTGGCGGCAATGTCCCCCTTCCCGTCAATGGGGCGAGCCAGGGCATCCACTACCCGGCCCAGCATGGCATCGCCCACCGGTACGGAGGCAATCTTACCGGTGGTGGACACCGGGCTACCTTCCCGGATATTGATGCCGTCACCCATCAACACCGCCCCGACGTTGTCTTCCTCCAGGTTGAGGGCGATGCCCACGGTGCCATCCTCAAATTCCAGCAGTTCACTGGCCATGACATTTTCCAGGCCATAGATACGGGCAATGCCATCACCTACCTGGAGTACAGTACCGACGTTAGAAACCTTAACGCCCGAGTCGTACTGCTCAATTTGCTGCCGAATAATGCTGCTAATTTCGTCGGGTCTGATGCTAACCATAGGATCTGCTCTGGTAAACCTACATTCTTTAGAACGGAAAAATCAAAACGGTAGACTCTTGAACCAGCTCCGGAGCTGTCAAGACGAACTAGACGGTGGCGGTCAGCTGCATACCAATACGCCGGAGTTGGGTGCGCAAACTGGCATCAATCACCTGAGAACCCACCTTGACGATCACCCCTCCCAGTAAGGATGGGTCGATGGTAACGGCAAGATCGACGCTACTGGCACCGGTCAGCTGCTTGACTCGCTCCTGGATCTGTGAGTGTTGCGCCTCAGAAAGCTCAACTGCGGCAGTCACGTCAGCCAATACGGTGCGATTCAGGGCCCTTAGCAAAACCTGATACTGGGATAGGACATCCTCCAAAAACATCACCCGATTACGATGCACCAGGATCATTAGGAAATTCAGCAGGAAGGGACTCACCTGGCCTTCGCTAATTTGGCGAAGGACGGCTTTTTTGGCCTCAGTATCAAGCACTGGGTTAGCCAGGAAGGTCTTCAATTCATCGGAGTTTTCCAGCACGACCAACAGATCCCCTACCTCGGAGCCGATCTGATCGGTCACCTGATGAGCCTGAGCGACGTCCATCAGCGCCTTGGCATAGGGCAGGGCCACCTCCGAGGTCATTTTGCTATCCTTCATGATTGACCTCCTGAAAGCATGGTAATACTGGCATCCACTAAACGGCGCTGAACTTCGTCATTGAGGCGCTGGGGCAATTCTGACTCGGTACGGGCGATCGCCAGGGCGGCGACCCGCTGCTGGAGTTCTCGCATCACCCGGGTCTCCTGGGTGCTCAGATCCTGGGCTGCCGTGGCCCGCAGCCGCTCCACATCCGCCTGGGCCTGGGCTAAAATCTCCTGCCTAGACCGCTGGGCCATGGTTTCGGCCTCCACTAGGATCTGTTTAGCCTCCGCCTGGGCCTGGGCCAACTTCTGCTGCTGTTCCGCCAGGGCCTTAACCGCCTCTTGCTTGCGCTGCTCAGCTTCAGTGATAGCAGCAGCGATGGTATCCCTACGGGTAGATAGGGTTTTGCCCAAAAACTTGCCACCGAAATAAACTAGGACACCAATAATAATGATCAGATTGATCAGGTTGGTCTCAAGGATGTCGAAATTAAGACCAAACCCTCCCTCTTCCGTTGCTAGAAACCAACCCATAACTATGTCTCTCTTTCCGTCTAGGATGCCGACAAAACCCTCTGTCCGCTAATACAGGCCCCCCTACTACAGCCTTAGGAGGCCGCTGAGGTTAACAACTTGTCCAAAATCTGTCGACTCAGCCCTTCTACCTGCTGCTCCAGGGTGGCCAGGGCAGCTTGTTTTTGGTCATCTAGCTCCCGCTGGGCCTGCTCCCGCTGGGCCTGAGCTTCTTTCTGAGCCTGGGCGATAGTTTCAGCCGCCAGCTTTTGAGCCGCCGCCTGAGCCTCAGCAATTACCGACTGGGCCTGACGGCGACTATCGGCTAATTGCCGCTGGTAATCCTTAGCGGTCTGGTCAGCCTTGGCTAACCGTTCCGCCGCGTCAACTTTGTTTTGTCTGACGTAGTCGTCTCGCTCGTCAATCGCCTTACCCAGGGGCTTATAAAGCAAGGCGTTCAACACTACGGCTAAAAGGATAAATTGAAGGGCCATCAGAGGTAGCGTGGCATCCAGGTCAAACAGACCACCACTGGCTTCCTCCGCCGCCTCTACCGCTAACCACAAGATCGAATTCATCATCGGTTTTTGTGTCTCTAACTCGCGCCTCTAATGCATTGACCCAGGACTAACCTCGGCCTCATCGCCGACCCCAGTCTTGACCAGACCCGACGGTTAAAAGGAATGCCGGGAAAAGGGAGGCTACCCTCTTCCCGGACCCACCCATTTAGCTAAAGGGGTTAGCGAAAAGTAGTACCAGAGCTACCACCAGACCATAAATCGTCAACGCTTCCATGAAAGCCAAGCTCAGCAGCAAGGTGCCACGGATTTTACCTTCTGCTTCAGGCTGACGGGCAATCCCTTCCACAGCTTGACCAGCGGCGTTACCTTGACCAATCCCAGGGCCAATGGCTGCCAAACCAACAGCAAGAGCGGCGGCCAATACGGAAGCGCCTGCAATAATAGGATCCATGTCTTTAACCTCGATTTTAGTTAGACAATCAACAACAGGGGAATCAGGTGATAGACAACGCCCAGTCGGCGTTTCTGAAATCGCGACCCTCGGAGCCGCAGCAGTGGCTGACAGAACCTGACCCGTCAGCCAAGGTAAACTGAGTGCCCTAAGCTCAAACTGAAGTTAGGGTCACCCATGCTCTTCTCCACCATGCCCATGCCCCTCGATGGCTTCGCCAATGTAGGCGGCTGCCAGGGTGGCAAAGATCAGGGCCTGGATGGCACTGGTAAACAACCCTAGAATCATCACCGGCAGGGGGACGAATAGGGGAACCAGTAACACCAATACCGCCACCACCAATTCGTCCGCCAAGATATTTCCAAACAGACGGAAGCTCAGGGAGAGGGGCTTGGTGAAATCTTCTAAAATATTGATGGGCAGCAGAATCGGGGTGGGTTCGATGTACTTGGCAAAGTAATTCAGACCCCGCTTGCTAAAGCCCGCGTAAAAATAGGCCAGAGAGGTCAATAGGGCCAGGGCGACGGTGGTGTTAATGTCGTTAGTCGGGGCGGCCAACTCTCCCGCCGGGAGGTGAATTAACTTCCAGGGCACCAGGGCACCGGACCAATTGGAAACAAAGATAAACAGAAACAAGGTACCGACGAAGGGCACCCAGGCCCGATATTCCTTTTCACCAATCTGGTTCTTAGCCAGGTCTCGAATAAAGTCCAGAGCATACTCCATTACATTCTGGAGGCCGGAGGGAATCCGCTGAATGTTCCGACTGGCCAAAAAGGAGACCAGCACCAGCAGCCCAATCACAAACCAGGAGGTCAGGAAGACTTGGCCATGGAGCTTCAGGCCACCAATTTGCCAGTAAAGGTGCTGGCCAACCTCTAACTCCGCCAGGGGCAAAGGATAAAACATAGACATACTCAGCGCCATTTTTAACAAATTGACACAACACTTAGGCCCAACCGAAAAGTTGTGCTAGGCTAATAACCTATTTTTAAGCTGCTTTTCAATGCCATTCCTAGGACTGATTGGGTAATACCGCAGTCCATAGAGTGTAAGCAATCAAAGCCGCCTTGTAGGTTAAAAACCCAAGAAAAACCGGCACTACCTGCAGCTGTTGCCATTGAGTGGCGACCAAAATCAGGCCGACAACGATCGCTAGACGACCGCTACCAACTTTTTGTTCTCCCCGCCCCAGATTAGCAACATTTTTTGCCAACATTCTCAAGTAAACCACACCGCCGCACGCTCCAAGTAAATAATTCAGAGCAATGGGCAGGGAGTAGACCAACCAAACCGACAGGAAAATCACGCCACTAAAGATCAGCGTGCAAATCAGGAGATTCTGCTGCAGCCTGTGATATTCCCCCATGGCAGAATCCACAGGAGGAGGAAGGATGCTTGTCTCGGCTGCCGCCGTTGTTTCCTGAGCTGTCCCATCGATGGGGTCGGAAGAAGTTGGGGTCACAACAGAACTAACCCTTAAGCCGTCACCAGTTGACCCGGTTTACCAGGCCGTAGATGATCATATCACGGCAATAATACTTAATCTGTTCCTTCACTCAGGAAGTCAAGGATTTTTAGACCTGTCTAAGCACCGGGCTCAGGGGTAACCAGGATTAACTGATCTTCCTGCATCCGGCCTAGGTCCGCCAGGCTGGCTTGGGTGGTGGCTAGAATTTCTGCTCCCGTCACGCCAGGGGCTTCGCCAGTCCCTCTATCCAGGGAAGAATTGGCCCGATCGCAGGCCTGGAGCACCTCAAATTCCACCTCTGATAGGGTTACGATTTCGTAGTTATGGTTAAAAATCCTCTGGCTAGGCCAGCCCTCCATGCAGGGGTTACGCTCCACCCGGGCGGCCAGCAGCGGACCATCCTGGTTCCAGTCCCAACGAGGGCGGGGGGGCTTGGCCAGGAACCACTCAAAGTGGGTGATTTCCGGGTCCAGGAGGCTGACCAAACGGTAGCGGTCCCACTCCGGTAAGGCCGCGGCCCGCTCCAGCAGGGCTGGGTCGGACCCCAGCAGGCGCTCTAACCGCCACACCGCTGGGTTGGAGAAGCCTACAAATTCCAGCCCCGACCCCTGAATTAGGTCAAACAGCATATCCATGGTGTAGTCCACCTCCTGGGGGTGGACGTACATATCGGCAAAGCATTCATCCCGCTGGTTTTCCAGGGACCAGCGCTGCTCCTCGCGCTTTCTCAGACGATTTTCTGGGGGCAGGCTGGCGAAGAGTTGGCGGCCCACCGCCACCCCATCGCGGTAGTCACCGCGGCGATCGCCCTGCACCAACGCAATAGCCCGCTGCATCAGGGAGATTTCCCAGCGACCAATGGCGGCATAGACAAACAGATGGATCAACCCACCGGGGGCCAACTTGCTGGCCAGGGCCTGGAGGCCGCCCAGGGGGTCCGGTAGGTGATGGAGCACGCCGACGCAGTTAATCCAATCAAACTGACCTGGCAGCTGGTCAACATCGTAAAGATTGAGTTGGCGGAAGCTAACATTGCTGGCCTGCGATCGCCGACAGCGTTCTGCCGCCGTCGCCAGGGCCTGCCCACTCAGGTCAATGCCCAACACCGTAGCGGCCGGGTTCAGGTGGGCCAGGTACTCGGTACTGACACCGGTGCCACAGCCTGCATCTAATACCCGCACCTGGCTATGGGCCGGTTTGGCGCCGGTACAAAAACTATGTACCGTCGGCCAGTACCAGCGCCAGTTATAACCCGGCGGCGGTTCATCCAGAAGGGGTTCGGGGGGAAAGGGATAGGTGTCGTAAAGGCGGGCCACCGCCGCCGTCACCGGTTCCCTTGCCGCCGCAGAGCGCAAATTATCCATAGGCCAATCCCCCCTGATTCATAAAGGTTACAAAACTTATCGCAGCCTAGGTCCAGGCCAGGACATCAATCTATGATGGCCGAAGACATTCCCGCAAAAGAATGCGACACAGTTTTTAACAAATCGGATTGCGGTTCTGAAACGGTTTAATCTGAGTTCAGGTTTGTTGAATTTATTAATGCATTGATAGTCCGCATAGGGAGCCTTTGAATACGCATGAGTGTTAAAGCAAGTGGTGGGAGTGCTCTGGCCCGGCCCCAACTCTATCAAACCCTGCCGGCCGCA
>JAYKIM010000063.1:0-9241 GCA_035286245.1 Cyanobacteriota bacterium | reverse complement strand
TTCCCACGGTCCTATGGTAAGGGTTAGACTGGACCAACGGGGTTAACCCCAGATTTAGATTTGTGTGCAGTCCTTAACCGATCAACCCCCTGGCCCGATGTCGTCGCTGTCCTCCCCGGTCCTAGCCCCCCCTCTGGCCGCCCTGCAGGCCCGTCGTCAACGTCTATCGACCCTTAGCCATCGGCCCCTGGTGCTCTGGTCGGGGCAGCCCCTGGCCCGCAACTTTCCCGCCAATACCTACAGCTTTCGGGCCAACAGCCATTTCCTCTACCTGGCGGGCCAGTCCCTGGCGGGGGCAGCCCTCCACCTGGATCAGGGTCAGCTCACCCTGTTTATCGATGATCCCGAGCCAGGGGCGGACCTCTGGCATGGCCCCGAACCCGACCGGGACACCTTAGCGCAGACCATGGGGGCGATCGCCGCCTACCCCCTGGCGGAGTTGCCGGCCCACCTGGGGGAGGCCGCCACCCTGCCGATTCTAGACTGGCCCCAACGGCTGCCCCACAGCCCTGCCCACTGGCATCAGCAGCTAGCTCTGGCCATGGTGGAGACCCGCCTGTACCACGACCCCCTGGCCCTAGCGGAGATGGAACAGGCCGCAGCAGTGTCGGTGGCCGCCCACCGGGCGGGGATGGCCGCCACCGCGACAGCTAATCGCGAGGCCCAGGTGCGAGCCGCCATGGAGCAGGTGATCCTGGCGGAAAACCTGACCTGCGCCTACAACAGCATTGTCACCACCCGGGGGCAGGTGCTGCACAACCCCCATTACCACCACCCCCTGCAGGCCGGGGATTTACTGCTGGCGGATGTGGGGGCGGAAACCGGCGCTGGCTGGGCCGCTGACATTACCCGCACCTGGCCCGTATCTGGGCGATTTTCAGCACCCCAGCGGGACCTCTACGAGGTGGTGCTGGCGGCCCACGACGGGGCGATCGCCGCCGCCCAACCGGGGGTGGAGTACCGCCAGTTGCACCTGCTGGCCTGTCGCCTGCTGGCGGCGGGCCTGGTGGATCTGGGCATTCTGCGGGGCGATGTCGATCACCTGGTGGAACGGGATGCCCACGCCCTGTTCTTTCCCCACGGCCTGGGCCACCTGCTGGGGTTGGATGTGCACGATATGGAGGACCTGGGGGACCGGGCGGGTTACGCCCCGGGCCGGCGGCGCAGCGATCGCTTCGGCCTCTGCTTTCTGCGCCTGGATCGGCCTCTGGCGCCGGGCATGGTGGTCACCATAGAGCCTGGCTTCTACCAGGTGCCAGCCATTTTAGAGTCGGCCCGCCGCTCCGGGAAGTACGACGACGTGGTGAATTGGGATCGCCTGCAGGCCTTTGGGTCGGTGCGAGGCATCCGCATCGAAGACGATGTTCTAATTACCAACCAGGGTTGCCGGGTGTTGACCGCGGATCTGCCGACGGCGGCGGCGGCGATCGAAACCCTGGTGCAGGCCGCCCAGTAGCCCTGACCCTCCTTGCCCTGGGCCAGAGGATGTGATACATCTGTGCTATGTCCTCCGGCCGCACCCACGATCGCATCACCCTCTGGAGCCTACCAGCGGTGGTTTTACTCACCTTCCGGCTGACCCTGAATGGTTGGTTAACCGCCTGGGTCTGCCTGGGGTTTTTGCTGGGGGGCTGGCTCCTCGGTCCAGACCTGGACATTCACTCGGTGCAGTATAAACGCTGGGGTTGGCTGCGGTGGATCTGGTTACCCTACCGGGGCAGCATGCGCCATCGCTCCCGGTGGTCCCACGGGCCCCTGCTGGGCACGACGATTCGGGTGCTCTATAGCAGCCTGTGGCTGGGGCTGGCCGGGCTGATTGTGGTCGGCCTGCTTAACGACCTGGGCCGCACCGCCCTCACCTGGAGCGATCTGGGCCAGGGCATGGGCTGGCTGGCCCGGCAACACTGGCGGGTCTGGTTAGCCCTGCTGGCGGGTCTGGAGTTGGGGGCCCTCAGCCACGTGATCACCGACTGGCTCTCCTCCAGTGCAAAGCGCCGCCGAACCGCCAGAAAAAAACGGCGACCCGCCAGCCCCCGCTCCAGACATTGACCGGTCCAGCCCGGAGATCGCCAGGGCCCCCGCCTGATCACAGACCCCTGATGACTGACCCCTGATCAACGTCCAGCCCTAGGAGATCCACTGCTGGATCAGCTCCGGCGATCGCCACAGCAGGTAACCAATCAGGCCAAAGAAGCCGGTGGTTAAGGCCGCAAAGCCGTAGGCCACCCACATCAGCAAGCCATCGGCCTCCAGGGTGGCCACGGTAAATAGCAAAATCCCCACGGTGGGCACCGGGTTAGTCATGGGAATCGGGCTCATCAATAACAGGGTCAACCAGGCAATACAGGCGCCGTTGATTTGCCAGATATGGGGGCTTTCGGCCCAACCACTGAAGCGGGGACGGACAAATCGCTCGGTGAACCGGGTCACCCGTTTGAGATTGTTGAGAATTTGGAGGGTCAACACCTGGGGAAACTTAAAATCAGCCACCCGACGGGGTAACCAGGGGGTGCGGCGACCCACCATCATCTGCAGGGATAGCAACAAACAGGCGGAGCCCAAAATCGTCGTAAACCCCGGCGGCATGGGGAATAGAAAGGGCAGCACCAGTAAACCAATCACCAAACTAAACCCCCGTTCCGCCGTCTCCGATAATAAATCCGCCAGGCTGAGGGGCTGGTCTGCCAGGCGTTCTAAAAGATTTTTAATTTCCTGAGAAAATTTAACATGCATAGCTCTTAAAAATTTAGATTTTATTTAAAATATCACTGGCGACATGGTGCTCAGCACACCACTCCCGGTGCTGATCTTCAGCCTACAGCAAATTTGGCCACGGCCTCGCCCTACCCAGACTAGCCCGATCGGCCATATCACTTTGGTCAGTCAGTTTAGAGTCCGGTTGACCGGTGAGTAGAGGATCGCGTCGCTGACAATCTGCTTACTATTAAGAGACCTCAAAACACTATCCCTAGGCTGATTAAGACGTTCTGACAGATTGCCGCTTCGGGTAACCGAAGCTAGAGCTATCGTAACACGGTGGACTGAAACCCCCCTAACCCGGCGTTGGCTGTCCCAAGCTGAAGACCCGTGAGCTCTGATCGTTGAGGAGGTGAAGACAGGGCTCTGACTCGAGGTGAACGCTCAGGATTGATAGGTCAATCAACCGTTGGCCGGCAAGGGTAAGGAAATCAACTGGGCGCTTCAGCCAGTCTGAAGGGTAGAGATAATTTGGGGCGACCTCGCCGTAGCCTTAGCCAGAATGCTCAACCCGGTGTTGATCGTTTAGATCATACCTCAGGCCAGCATTCTGACTAGCGTTATCATCGTTGTTCGGGGCTACAGCCCTAGCAGAAAACGGAATACTCTGACTACCAGCTGGATTTCACCACCCCAGGTAAGAGCCCCTGGTGGGCCATTTCCCGCAGTTTGTTGCGGCAAAGGCCAAAATCTCGATAGTAGCCCCGGGGCCGGCCCGTCATCCAGCAGCGATTATGCAGGCGGGTGGGGGCACTATTGCGGGGCAATTGCTGAATCTTGCGGTGAATATCTAGCTTCTCCTGCTGGTTTTGGGACTGCTGAAACTCCTCCAGCAATGCCGCCCGTTTTTTGGCGTACTGGGCCACCAGTTTTTCTCGCTTGAGCTCCCGCGCAATCATGCTTTTCTTAGCCATGCCATTTTCTAGCTAAAAGATCTTAGGTTAAAGTACAGCCTTCTATCATAGGGGTTAGACAACCCAATGTAAACCCCTGGAGAACGTTCCCAGGAATTCTCAGTTTGGCGGAAAGCTATTCAACGGCCTGTAATAAGGGTATTGGGATAGGCCTGTAATAAGGGTATTGGGATACACCCGCCGTTTAGTCATCCTCTTTCCGTGGAAAAACCTTATTCACCGCCTTGCCAATCGCCTTACCTAATTCGACCCAAACATCGGGCTCCTGATCGGGGGGCTTCTGGGGCCAATTCAGGAAAACGACTATCCCCAGAATGAAGAGAAACACCAAAGCTTCCATAGGCTAAGGATGGGATGGGATAGTACATAAATTTCAGCATAGAGCAATTGCTCTAGAGTTCAAATACGACTTAAAGAGTAAATGATTCCTCCTGTGCCTCTGGAGAATCCGAAAGGTCCCAGGTTAACTCCGGTCCGGCAGGAATAATGCCGCCGGGGTTGAGGGGAAACAGATTACCGTAATAGTCGCGCTTCACCGCCGCCAGGTCGCAGGTGGCGGCTACCCCTGGCAAGCGGTAGATCCGGCCCAGGTAGCGACTCAGGGCGGTGTAGTCCTGAAGGCGGCGGCGATTACACTTGAACAGGCCGTAGTACACCGCATCAAAGCGAAATAGGGTGGGAAATAATCGCACATCCGCCAGGGTGATGTTATCGCCGCAGAGGTACGGTTGCGGGCTCAGGGTAAGCTCCAGGTGATCGAGGGTATCAAAGAGATCGGCGCAGGCCCGATCGTAGGCCGCCTGGGTTTGGGCAAAGCCGCAGCGGTAGACACCGTTGTTAACCGTCTCGTAGAGGCGATCGCTCCAGTCATCAATGGTGGTCCTGAGGTGGGCGGGGTAGAGGTCGACCTCGGGGTGCCGGGCGAATTCATTCCAACTCTCATTTAATATCTCGATAATGTCAGCACTTTCGTTATTCACCAGGGCGGCCCGCTGCCGGTCCCACAACACTGGCACCGTGGCCCGGCCGGTGTAGCCCGGCTGGGCCTGGCGGTACAACTCCGGCAGGGTGCCACAGCCCCGGAAGGGACTGACAAAGGCCCAACTGCCCTGATCGGGGCAGGGTTCTACCACCACCAGGGAGACCATCGACTCCAACCCCTTTAGGGCCCGCACCAGCAGGGTGCGGTGGGCCCAGGGGCAGCCATAACCAACGATCAGGCTATAGCGATGGGGCTCGGCAGGATGGGGTCCATCGGCAGCCAATCGGTGGCGAAACTGACTGCTGGGCCGCTGGTAGTCGCCGGCTTGCGATCGGGGGGCCATCTGGGCCATCATCCGCTGCCACAGACTGGTCCACAGCCACTTGGCGGAACGAATCATCAAGCCCGGGGGTAGGGAGGCCTTGGGGGTAGTCATGATAGGCAGAGTAGGGGTTGGGTGGGAATGGCATGGCAACAGCCCCTTTCACTTTACCGAGTTCTCTCCTAGGGCGTTACACTGGCTGACAGTATTTGCCCCTGAAAAAGCTAAGCAGGGTATAAACTGCAGCTAAAACCACTGCCCAGTATTAGCCTTGACCGAACAACCCTGTCCTACGGTGATTAACCCAGCGCCGTGCTGTAAGGTCGGCCCTGGGAGAAACCCACGATCACCTCAGGAGAATGCTTCGGATTTGACCTCGTCTCCTAGTCCCCCCCTCACGAGGTTGCTGAGCAGTGTTCTGGCCAAGGATATGCCAAGGATATGCCAAGGATAGATTTAGTCGAAAGGACGGTTGAGAAGGCTGGTTAATAAACGGCGGTTGTGGTTGATTGGTGGCACTGGGGAGGCGGTGGCCCTGGCCCGGGCTCTGGCCATCAGGGAAATTCCCTGTCTGGTGACGCTCACTACTGCCGCCGCCCGGGATAGCTATGGGCGGCGGCAGAACCTGGAGGTAGAGGTCGGTAGTTTGCCCGTTGATGCCCTACCGGCCTTCATCCAGGCGAAGGGCATAGGGGCGATTCTGGATGCTTCCCATCCCTTTGCGGTGGTGATTTCCCAGGGGGCGATCGCCGCTGCCCAGAACCTGGCCATTCCCTACTGGCGATACGAGCGACCCTTGGTAGCGGACCTGGGCAGTCAGGTTGGGTTATGCCACGTTAGCGACCTCAACTCGGTGTTCAGGGCTGATCTCCTTGCGGGACAACGGGTTTTGCTCACTCTAGGTTACCGTTGGTTAGCCGCTTTCCAACCCTGGCAGAGTCAGGCCACCCTGTTTGCCCGCATTCTGCCCTCCCCTGAAGCCTTGACAGCAGCCCTGACGGCGGGCTTTAGCCCCGATCGCCTGATCGCCCTGCGTCCGCCGATTGGGGCCGAACTAGAAACGGCCCTCTGGCGACAGTGGGGAATTACCACGGTGATCACCAAGGCCTCTGGTCAGGCCGGGGGGGAGCAGGTTAAGCAAAGGGTGGCCCAGATCCTGGGAATTCCACTGATTATCATTGACCGGCCGCCGGTCGAGTATCCTTTAGTAAGCCATAGCCTGGAGGAGTTACTTGCCCTGGTGGAAACCTGGTGGAAGTTCCAGAATTGATCGGTCAATTTAGGATTCATCCGTTAAAATAGCCGCAGCCATGGGACTGTCCTCTGCATCTGGCCATGGCAACCTCAGCTAACCATCCACCCATCGGGGTTTTATTGTCCTCCATGACCGCCGTTCCCATCCCTCCAGGGCCCTCTAACTCCTTCGACGCCTCGGTCGACGGTGCCCCGGCGTTCGCCCTGAAGGAATTGGTGGCCCGTCTGCAGCGGGAACAGGCTAAAATTCAAGACCTGCTCAGTTCCTTGGGGTTTGCCCTACGTAGTTTGAATAATCTAAACCAGCTGCTAGAGCTGATTCCCATGATTGCTACCCGGGTGACCGATGCCAGTGGTGGCGCCTTGGTGCTGTTTCGGCCAGACGGCCAGGTGAAGCTAGAGCAGCTGCACTGCCAGAGCTCAAACCACTGCCAAAATGTCAGATCGGCCCTGGAGGCAGCGACTCGTCAGGTCACCGCCAGCTTCCAATCTGCCCCTGAATCCAGCCTGATGACCATGGCCCGCAGTGCCATGATCTCCCTGGACCGACAGGTGAATCGTTACCTGGGTAACGAGTTTCAGTTGTTTGGCACCGCCATCATTGTCCAAAATGTGGAGCGGGGTCGCCTTTACGTGTTTAGCTGCGAACCCGACTATAGTTGGACCGAAACTCGCCAAAAACTGGTGCGATTAGTGGCCGATCAAACCTCCGTTGCCATTGAAAATAGTGAGTTAACCACGGCCCTGCGCAAAAAGGAACGCCTGGATCGGGAAATGGAAATTGGCGCTGAGATCCAGCTACAGTTACTGCCCCGCCATTGTCCCACCATTGAAGGTATGGATCTGGCCGCTCGCTGTAAAACGGCGCAGCGGGTGGGGGGCGATTACTACGACTTTATCCCCACCAGCTATGACCAACTCCGCCACCCGGGGACTCCACTCTCCGCTGCCGCTTCTTGGAGCTTTGCCATTGGTGACGTGATGGGTAAAGGGGTGCCCGCTGGCCTGATCATGACCATGATGCGAGGCATGCTGCGGGCGGAGGTCTTAAACGGTCAATCACCCTCCCAGATCCTGCAAAACCTTAATTTTGTTATGCACAGCGATCTGGAGAGTTCCAACCGTTTTGTCACCCTGTTTTACGCTGAATATAATCCTAAAACCCGGGTTTTGGCCTACGGTAATGCCGCCCATAACCCTCCCTTTCTGTGGCAGGCGGCCACCAATAGCATTAATCGCCTGGATACCCCCGGCATGCTGTTAGGGCTGGATATGGCCACCCAGTACCACGAGGCCCAGGTCCATCTGCAACCGGGGGATACGATCATCTTTTACACCGATGGTTTTACCGAAGCGGCCAATCAACGGGGCGAACGGTTTGAGGAGGAAAACCTGGAAGGGGCTCTAAAGTGGGCCTGCCGTAACTGTGACTCCGCCGAGGCTATCCTTAACTACACCTTTGATCTCCTCAACCGCTTCATTGGTAACGACCATAGTAATGAAGATGATATGACCCTGGTGGTTATGCGGGTTAAGCCGGAACTGCAACTCAGCCTATTTAGCTAAACCCCGCGGCGGACTGTTCAGGAAACCATAAACTGTACCCGTTGCCTGGGAACTACCCCAATTCCCTGATTGATCGACTATGGTGGAGAACAGGAATAAAGCAGGAATAATATAGTCGAGATCGACGGGGGAGGACACACCCATGGACGGGATATTTGGCACACTGCTGGTGCTGGTCCTGAGCGGTTCGGTGCTGGCCAGTTCGGTGAAGATCGTTAACCAGAGTGATGAGGCCCTGGTGGAAACCCTGGGCAAGTATACCGGCAAGAAACTCACCCCGGGGCTTAACTTTATTGTGCCCTTCCTCGACCGGGTGGTGTTTAAGCAAACCATCCGCGAGCGGGTGTTGGACATTCCCCCCCAGCAGTGCATTACCCGCGATAACGTCTCCATCACCGTGGATGCGGTGGTCTACTGGCGGATTGTGGACCTGGAGAAGGCCTACTATAAGGTGGAAAACCTCCAGTCCGCCATGGTTAACCTGGTGCTCACCCAGATTCGGGCGGAGATGGGCAAGCTGGAGCTGGATGAGACCTTTACGGCCCGGTCGGAAATTAACGAAACCCTGCTGCGGGAGCTGGATATTTCCACCGACCCCTGGGGGGTGAAGGTGACCCGGGTGGAGCTGCGGGATATTGTCCCCTCCAAGGCGGTGCAGGAGTCCATGGAGCTGCAGATGGCGGCGGAGCGTAAGAAACGGGCGGCGGTGCTGACCTCCGAGGGGGAACGGGAGGCGGCGATTAACTCGGCCCGGGGCCGGGCCGAGTCGGCGGTGCTGGATGCGGAGGCCCGCCAGAAGGCGGCCATCCTGGATGCGGAGGCGGAGCAGAAGGCCATCGTGTTGCGGGCCCAGGCTCTGCGTCAGGAACAAATCCTCCAGGCCCAGGCGACGGCGGAGGCCATGCAGGTGATCGCTAAGACCCTGGCGGCGGACCCGGGCACAAAGGCGGCCCTGGAGTTTCTCCTGGCCCAGCATTACCTGGAGATGGGCTTGAAAATTGGCAGTAGCGACAGCAGTAAGGTGATGTTTATGGACCCCCGCAGCATTCCCGGTACCCTGGAGGGGCTGCGGGCGATCGTCGGGGATCAAACCTAGGGGGGGCAGGGTTTCACTACCCTAGTACTAGGTCTCGGCAATCTAGACCTGACAGCCGCTCCCGGGCCGGTGGCTAAGTAACCGGGCAAACAGGTTTCCGGCGATCGTCAGGGGAGGCTGGGGTAAGGCAATCATGGCAGGGGTGGGTGATCAGGTGGCGGTTGATCAAGACCGGTAACCTGGCCAGGCTGGGATATTCACCCGGGCCCAGGCCGCGAGGCGTTTTCAAACAGAGCCAGACTGACAGGAAACTGCCGTTGGTTAGGATCGCGATCGGCAGCCGAGGGATCGCGCAGCCGGGTAGTGTACTCCAGGCGCAGTCCATTCACCGGATCGTCAAAAAAGAAGGA
>JAYKIM010000062.1:0-4495 GCA_035286245.1 Cyanobacteriota bacterium | reverse complement strand
CTGTATCCCCATGTCGGGGAATTGTTCGAGGGGCTCCAGGGGGCTCAGGTCAAAACCGCCATTGTGTCCGGCACCAGTGCACAGGCTGTGGAGTGGGTTTTGCATAGGGGGGGGCTGCCAGGGGTGGCTCGGGTGATCGGGGGTGAAGCGGTTTCCCTAGGGGGCAGCAAGCCGGCTCCCGATAGCTACCTATTAGCCCTACAACGGCTTAACCAAGCCTTTCCTGACCTGTCCCTCCAGGCCAGGGATTGTCTAGCGGTAGAGGATTCCTTTACGGGCATTACCGCCGCCAAACGTGCCGGCATACCAGTAATCGGTGTGGCCCACCATTACCCCTACCAGGTCATCCACCGCCGGGCCGACTGGGTGATTGATGACCTGGGTGAGTTGGATTTAGACTGGTTACAGGCCTACTACAACGGTGAAATATTGCCGTCTAGCCCTCCCCAGGATGCCGTTGCATGAGGGGAGGGGAGACGCGAATCTAGAGGGCCCAGATAGGGGTTAGCCCATGCTGTGGCTGTAGCCAGCCAGCTTAGAGCAGACTGAAGCTAGCCCCTACCCTTGCATTCTGTGTCAATTGTCAACTGGATCTAAGCTTTAAGGCTAGGATCGGAGGTGTAGGGGTATTCCGTCCCTCAAGTCATAGGAATTTAGCAATGGGGACGACTGGCCATGTCTAGCGCTAAACCATCACCGATTAGGCGGGAGGACTCCTTGCCAACCACCGAGTTGCTCGCCCGCTATGCCCTGGGGGAACGGGAGTTTAAAGGGATTAAGCTCCAGGATGGAGATCTGGCGGGGGCCTGTCTGGCCGGCATTGACCTGAGTCGTTCCCAACTGAGTGGGGTTAACCTGGCCCAGGCTCACCTGCAAAACGCCAACCTGAGTGAGGCTAATCTGGCGGGGGCTAACCTGTCCCATGCCAATCTGTTTGGGGCCTTTTTAAGTGGCGCTAATCTCCAGGAGGCCTGTTTACTGAAGGCTAACTTGACCGAGGCTGACCTGAGTGGGGCCACCATGGTCAACGCCAACCTCAGTGACGCCCTCCTCCACCTCACCTGCCTATCGGAGGCCGATCTACAGTCGACGGACCTGACCGGTGCCCGGATGTGTGGAGCCAGACTATGGAAAGCCAACCTGGCGGATGCCAATCTCCGGGGGGCCGATCTGGCCGATGTCAACCTCTGTGAGGCTAATCTCTGTGGAGCCAACCTGGAGGCAGCGGATATCAGTGAGGCTGTCCTGACCGGGGCCACCATGCCCCCCGGCAACCTGCACGACTAGGGGGTGTAGGTCAGAGAAGATGTACAGGGACAGAACTTGACCAGGTCACGGGCTCCTGAATTCTGCCCCCGAGTTGAAGACTCAGCTAATTTACGCCACCTGACCCTAGGTATAGGCGGAAATATCCTCGCCACACTCCTCCGCCAGGTAGCAAAGGGCGCGGAAACGCAGCTCGATCAGTTCATCGTAGACCGGGTTAAGTTTGCAAAGGGGAGGGATGCGTAGAATGGACCGTCCCCAAAGGGTAATTTCTCGTTCGAAGGGACATTGGCCGGGGATCAGGGCGGCAACCTGGTGGGCGCGGCTGGGGGTGTTAACATCTAAGTTACTCAACCACCGGCGCAGGAGGTTTAGGGGATGGAGATTCAAAAGCAGAAGGAGTCCTGAAACTAACACCTGTATTATTTTACCTTGTGCAACCCGGTTTCGCATTGATTTGCTCCCAAGCTACTGTAATCAGGCATTGAAAATCCCTGGGTGGGTTCGTGACTGTGAGGCCAGAGGGATACATTAACTAGGTTAGACTTTTCTCCCTGGGCCTGGGTAAAGCTAGGGCAAAGGATTGGGGAAGAGGGTTTAAGTTACGGTAAGTTCTGAGTCCAGCTAGGGCTTCTCGAGCCGCACCAGGTACCACTGCAGGGTTTCCCCTGGGCGGATCTCGAATTCACAGGCGGTATCCCGCAGGTGCTCGGCCTGGGCGCCAGGGGAGGGGAAGCGGCGCAGGTCAGGGGGCAGGTTATCCTGGCGATCGCCCAACAGGGCCACCAAGCGCCCCAAAAGCTCCTCGGCGGAGAGAAATTCCTCCGGCTCTCCCGGCACCAACACCACGTAGGCATCCCCCTGGTACATAATGGCATCGGGCATGGGTCCCTCCGTTAACTTCTGTGGACAATTCCGGGATCGCCTGGATCCAGTGGTAAAATCAGAAAAATCCCTTATTCCGACCGGTTTACCGGGAATTTTCCGTGGGTGGCCATGGATTGCGGTTAGCCAGGTCGGACCTTAAGATGACGTCCTCCCAATGGTAGACCCAGTTGCTGCTATGGTTCACACTCCGCTGACGCCTGCCTATTCTAGCCCTAACCCAGGAGACACTAAGCGATCCAAGGTTGAAGACATTAAGGAAAATAGCCATTTTCTCCGAGAGCCGCTGGCCAGTGAGCTGCTGGCGGACACTAACCACTTTTCCGAGCATGCCATCCAAATCCTGAAGTTCCACGGCTCCTACCAGCAGGATAATCGGGATCACCGGGCGAAGGGGCAGGAAAAGGAATACCAGATGATGCTCCGTACCCGTAACCCGGGGGGCTTTATTGCTCCGGAACTTTACCTCACCCTGGATCGGCTATCAGACCAGTACGGCAACCATACCCTACGGGCTACCACCCGCCAGGGATTTCAACTGCACGGCATTCTCAAGCACAACCTGAAGGCCACCATCAGCGCCATTGTCCACAGTTTAGGATCCACCCTGGGGGCCTGTGGAGATTTGAACCGCAATGTGATGGCCCCCCCGGCCCCCTTTAAAAACCGACCCGAGTATCAACTGGCTCGGGACTACGCTAACCACATCGCCGACCTGTTGCGTCCCCAAACCGAGGCCTACTACGAAATCTGGCTAGATGGGGAAAAGTTTCTCTCCGCCGAAGAGCATCCCGATGTGGTGGCGGCCCGCCAGCGAAATGGTAACGGCACGGTGATTCACAACAATGAAGAACCGATCTACGGCACCCACTACATGCCCCGTAAGTTTAAGTGCGCCGTCACGGTTCCCGGTGATAACTCCATTGATGCCTATACCCAGGATGTTACCCTGGTGGTGATCACTGACCGGGCCGGCCAGCTGAAGGGGTTTAATGTCCTAGCCGGCGGGGGGTTGGGCCGTACCCACAACAAGGAGGAAACCTTTGCAAGGGCCGCCGATGAAATTGGCTACGTCGATCAGGCGGATGTGTTTGACCTGATGAAGGCGATTGTCGCCACCCAGCGGGACTACGGAGATCGCGCCAACCGTCGCCATGCCCGCATGAAGTACCTGATCCACGACTGGGGTGTGGACCGGTTTCGTCAACAGGTGGAGACCTACCTGGGTAAGCCCCTCAAACCCTTTAAGAAACTACCCAAATGGACCTTTTATGACTACCTGGGCTGGCATGAGCAGGGGGATGGTCAATGGTTTGTCGGTATCCCCATTGAAAACGGTCGGGTGTTAGACAGGCCTGATCTGCGCCTCAAAACCGCCCTGCGGCAGATTGTGGAGCGGTTTAATCTGCCCATGTTAGTCACTCCTAACCAGAGCGTACTGTTCTACGACATTCCGGTTGAGATTAAAGATGACTTGCAGGCCATTTTGACGGACTGCGGTATCCAGAGGGAAACTGATCTAGATCCCATGGTGCGCTACGCCATGGCCTGCCCCGCCCTACCCCTCTGTGGCCTGGCCATTACGGAGTCAGAACGGGTGATGCCTACGGTGCTGCAGCGGTTACGCACCTTACTAACCCGCCTTGGCCTCCAAGATGAACATTTTGTCGTACGCATGACCGGCTGCCCCAATGGCTGTGCCCGCCCCTACATGGCGGAGTTAGGCTTGGTGGGCAGTGCTCCGGAGGCCTACCAGGTCTGGCTGGGGGGCTCCCCCGATCAAACCCGCCTGGCCCGCCCCTACCTGGAGCGGATGGCGGATGCCACCATGGAAACCACCCTGGAGCCCCTGTTCGTCTTCTTTCGGGATGGTCGTAAAGGACCGGAAAGCTTCGGAGACTTCTGCGATCGGGTGGGGTTTGAGGCCCTCCGTCAGTTTGCCACCACCTACGATTCCAGCCAGTACACCCCTAAACACACCAAGGAAGGGCGTCACCGCTTGAGTATTTCCCATGATCTGTTCATGACGCTGCAGGCCACGGCGGATCAGGAGGGGCGCTCCTTAGGTCAGGTGATGGCGGATGCCCTGGCGGTCTACCTGCAACGGGGTAAAACCGATTAGCCGCTAAGGTTGTTTCAGATCGGCGATCGCCCCCCTGGCCATGGCGGCGATCGCCTGATCCGTCGCCTTCGGCAGTTGGTAATAGCGACCCCCAGCGGCCTGGGCCAACTCCTTGCCAAAGCCCGTGGAGACAAACTTGCGCTCGGTGTCAATGATTAACAGTTGGTAGCCCATAGCCCGGATGCGGCAGGCGATATCCAGCAGTTCCTGCTTGATATCGGG
>JAYKIM010000061.1:0-8772 GCA_035286245.1 Cyanobacteriota bacterium | reverse complement strand
GTAGCGACGACAACCGCTGGCGAAACGAGCTCACTAGCCTGTCAAATAAACCCCGCTCTTTCAACAGCTCTGGCTCTCTTAGCTCTCTCAGATGGCATTACCATACCCCTATTCCTGGCCGTTGAATAGCTTTTTGCCAAATTGAGAATTGCTGTGGTCAGGAAAAGCCGTTAGCGCATTTGAACGGGTTCATTTATCTTAGTAATGGCATATTCGTCACGCTATTGTAATCACCCTACGCCATGATTTTGCTGTCACCTCAAGGGATGGCCTCAGCGCCCACCATCGCGCCAGAAAAGACTAACCAAACCACCCGCCGCCCCTACCCTAACTACAAAATTATTGTTCTCAACGATGATTTCAATACCTTCCAGCATGTGGCGGAATGCTTGATGAAGTATATTCCTGGTATGGCTAGCGATCTCGCCTGGGATCTCACCCATCAGATCCACAACGAAGGACAGGCCATTGTTTGGACCGGTCCTCTCGAGCAAGCGGAGTTATACCACAGCCAACTCACCCGGGCTGGCTTGACGATGGCCCCCCTTGAGCAGGCATAATCAAAACTAGATGATTAAGACTTTTTTATAAACAGACGGTTTTTATGACACAAACTTCCGATAGTCGTTTGGTTTGGAACCACTCTACCCACTTACCCGGTCTGATTCCGATTTTAGAAAAGCTGTTGGAGCAACCAGGCATTGGTACGGTGACGCCCGGGGTGATCGCTAATGTGCGGGCTCATTCTCCCGAAATGCGGGTGAAGGTATCGGTGCCGATTCGGGGTGGTTTTAAACTGATTGCCCGCAGGGGAAAAACGGTACAGGAGGTGTTTGTCCTCACCAAACTCTCGAAGGCTGGCCTAGAAACCGCCCTGGTCCGGGTTATGGAGGCCCTCTAGGGGCGGGATAACCGGTTACCATAGTGCGCCAGGAAGGCCAGGCTAGCTTTAATCCAGGCCCTGCCTTTTACCGGGTTGAAAGTGCCATTGCCCGCGACATGGCCGTTCTTTGCGCCCATCTTTACCGTCAAACCCGGGGCCAGTTACGTGTATTAGACACTATGACGGGGTCCGGGGTGAGGCCCCTACGCTACGTTCTGGAGGCTCAGGCAGACTGGGTTTGGGCCAACGAGGGTAATGCCGATCTGGCCCCCACCCTGAGGGCTAACCTGGCGGTTCTGCCCTCTCACCGCTACCAGATCACCCATGAGAACAGCCAGCGGCTTTGCCTCCGTTGCCACCAGGATCGCGACTTTTATGACCTGGTGGACATTGATAATTTTGGCAACCCGGCGGTCCACATTGACACCGGCCTGGGGGCCACCCGCCTGGGGGGGCTCCTCTACTTGACCAATACCGATGGTCGCTCCACCAGCGGCCACGATTCCCAGGCTAGTCTGCGAATTTACTCCGCCCACGCCCGCTGGCAGCCCGCGGTTCATGAGCAGGGGCTGCGCCTAGTGCTGGGCCGGGCTGCCCAGACCGCCGCCAGCCGTGGGCTGGGGGTAGAGCCCGTGTTTAGCCTGTTTACTGGTCAGGTGCACCGGGTGATGGTACGCCTGGTACCTCAGGTCACGCTGGATGAGACGACCTACGGGTTTATTGCCTATTGCCATGGCTGTGGCCACCTACAAACCCTTACCTGGTCTCAGTTGGGTCGGGTATCTTGCCTCTGCCAGCTGCAGGATGGTGAAACCAGAGTAGTGGTGAGTGGTCCCCTTTGGATCGGGCCCCTCCATAACACCGATCAACTGGGGGCCATGGCCCAACTGGCCCAGGAATGGGGCTGGCGATCCCAGGCCGATCTGCTGGGGGTGATGGCGGCGGAGGCCCACCTGCCGCCCTACTACTACCTGCTAGGGGAGATCGGTCGACGGGGGCGAATGGATATCCCCAATCGCGATCGCCTGGTGGCCGCCTTACAATCGGCGGGTTACCAGGCCGCCCGGGCCCACGCGGAGGCCCAGGCGGTGAAAACCACCGCCAGCTTTAGCCACTGCCTTAACATCGCCCGCGGGTTGGGGCCCGGTTGAGGGTCTAGGCGGCCCCGGTTGCTAAGCTGACAACAGACTACGCAACATCCAGGCGGTCTTTTCGTGCACCTGCATCCGCTGGGTCAGCAGGTCAGCGGTGGGTTCATCATGGGCCTGCTCCACCATGGGAAACACCGAACGGGCGGTGCGCACCACCGCCTCCTGGCCCGCCACCAATTGGCGAATCATCTCTTCAGCGCTAGGCACCCCCTCCGCCTCGGCGATGGAGGACAGCGCGGCAAACGCCTGATAGGTGCCGGGGGCGGGGAAACCCAGGGCTCGAATGCGCTCGGCGATCAAATCCACCGCTAGGGCTAGTTCATTATATTGAGCCTCAAACATCAGGTGTAGGGTCTGGAACATGGGTCCGGTGACGTTCCAGTGGAAGTTGTGAGTTTTCAAGTAAAGGGTGTAGGTGTCGGCCAACAGTTTTGACAGACCGGCGGCAATCTCCTGCCGATCCGCTGCGCTAATGCCAATGTCGATGGATATGGGGCCCATCTCTGCAACGGTTTTTGTAGCCATGAAACCTCCTTGTAAGGATGAGAGGACGGGGGCCTGGACCGGTGCTGCCCCTTGGCACTGGGGTTTGACTCGATCCTTTGCCCTGAGCAGTAGCGATATTAATGAGAAATATTCTCACTAACAGTACAATCTTAGCGCTTTGTCGTAGCGATGGCAATGGCTGGGCCCGTCTCAATCCAGGTCTGCCAGTCGGCCCTGGTATGAACTTCTCTCCTGCCCCTGGGCTGTACCTGACTTGTAGGATTGCCTAACCGGTACTGCGAAGTACTAGTCGGTAAAGGCACTCTGACCTGACTGGTCAGGGGGCTGCAGGCCCAGACGGTTGAGAATCAGGTGCTGTGCGCTTTCCATTTGGCCGTAGGTAAAGCCGTAGGGCAGGCTGGCGGGTAGGCGATCGCGCAGTTCCGCCAGTCCGTAGGGGCTACCGTAGATCACCACCCCCCGCAACAAATTGGCAGCTAGCAACCGATCAACCCAGGTAAACAGCAGATCCCCGGCGGTGGCTGAGCCCCGAAAGGGGTTTCCCCGGATAAAAGCCTGCACCAGGGTGGGGCGTAGCTGATCGGGTTGGGGCCCCTGCTGACAGCCCCGTTGGTCGATCAGCCGCAGGTGGTAATGGTGTTGGGCCGGCCAACTGAGGGCGGGGCAAGCGGCATGGAGATAGGGAGAGGCCACCACGTCATCCACCCAGACCAGATTATCACCGGGGCTGGTGGCTGAGGCCTGAGGTACCGTCCCTTGCTGCGCCATGGAGGCCTCCAGGATCGCCGTGGCTAGCCCCTGGGCCTCGGGCTGGGCCAGACAATCCAGGCAGAGGCGGGGCGAAGACCACTGTTCCCAGGCATGGCTGGCAACGGACGACGGCGGTGGAAAGGCTACCCGTTGCTTAGCCCGCCAAATCCGTTCCAGGGAGGTGAAGATGCGCTGCCGCGATAACCGACCGGTTTTCACCGCCTCCACCACCGCCCGGATACACCCCTCAGGATCCGTGGGCATCAGCAGAATGTCCGCCCCCGCCTCCACCGCCAGCACCGCCGCTTCCTCGGAGCCATAGGACTGGCTAATCGCCCCCATCACCAGGGCATCGGTGACAATCAGGCCAGCAAAGCCCAATTGCTGGCGCAGCAGGCCGGTCAGGGTGGGGAAGGAGAGGGTGGCGGGGTAGTGGGGGTCAAGGGCCGGAATCTGCAGGTGAGCAGTCATCACCGCGTCCACCCCGGCGGCGATCGCTGCCTCAAAGGGGGGTAACTCTACCCGCCGTAAGCGTTCCAGGGAGTGGGGCAGATGGGGCAGCTGCAGGTGGGAGTCAACCCGAGTATCACCGTGGCCAGGGAAGTGCTTAGCGGTGGTTAACACCGCCTCAGACCGCGCCCCCCGCACAAAGGCGCTGGCCAGGGTCCTAACCTGCTCAGGGGTAGCTCCAAAGGCCCGCACATTAATTACCGGATTACCGGGATTATTGTTGACATCCACCACCGGGGCCAGCAGCCAATTAAGGCCCATGGCCCGGGCCTCAAGGGCGGTCACCCGACCCATGGCCTCTGCGTAACGGCAGGCCGTCGGGTAGTCCTGCTCAGCGATGGCGGCCAGGGCCATGGGAGGAGGAAACTGGGTGGCCCCGCTAAACCGTTGCCCCACCCCCTCTTCAATGTCCGCCGCCAACAACAGGGGAAGGTTGGACTGCTCCTGTAGGGCCTGGGTTTTAAGTCCCACCTCCGCTGCGCTGCCCCCCAACAAAATTACCCCCCCCACCCCCAGGTCCTGCAGGTAACGGCTGAGGGTAGCCTGGTTAGCCTCCCAGGCCGGGTAACGAATCTGGTGATCAAACAGGTGACCGGAGGCCCGTACCACCACCATCTGGGCCACCTGGGCCAGCAAGGAGAGCTGATCAATAGGCGGTAGGACCGATATCACTAAAACGCCTCAGCCCTGATTATCCAGAGCCAGGGGCTCGACCTCGGTGGAGGCTAGCTCCTCGGCGGACAATTCCTCCCCCTCCCTGGCTTGCCGTTCCTGACTGAGTTGATTGATTAGGGAGAGCACCCGGGTACCCCGCTCCACCGAGCGATCTTCCCTGAACAGGATTTCTGGCGTACGGCGCAGTTGCAGGCGTTGACCCAGTTCGCTGCGAACGAAGCCGGTGGCGGCCTTCAACCCGGCCATGGTTTCCACCTTGGCGGCATCACTGCCGTAGATACTGACAAAAATCTTGGCATGCTGCAAATCCCCCGATACTTCCACGTCGGTGACACTGACCATGCCGGACCCGACCCGATCATCCTTGATGTCGCTCACCAGCATCTGACTGACCTCCCGTTTAATCAGGGAAGCCACCCGTTCTACCCGTCGACTAGTGGCCATAATGGTTAACTCCGATTGACTGCCTGACTTGAGCCCTTCTACCCATTCCCCAGGCCCAACATAGCCTGCAGAGTAAAGGTCAGAAAGAGGAACCCCGCCACCGCCGCCGCCACCAGGGCAATGGCGGTGATTGGACGCCGTAGCAGGGGTAGGAGGGGCTGCAGGGCGCTATACAAAATCCCCAGGGTAAAGGAGATCAGATAACGGGGGTAACGGGCGACGTTTTCAAAAAAGTCTTTCATGGCAGCCTGTCCAGGAATAGGAAGGATTAGCTTAGTTTAGATTATTCTCCCAGGGTAATCCATGCCCCTACCCAACGGGGATTAATCCAGGGGTTTTTCGTTCTTAAAAGTTTTATTCTGATTGATTATTACGATCCATTAAGGTTTATGGGCATGACGGCTAAGAGCTGAAAACTCTAGCTATAGACTGAATCATGATTAGGAAATTTTTACTTTATAGATTGTTTTGACAATCCTTTAAGGCCTTCCTTAAAGCTGTCAAACGCCCTAGTGACCCGCATTGGAGTTTTGATTCAATGTCCCATTCTGTCAAAATCTACAATACCTGTATTGGCTGCACCCAGTGTGTGCGAGCCTGCCCCGATGACGTCCTGGAGATGGTTCCCTGGGATGGTTGTAAGGCTGGACAAATTGCCTCCGCGCCTCGAACCGAGGATTGTGTGGGTTGTAAGCGCTGTGAAACAGCCTGCCCCACCGACTTCCTCAGCATTCGGGTTTATTTGGGCGGTGAAACAACCCGCAGCATGGGCTTGGCCTACTAGGGTGTCTTTCCCTAGGAGACCTTCCCATTCATCCTTCTGGCTTACCGCTGACTATGGTCAGCGGTTTTTTTATCCAGTACCGCCCTGCCATAGTTAGGAAAGTTTTAATTCCCCTTCTCCCAGTTTTGGGCTTTGGGATGCTAGATACACCCATCTCCTTGGGAGAAGAGGCTGGGGGGTAAGAACCAGGGAACTTTGCGATCTATTGAGCCTTTGGGATTTCCTGGAGCTAGAAGTTATCCAAAATCCGCTGGACAATCTGCATGCCAGTAACCGCCTGCCAGCCAAACAAACCCACCAAAATTATATTGAGGCTGATATGGGTGATACGGGCAGTTTGATTGCCCCGCTGCATAAAAGGCACAAGGGCGGCAGAGGTAGCGACTAAGCCGGTCATGCCCAGGCCCACCAGCAGGTGAGGACCGAAAAATAGCTTGCCGTTGTTAATATAGGTAACCGCCATACCACCGATACTGCCCAAGACCATGACCGCTAGCAGTAGGGAGCCCAGCTGATGATGGCGCAGGGCAAACTTCCCCTTGATCAGGGTTGGGCGAGTCTCGGCGTCCGCCAGGCGGGTTTTACGAGCCTGCATGCCCAAATAGAGAGCATAGAGAGTGGCGGCAAACAATAGCCACATCAGGATGGGGTGAAAGAAGTTTAGCCAGGGTTTAAGGGCATCTAGGCTCATGGCGTTTAGTAGTGGTGGACCTATTCAAAAGTATAGCTTTGGCCATAGCCCTGTTTCCAGGGTTATGGCCAAAGCTAGGACTGGCGTGGTGGCTGGGGCGACTCATCCAACCCAACCTTTCTAAATCTGGGCTATGAATTGACACAAGGGTAACGAGCGCAACCTAAAGAACCTTGCCCGTTTGTAAACTGGGTCAATCGCCCCCTAGGCGCGTCGGCCTTGGAGCACCCTAGCAATGACCTGGCTAGGGTCTCCCGCCACTACCGCCCCCGCCGGCAAAATCAGATCGGCTACGGTCAAGGACTGGCCCACCTCTAACCCTGAGACATCCACATCAATACTCTCGGGAATGTCGATCGCCTTGCACTTGACGGTGACTTCACTCACCTCGGTGTTCAGCATGCCACCGCCGTCCTTGACCCCGAGGGGTTCTCCCAGGAAGTTTAGGGCTACCCCCACCTCCACAGCGTCCTGGGCTTTGACGGCAAAGAAGCTGAGGTGATAAACAGATCTATTCCAGGGGTGGGACTGAACCTCCCGCAGCAGGGCCTTGCCCTGCCAGGGCAGGTCTGGAATATCCAGATCGATCATGGTATTGTTCACTGCCGCCTTGCGCAGTAGAAGCTCCGCCGCCTTTTGATCAACCGTTAGGGATACGGACTCGGTGCCATTGTGACCGTAGAGGACCGCTGGCAACAGCCCCTGACGTCGCAAAGCATTGGGTTTGGCGCTGGCATCCCGGGCCTTACATGCAATCGTTAGTTCCATAACACTCTCTTCCCCGTAGGTAAACTAGATATCAAAACATTGTTGGCCCAGCACTGTCCTAGGCCACCTGAACCTCACCAGGTTCACCATTCCCGTAGAGCAGGGCTCGTTTCGGACCATGGATTGGATCCTCGACAATGATGGTTTGATCACGGCTAGCCCCCAGGGAAACGATGGCGATGGGTACCTCCATTAATTCCGCCAGGAACTTCAGGTAGTCCAGGGCCGCTTTAGGTAAGTCAGCCAGGGATCGGCAGTGATGGGTGGGCTGCTTCCAACCCGGTAGGGTTTTATAAATAGGTCGACAGCGACCAAAGGACTGAGCACTGCCGGGCAGTTCTTCACAGCGACTGCCATCTAGATCGTAGGCGACACAAACCTGAATTTCGTCAACATCGTCTAGGACGTCCAATTTGGTAATGGCCAGACAATCCAGGCCATTGATGCGCACTGCGTAGCGGCCAATCACCGCATCAAACCAGCCGCAGCGGCGGCGGCGACCGGTGGTGGTGCCAAACTCTGCCCCCCGGGTACAGAGCTGGTCGCCAATGGCACAAACTAACTCAGTGGGGAAGGGACCCTCCCCTACCCGAGTAGTATAGGCCTTAGCCACCCCGATCACCCGATCAATCACGGTGGGGCCGATACCGGTGCCAATACAGGCACCCCCCGCCACCGGATTAGAGGAGGTGACGTAGGGATAGGTACCATGGTCTAGATCGAGAAGGGTACCCTGGGCCCCCTCAAAGAGAACGTTCTTACGTTGTTGAATGGCTCGATAGACGTGTAGGGAACTATCGATGACATGGGGTCGCAGGCGCTCAGCATACTGTTGGTACTCCTCCAGGACCGCTCTGGGGTCAAGGGGCTCGATATCATAGAGTTTTTCTAAAATAACGTTTTTGTATTCCACCACCCACCTGATCTGGTCAGCCAGGTTGGCCTGATCTAGCAGATCAACCATCCGCAGGCCAATCCGTTCTGACTTGTCAGCGTAGGTGGGGCCAATACCGCGCTTAGTGGTGCCAATCTTTTTGTTACCTCGTTTTTCCTCAGCAGCCTGATCGATCAGCCGATGATGCGGCATGGTGACGTGGGCAGCACTGGAAATAAACAAATTGTCAGAGGAAACCCCCAGATCGTCGAGCTTGTCCAATTCCTTAATCAGGGCGCCCGGGTCGATCACCGTGCCGCTACCAATGACACACTCGGTGTCGGGGTAAAGGATCCCAGAAGGAATTAGATGGAGTTTAAAGGTCCTGTCCTTAACCACCACCGTATGACCGGCATTCACCCCCCCCTGATAGCGCACTACCACATCCGCCGAACGGCTTAATAGGTCAGTGATTTTGCCCTTTCCTTCGTCGCCCCATTGGGCTCCAATGACTACAACGTTTGCCAAGGGAATTCAAACTCTCAAGATTTACACAATTTTCTATTATCCCTAAGGGGCTGCTCTGGTGTCAACTCGCTCAGCTAGGAGACAGCAATTCTCATTTTAAAGAATCAGCTGCTATTGGGAGGGATTTCCAGTTCTAGCCCTTGGAGCATGAAGGTAAGGAGATGATCCCAACTGTCGAAATACATGTACCGAGTTAAAGCCCGCAAA
>JAYKIM010000060.1:0-6803 GCA_035286245.1 Cyanobacteriota bacterium | reverse complement strand
ACATCGTTAAACCCCATGTCCCGGGAGATGGGGCCATCGTAGAAAAATATATCAATGTAGAGATCGGGGTCAGGACTGCCGTCGGCCTGGGGCAAAAAGCAGCGGTAGGGACGGGTGGGATCGATCTGGCCACCCCCCACTTCCTGCCAATCCAGCACCTCGCCAGGGTTACCCAGGGGCCGACAGCGCTGCACCTGGGAGGGGGCCAGCACGGTAAAGCGAATGCCCTCATCCACTAACACCACCAGGGTGGCGTAGTCGACGGCGGTTTCCGCCAGCCATAGGCCCTCGGGATTACGGCCAAAACGACGACGAAAATCAGCGATCCCCCAGCGTACCTGGGTAATTTTATCCCGCTGGTTGGCCAGGGGTAGGATGATGTGGTTGTAGACCTGGGCGATGGCGTTGCCGTGCCCCTGGAGGCGATCGCAGCTGCGGCGATCGGCCTCCACAATCCGTTGATAGGTTTCCAGGTCGTAGCGCTCCATCCAGCTCAGCAGGGTGGGGCCCAGGTTGAAACTGATGTATTCAAAGGTGTTGACGATTCTAACCACCTCACCCTGGTGATTGAGGATGCGGGCGTAGGCATTGGGTCGGTAACACTCATGGTGAATGCGCTCGTTCCAGTCGTGGAAGGGGGCGGCACTGGGCTGCCGTTCAATGGCGTCCAGGTAAGGGTTTTCCCGGGGTGGCTGGTAGAAGTGGCCATGGATACAAACTCCGACTCGACCCAGGGCAGCCGCCGTTGGAGAACTAGAGGTTGGGCTTGCCGATGGCATGGTCACCGCCACGGAGTTAGGTAAATCAACCATAGATAAAGAACAGTGAGATTTATAGGAAAAACTGAAGGACTGCTCCGTGTCTGCCATGACGGAAGTAAAAATTTGACATCCACCATACCCGCAGTTCCCCTAGATCCCGTAAATCTTAATCTATTATTTCAACATACTCACCATAAACCCCTTCTATATGGGTCCAGTTACTTATACCGATCCAGAGGAACACGGGTGATCGAGACACGGTACTCACAAAAGCTTCATAAACCCAGTCCTATCTTTAAAGCTTTCAACAAAGAAAAGTCAGGAAGTCTGTACCTGCGGAAAAAACTAAGTGATAGTACGTACAGGAATCCGCATTAATAAAAAATTCATGAAGCGTCTGCCAATGCACTACGAATATACTCAATTTGTAGTATTCGCATAGAGCGCATCTACGACAAGCTATAGCGGCCTCGGTTAAGGGGAGTAAGGCAGGGACCCTGGGGCATAGAGATAGATAGCTTTTGTAGCTACTTCAGGTTTGCACCATGGTAACCCGTGGGCTATTTTTCTCTGGCTTGCTAAATCATCATTTTAGGATCGGTCTGTTTCACTGGAGTCCTGAGGATCTACAGTCATGATTAATGCACTTTCCTTCGATATCGAGGATTGGTTCCACATCCTAGATATACCCAATTTGTCAAACCCCGAGAACTGGGGTGATTTGCCTCAAGTTGTTGAATCTCATACCTACAGGATCCTTGAAACTCTGGATAATTTCGGGGTAAAAGCGACCTTTTTCATCGTTGGCTGGATAGCCAATCAGTATCCCCACATGGTCCAGCAGATCGCTGATTTGGGGCATGAGATTGGTAGCCATTCCTATTGGCACCGAACCGTTTGCAACCTTAACCGGGAGGAATTCGCGGAGGATATCCATGCCTCAGTGCAGACCCTTGAGTCGATCTCAGGTCGTAAGGTCTTAGGTTTTCGTGCCCCTGGTTTCACCCTAACCCAGGCCTGTCCCTGGGCCTTTGATGTGTTGCTAGATGAAGGTATCAGGTATGACGCCAGTCTGATTCCCCATCGTCCCCAGAGTTTCAATGTGACAGCAAAACCCCATCGGTTTCGAGACACGTTGTCAGGCCGGGAGATTATGGAATTGCCGGTTAGTGCCTTACCCCTGGGTAAATTCAGTGTTCCCTATTGTGGTGGTGGCTATCTACGGCTCATGCCTGCTTTCCTACTTTGCGGGTTAATGAAACTTCAAAACCAGAGGGGGTTACCCAATGTGGTTTATCTCCATCCTCGAGACTTTGCGATTGATTGTCCTAGAACACAATTACCCCTCCTACGCCATTTCCGTACTTACCATGGCATTGCCTATACCCAAGCCAAGTTGGAACTTATCTTGAGAAATTTTGAATGGGACACCTGTGCCAGCCTTCTAGGTTTAGCAACAGATCAGTCCGTAGGACAACTTTCCTCAAGAACCTTGCCCTTGGCGGCCTAGGGTTTATGAATTCTTCTCTTTCCGTAGCTTTTTCTAGTTAGGCAATACAGCATGTTTGGTACCCAGTTAAAACCTAGTTCTCACCGGTTCCTATCTGAGTTGAATTCAGTCGATATCCATGGTGTTTCCATTGCTCCTATTACGGAACCGGAATGCGTTCGACTGATTGCTGATGAAGTCGATGCAGGGCGTGGCGGATGGTGCGTTACCGTCAATCTTGAAAATCTTCGTAAAGTTACTAGAAATGCTTCCCTAAGGCATTTAGTAACCGATAGCACCCTGCGAGTCGCCGATGGTATTACCTTAGTTTGGGCCAGTTGTTTACAGGCTAGCCCCTTACCGGAAAGGGTATGTGGCTCTAATCTGATTTACAGCTTAACCCGGGAAATGGCCTTAAGGGGTCAATCAGCTTTTTTCCTGGGAGGCAACCCGGGGACCGCTAAAGCAGCAGCAGATTTACTGCAACGGGCAAATCCAGGATTAGAGGTGGCGGGTACCTTCTGTCCGCCCATGAATTTTGAACGGGATGCTGAGCAGATACAGTACCTTCAGGACATATTGGCTGAAGCCCAGCCCGAAGTGATCTACGTGGCCCTAGGGTTTCCCAAGTCAGAACAGCTGATTGCCCAACTTCGTTATATTTGCCCTCGAGCTTGGTGGATAGGGGTAGGAATTAGCTTTAGCTATGTTGTAGGAGAAGTTAAGCGTCCACCGGTTTGGGCTCAGAATCTTGGTCTGGAGACTCCCTATCGACTAATTCAAGAGCCTCGTCGTTTAGCCAGACGCTATCTTTGGGATGGGCCCATCTTTGCCGTGAATTTGCTCTCCACTGCCCTGGTCAGGCGCTTTAATCCTTCCATGGCCACTATGGTTAAGGATAACCTGTCGGTTAAATACCTTGGTGAAGCCTGCCTGGCTGCTCCGAAGGACGTCAAGTCAGGTTTATAGGGACTTATGGGAGCTACTTTTGCCGTGTATATCCCGATTAAGCGAGATACACAGCTCTAGACAGCACAACCGGGACAGAGTTCAACGGTCAACCCAGGGCTCAGTCTGAGTTTCTACTTTCCTTCGAGTCGCTGTTAGTAATGTATAGACATCATCTATTCCAGTTTTCGATGGCATCTGAACCTAGAAAGCTATGCAACCCGATAGCCAGTCGAATTACACCTGAGCACTACTCCTACCGCGTGGATGGGGCGAGAGGCACTGGTCCGGTAGTAGGTGATAGATGGCTGAAGGTCTTGTCAGAAAAGCATTTTCAAGATCTCAAAGCTAATTGTCCATAACCATTGCTACACAAGGATTGTAGAGATTCATCTCCTTTTAAGAGACCAGTGCCGGGCGAGATAGGAGGCCTTTCTGGGCCATCTGATCGGCAACGGTTAGGTGGTTGCATTTACCTAAAATCAAGCATTGTATGCCATCCCATTTTTTATTCTCAAGGGCTCAAACAGAGTAGGAGAGCGCAACTGTTGCCTTGAGATCGGAACGATTCAAGTCTCTCGCAACGGTCTTAACCCGAACAGCGATCGTAACTTGACATGAACTTTAGGAATTAAGGTCGGATATTAATATGACAGTTTTTTCACTTCCCATTTCTAACACGCTTTACAGTTACCTATTGGTTGCCGGTTTAACCGCTTGTTTAGCTGTTTTGATTACCACCCCAATAGTGCGAAATTTTGCTTTGCAGTTTGATCAAGTTGATTTACCCTCCAGTCGTAAGCTGCATGGTAAACCGATGGTTCGATTAGGGGGTATTGCCATTTGCTTCGGGGTAGCGGCAGCCTTGCTCATGGTAGTCAGTTTGCAGGGGGTATCAGTGTTTGCTGACCCCAGCGGCCCCTCTGTTTTAGTGGTGATCATGGGGGGGTTGGGCTTCTTTGCCATTGGCCTAGCGGATGACTTGTTCAACCTGGCGCCCCTGCCGCGGTTGCTAGCTCAGTTGACGGTTTCCACCCTGGTATGGCAAGCGGGGCTGAAAATTGAGGAAATCCCCTTGCCCGGTTTAGGGGCTATCGATCTGGGTTGGTTGAGTCTACCCTTGACCCTGCTGTGGTTGACAGGGGTGGTGAATGCCATGAATTGGATTGATGGACTCGATGGACTAGCGGCGGGGGTGGGAGCGATCGCCGCTGGAGCCAGCGCCCTGATCTGTTTACAATCCAACCACATCGCCTCGGCCCTGGTGATGGTTTGCCTGCTGGGCAGTCTGCTGGGTTTTTTAGTGTTTAACTTCAACCCAGCGCAGATCTTTATGGGCGATGGGGGTTCCTATCTTATCGGCTTTTTACTGGCCGGCGTAGGAATTACCGGTCTGGTGAAGACAGCCACGCCCACGGCAGCTCTCTTACCCCTATTAGTGCTGGCGGTGCCCTTATTAGACATGTCAGTGGTTATCCTGGGTCGCCTGTTGCGTCGTCAGTCGCCATTTTTAGCGGATAGGAGCCATTTGCACCATCGTCTGCTGGGGGTTGGTCTGACCCATCGTCTAACTGTGCTGACTATCTATGCCCTGACCTGGTGGGCGGGCAGTTTGGCCCTAGTATTTGTGGGTTTGCCCAGCAGTTCCCTACTGTTTGGTACCGCTTTGATAGGCTTGGGCTGGATAGGTTGGAAACTGGTTCAAGTGGTTGCCAACCCTATGATCAACGGCGCATCCTAAGATCAGTAGATCGCAAAACCATAGCTAACCAATAGCTGTAGTCACTGCACACAACTCTGGTCTTCTCATTTAACCTTCCCCCCGATCAAAGAAATTGGCCCTGGGGCGACGCGCTAATTGCCATAGTTATCAGTATAATTTCACAGATTTCTTCCTCCACTATGGTCTGAGGTCTCCAGTGTCGCTCCAGAAACTGCCCAACTCTTCGGTTTATCGGGGCTCTCGTCGAACCCCCGTTCACCCTGTCGTCCCCCGATCCTGGGCTCAGCCCCCTAAGCCTAAGGCGCGGTGGCGGATTCCCCGTCTACTGGGGTTAGGGGTAATTATGGCTGGGGTAGCCAGTCTGTCGGCCACCGCTGGGGCCCTGCTGGCCGTCTCCCTATCGGCTACCCCCTTACAACAGCAGTCCTTCCACCAGGCCGATAGCCAGGTTTTCCAGCAAGACAATCCAATCTCCGAGTCTGGCACCCTGCAGTTGCCGCGGCTGACCCGACCGGTGAATATTTTAGTCTTGGGTATCAAGGTGCTCACCTCTGACCTCGATCAGGTACCGCCAGAGCTTCAGAATGTGGGCTACCATGCCCTGGTCAACTCCTTTGACGGCCTGTCGGACTCCATGTTACTGCTACGCTTTAACCCCCAGACCGAGCAGGTGGTGGTTCTCTCCCTACCCCGGGATACTCGCACCTACGTGCGAGGCCGGCTCACTAAGCTCAACGAAGCTAATCGGGAGGGTGGCCCCGCTCTGACGGCGGAGTCCGTTAGCGACCTGCTGGGTGGTGTTGCCATTGATCGCTATGTGCGTATCAACGTCCAGGGGGTGGAAAAGCTGATCGACGCCTTGGGGGGGGTCACCGTCACCGTACCCGAGGCGATGAAATACCGGGATGATAGTCAGCACCTCTATATCAATCTCAAGGCGGGCGAACAGAAGCTAGATGGCAACCAGGCCCTCCAGTTTCTTCGCTTTCGCTACGACTCTAAGGGGGATATTGGCCGGATCCAACGCCAGCAGATGTTTATGCGGGCCATGACCGAGCAGGTTGTGAACCCAGCCACCATTGCCCGTCTGCCCAAGATCCTCTCTGTGATCCAGTCCAACGTAGACACTAACCTTTCGGTGGAGGAACTCCTGGCCTTAATGGGGTACAGTGCCCAGGTTAACCGGTCTAATGTGCAGATGCTGATGCTGCCGGGTAGTTTTAGTACCCATAAGGAGTTTAAACTCAGTTACTGGTTACCGAATTACACTGGCATCGATACCCTGGTTAGTCAGTACTTTGGTCAAGGGGATCGTCGGGACTCCACCCCCCCCGAGCCCAGTCAGGTACGCATTGCTATTCAGGATAGTACTAACAACGACGTTGCCCTCCAGGCCTTGATGCAAACCCTGCGGGAGAGTGGTTACGCCAATATTCACCTTGACAAGCATCTGCGAGAACCCCTACCGATCAGTCGTATTGTTGCCCAGCAGGGGGATATGGCCACCGCTGAAATTCTCCAGCGATTCTTAGGGGTAGGGGAGGCCCGGGTAGAAAGCACGGGAGATCTGAACTCCGATATTACTATTCAGGTGGGGGAAGACTGGACCGCCTCCCAGAAGGGGCGGTGAGGATGGTCAACAGGCTCACCGCAGTTGGCCGGGAGGGTTTAGGGAGGGTAGGCAGATAATGTTCGCCCCACCGTATAGGACAGATCTCCTGCTGATCAGAATAACCTGGCGGCCGGGTGACTGTTAGTTCCTACATTCCGCAGGTTGACAAATGATTAGCTAGATGGGTAGTAATACCGCTCAACCGGTGGTCCCAATAGGCGAATAATCAGTCGTCGCTCATCGCTCAGGTTACTGATCTGACGCTGGCCC
>JAYKIM010000059.1:0-5328 GCA_035286245.1 Cyanobacteriota bacterium | reverse complement strand
TACCTGCGTCAAACCCTGGTGCAGGCCTGGCACCGCAGTCTCTGGCCCTACCCGGGGCCGGTGCACCTGAATTGCCCCCTGGAGGACCCCCTGGCTCCCCTGGAGGATGGTTCGGTGGCGGCCCTACGGAACCAGCTAGACGATGGCTTTTGGCAGGCCCTCTCCCCGATCCTTGGCCCCATCGATGCCCCCGGGCCGATCCTCACCGACCTGGCGACCCTGCTGCACCACTGGCAGGGCTGCGATCGCGGCCTGATTATTGCGGGCCCCGCCCAACCCCCCCTGCCCCTGCCCTACGGTCAGGCCCTGGCCAGCCTCTGCCGGGGGCTGGGTTGGCCGGTGCTGGCGGAGGCCCTCTCCCCCCTGCGCCAGAGGGCCAGCCTCAACCCTGACCTGGTGACCAGCTACGATGCCATCCTGACCAGGGCGGGGGATCTGCCCGACTTGGTGCCAGACCAGGTGCTGCAGGTGGGGCCCCTACCCACCAGTAAGACCCTGCGGCAGTGGTTACAGCGCACCCAGCCCCGCCGTTGGGTGGTGGGGCCCGGGGTGGCGAATCTAGACCCCCTGCACGGCCCCACCACCCCCCTGGGGGCCAGCCTGGAACAGCTGGCCCAGGCCGCGGCCCCACTAGCGCCCCGGCCCCACCCCTCAGCCTACCGGGAGCGATGGCTCGAGCAGGAGTACCGCACCCGCCAGGATCTGGACCACAGCCTGGCGGACCTCACCGATCTGTTTTCCGGCAAGGTGCCCTGGCTGCTGCCCCAGGTGCTGCCGCCGGGCACCCCCGTGGTGATCGCCAATAGTCTGCCAATTCGGGAGGCGGAGTGGTTTTGGCCGCCCAGCGATCGGGGGCTGCAGCCCCTCTGTAACCGGGGCGCCAATGGCATCGACGGCACCCTGTCCACCGCCCTGGGGGTGGCCCACGGCGGCCCCCCCACCGTGCTGCTCACCGGCGATCTGGCCCTGCTCCATGACACCAATGGCTGGCTAAGCCTGCCCGGGTTGAGGGGGCACCTGACGGTGGTGGTGATTAATAACCAGGGGGGCGGCATTTTCCAGGGCCTGCCCATCGCCCAGTTTGATCCCCCCTTTGAGCAGTTCTTCGCCATGCCCCAGCGGGTGGATTTAAACCGTCTCTGTGCCGCCTATGGGGTAAGCTATGAGCGGATTACCTGCTGGGACCAGTTGCGAGCCTGCCTGAGCTTTTTGCCCAACCGCGGCGCCCGGGTGCTGGAGGTTGCCTGCGATCGCCGGCGGGACCAACAGCGACGGCAGCAACTTTTAACCGGTAAGGATTAACCGGCAAGGAGCAGGGCATTGATGGCGAGTGCACCATGGCCAGGGTTAGGGGACGCCACCCGCCTCCCCTGCCCGCTGCAGTTAATTGCCACCGACATGGATGGCACCCTCACCCGCGCCGGTAAGTTCACGGGGGACTTGCTACGGGCTCTGGAACAATTGCAACGGCTGGGGCTGCCGGTGGTGATCGTGACCGGCCGATCAGCGGGGTGGGTGGGCGGCCTGGTGCATTACCTACCCGTGGCCGGGGCGATCGCCGAAAATGGCGGCGTCTACCTGGCGGCGGGCCAGCCGGCGGAAATTCTCACCCCAGGGTTGGAGCCCGTTCACCACCGCACCCAACTCGCCCAGCTTTTTAAGGACCTCCAGACTCGGTGGCCCCAGATCCAGCCCTCGGAGGATAACCCCTTTCGCCTCACCGACTGGAGTTTTCCCGTCGGGGGGTTGGGCTGGGATGACCTGACCGCCCTGCAGCACAGCTGTGAGCAACGGGGTTGGGGGTTCACCTACAGCGCGGTGCAGGGGCACCTGTTTCCGGCTGGGCAGACTAAGGCCAGGGGATTGCAGCGGGTCCTGGAGCGCTACTTTCCCAGCCTGACCCGGGAGGGAGTGCTCACCGTGGGGGATAGCCCCAACGACGAAAGCCTGTTTGATCCTCGCCACTTTCCCCACTCCCTGGGGGTTGCCAACATTCAGCACTACGAGTCCCAGCTGCGCCATCACCCCACCTGGGTGAGCCAGGCGCCGGAGTTAGACGGTTTTCTGGAGCTGGTGGCCCTGGCCATTGGCTAAGGTCCGGAGGCCAGTTGGAACACTAACCTACTATCACGTGGATCACAAATCCTACTGTGAGCCCTGACTTTGCCCTCTCCCCAACCCCTCTCCCAGAGCGGGAGAGGGGTTGGGGAGAGGGCGGTGCATGTTTTGTCAGTCAATCAGGTCCAGGGGTTCTGGCCAAAGCTGGGAAAAATCATGCAATCAGTGTTTTTTAATACAAAAAGTTTCGACTGGCCTCGTTTATTGTGTCTTGAATCACAGTAATCCTTGACTGAGCTCCTCAGTGTCTTTAATTTTTTTAACAAGCGTGGTGTTTTTTTTTAATTAGTACCTACCCCCATGGTTCTCCATGCACCCACTAACTGGTTCAGGTATTTAGAAATTCCTGATTTCTTAGGTCGCCCTGGCCCGATGCCTGGCGGTGGCGGGTGTTTATAGGGGTTCGTGAAATTAATTCAGGGTCCGCTGGGTTTCCGACCTGGTGGTGTCCTCGGTGGAAGATAGCCAGAGCGTCTATTTGGTATTCGGTACTTCTATTGCCGAGTCGTTGCGTGCTAGGCGTTAGGGCTGAAGGTGCATTAGTTTTCGTTCGAGCTTAAGAACTCAAGGTCGCATTTGCTGTTAACCCATCTGACTGTCCCATCTTCAATAATGAGGAAATCACCATGAGTGGAAATGAACTTCGGTCCCAAGCCATTGCCAACATTACCAATCGCCAACCCTCTACCCACCAGTTGCCCGGTCGACTAGAGGAGCTTTGGGCTAAGGATGTGTTCACCCTGAGCAAAATGCAAGAGTGTTTGCCCAAGTCGGTGTTCAAGTCCCTGCAGAAAACCATTAAGAATGGCGCCCCCCTGGATGTCTCCGTGGCAGATGTGGTGGCGGTGGCCATGAAGGACTGGGCGGTATCTAAGGGAGCCCTCTACTACTCCCACATGTTCTATCCCCTCACCAATGCCACCGCTGAAAAGCACGATGGCTTTATCTCCGTGCAGTCCGATGGCTCGGTGATCTCTGAGTTTTCGGGTAAGGTACTGGTGCAGGGGGAGCCGGACGGATCCTCCTTCCCCAACGGTGGCATTCGTTCCACCTTTGAGGCCCGGGGCTACACCGCCTGGGATGTCACCAGCCCCGCCTTTGTGATGGAAACCGATAACGGGGTCACCCTCTGCATTCCCACGGTGTTTGTCTCCTGGACGGGGGAAGCCCTGGACAAGAAAACCCCCCTGCTGCGCTCCAATGCCGCCATGAGCAAGGCGGCCACCCGGGTGCTAAAGCTACTGGGTCACACTGACGTCGCTCCGGTCAACTCCAGCTGCGGTGCAGAGCAGGAGTACTTCCTGGTGGATGCTAACTTTGCCAGTGTCCGGCCCGACCTATTGCTGGCCGGTCGTACCCTGTTTGGTCGACCTCCGGCTAAGGGGCAGCAGTTTGACGACCACTACTTTGCCGCCATTCCCGAACGGGTGCAGGTGTTTATGCAGGACGTGGAGGAAAAGCTCTACCGTCTGGGCATCCCCGCTAAGACCCGCCACAATGAGGTGGCGCCCGGGCAGTTTGAAATTGCCCCCTTCTTTGAAGCGGCCAACGTCGCTAGCGATCACCAGCAGTTGATCATGACCGTGCTGCGCAACATGGCGAAGAAGCACGGTTTTGTCTGTCTGCTCCACGAGAAGCCCTTTGCGGGGGTGAATGGTTCCGGTAAGCACGTGAACTGGTCCGTTGGTAACCCCACCCAGGGCAACCTGTTGGATCCCGGTGATACCCCCCACGCCAATGCTCAGTTTCTGGTGTTCTGTGGTGCGGTGATTCGGGGGGTTCATAAGTATGGGCCCTTGCTGCGGGCGGTGATTGCTAGTGCTAGCAATGATCACCGGTTGGGGGCTAACGAAGCCCCACCAGCGATTATCTCCGTCTACCTGGGTAGCCAACTCCAGGATGTGTTTGATCAGATCGCCCAGGGGGATTTGAAGGGTTCTCAAGGGAAAGGGGTGATGAACCTGGGGGTGGATACCCTACCGGTGTTTCCGAAGGACCCGGGCGATCGCAACCGCACCTCCCCCTTTGCCTTCACCGGCAACCGCTTTGAGTTTCGGGCGGTGGGCTCGGGCCAGTCGGTAGCAGGGCCCCTGGTGGCGATGAATACGATTCTGGCCGACTCCCTTGACTGGATAGCGGACCAACTCGAGGCTAAGCTGGGCAGCGGGATGGAGCTGAATGCTGCTATCCAGGACATTCTCAGGAGTGTCATTCGAGATCATGGCGCGATTATCTTCAACGGCAATGGTTACTCCTCCGAATGGCATGAAATGGCGGTCAAGGAGCGGGGTCTCCCCAATCTGAAGACCACCGCCGATGCCCTGCCGGTCTTGAGGGAACAGTACATCGAGGATTTGTTCAGCCAGGAAGGGGTACTCACCCCGGTGGAACTGGGCAGCCGGTTTGAAGCCTACGCTGAGCAGTATATCCAGTCCATCGAGGTGGAGGCCAAACTGGTGGTCAGTATGGCCAAGACCATCATTTATCCCGCTGCGATGCGTCACCTGTCAGAGCTTTCCCTCTCCCTGAGCAATCTCAGTGAGATTGGTATCGATGTGGGTAAGGAAAACGCCCAAAAGGTGGCGGATCTGGTCAAGTCCATGATGGCCTCGGTGGAGCAACTGGGGGATCTGCTTACCAAGCATTTCGCCACCCCCGAGGAGCATATGCAGTTCTGCGCCAACACCCTAAGACCCCTGATGGATGAGGTGCGCAGCTATGCCGATGCCCTGGAAGGGGAAGTGGCGGATGATCTCTGGCCCCTGCCCACCTACCAGGAAATGCTGTTTATCAAGTAAGTCGGCATACCAACCAGGGGGCTAGCTAGCCCCTCTGCGATCGGCTATCTCCTGTTCAAGCTCGCCATGCTGTGGCGGGCTTTTTATTATGGCGGTGGCGGCGGTCTAGTTCTGGGAGAATGGGGTACTTAACCTCGGGCGTGGATTACCATGCCCCCTCACCAACCCAAAAAATCCCCCATGGCTTGGGCCACCGCCTGGGGTTGCTCCAGGTGGGGCACATGGCCACACTGGGGAATCCAGCGCAGTTGGCTGCCGGCGATCGCCCCCTCAAAGCGCTGGGCGTCCTGGGTGCCCAGGATGCGGTCCTGCTCTCCCCAGAGGATCAGGGTGGGGCAGGTGAGGCTGGCAATCTGCTCCGCTGGTAGGGTGTAGCCGCCGCTCTGGGTGAAGCGTATCAAGCCCCGCTGCC
>JAYKIM010000058.1:0-17556 GCA_035286245.1 Cyanobacteriota bacterium | reverse complement strand
ACCCAATATTGACGATTGCTCCCCCCCGGCCCTGTTCAACCATCTGGCGCAATTCCGACCGCAGGGACTTGAACATCCCGGTGGTATTGGTGGCCACCACCGCCTCCCAGTATTCATCGGTGGCCTCATGGATGGAATTGGGGAGCAGCTGGCGTTGGCCGTTGAAATTTAAGGGTAGGGCTGGGTCGCCGCCATCCATCACTCCGGCGGCGTTGAGGGCTAGGTCTAACCCACCAAAGACTCGCACCCCATCGGCAACGGCGCGATCTCAAACCTCGGTGTTGACCACATTGCCGACCACCGCAATGGCCTTGTGACCTTCTCCCTTAATCTGGCTAACGGTCTGGTTTAGCTCCGTGGCCTTACGATCTAGACCAATCACATTAGCCCCTTCCCGCGCCGCTCGAACTGCCGTGGCGGCCCCAATGCCAGTGGCGGCCCCGGTTACCAGTAGGGTCTTTCCTTGGAAGCGATTAGGAATGAAGTAGTTGGGGTTCGTGGGGGTAATGTCTACCACTGAATTTCCTCCGTGGGGTTGGGCAACAGTATTAGCGGTTAGGGCGTTGGACACATCATTTTCAGCTTGGGCTTGATGGGAAGACAGGTAAATCGTCCCCAAAAAAGAACCAACCCCCAGACCTAAAACCTGACGGCGATTGAGGAAAATATCAAGAACTTCCCGGCCACCGGCACTATTTGAATTAATGTTCAAAAAATCTGGTTCCACAGGGCAGTCGCAACTAAAACAGGTTCGAAAAAAGCACAGGCTTTATAATTGCCTGGTTATCCTGCCTTTGTCAATGCCCATATTCTGCAGGTTGACAGGAAATAAAAGTATGGAGTTCCAGGCTGAAGGGTGGTTCTTCTGAGGGCAGGAGTCAGTGATCAGAAGTCAGTGGTTAGTCAACGGCTCAGTCCTGGCTGCCCGGTCTTAGCTGCCTAAAATCAACAACCCCGCCATAGTGGCCCCATTCCAGAGGCTATGGAGCACCATGGGGGATAGGAGGTTGCGGGAGCGGCTGTAGACAAATCCCAATACTATCCCCAGCAGGGTCAGGGGCAGTATTTCTGAGAGGCTGAGGTGGGCAGTGGCAAAGATTAAGCCACTCAAACCAATGGCCCAGGGTAGCCCCATGTAACGACTCAGGGAGGGTAAGAGAAATCCGCGGAATAGGGTTTCTTCAAATAGGGGGGCGGCCAGGGCAGCGGTGACGAAGAAGACTACTAGAGCCACCGGGTCCCTTTCCTCCAAGACCGTTTGTAACAGGGGGTTACTGCCCCCCTGTCCCTGCCAAAGCTGTTGATTGAGTAGGGCGACTCCAAACATCAAAGGTAGGGCCACCAGGTAGCCTCCCAGCCCCCACAGCAACCCCTGCCATGAGGGTTTTAGGGTAAATAAACCCGCCGGTAGGGGTCTGTAGGGTCTCAAGCACCACCAGAGAACGGTCAGGCCACCGATGGCCATTAGCAGGTAGTAGCCGAGGGATAAAAAGGCCCGTTGCCGGTTGCTGAGGTCAGCACTGCTAAGCCCTAAGCCAGCAAGGACTATCGGCAATGCGATCTGACCAATGAAAAAAAAGCCCACCATCAGCACCTCCCAGATGGTTTCCCCAGTCCAGGGAATTGACCAGGGAGCCTGACCCTGGCCCGCCAGCAGGGAGTCCTGCCGTTGCCATAGCCATTGACCAAGTAATCCCAGCAGTAAGCCCAGACCTAGTAGGGCGGAGATCGCAGGCAGTGTGCTAATCAGCACCAGCTTCACCAGGCGATTGGCCGCTATACCCTGTTCCTGGGTCTGCAGACGCTGTTGATCCAGAGGACGTTTAGCCACCCGGTAAAGTTGATCCAGGGCGCGATACTCAAACCAACCCTCCAAATTAGTCTGCAGCCACTCCTCGTCTCCTGGTTCCGCCCGACTGTCTTGCCAGAGGCGGGTAAGAAGATGAGCCGTGCGGGTGAGGTCCGCTCCAGTTGTGGGGCGATTAGCCAGATTCCGCCAGCGCCCTAGAGCGGCCTCCACTTGGCCCTGGTAGGCTTCCATTAAGCCCAGCCGTAGGTCAATTTGATCAATTAGCTGCCGTTGTTGCACTTGAGCGCCCTGCTGCCGTCGCCCTAGGGGCTGGCCAGCTTCCCTCAGGGTGGTCTCCTGCGATGACAAACTATTCAGGTTGGTGCTGGCCCGTTTCTGTACCTTTTCGTACTGCTGTTCGGCGGTAGCTACGGGGTCCTTCCCTAGTAAACCCTGTCGCAGCCCCTGCCAGTCTTCTTCAGATCCGCCCCAGGGTTCCGTTAGACTAAATTTCCAGGCACTGCTTTGCAACAATAAATCAGTTTGGTAGAGCTCTAACTGACTCGCTACCTGGGGCTGGTTCCAGCTATTCACCAGAGACTGGAGTAAAACCAGGCTAACCAGGGCGGTGACCATGACCAGAAGTAATCGTTTCCAAGCGGGGCCCGACAGCGGGGGATTGGGGTCAGTCATAGAATAGGAGCAGGGACGAGGGTGGCTACTGTTGTCATTATGAAGGATGAAGGAAAGGGAGCGGCCGAGGGGTCTGTCGGAGCACCCTCGGTTCAATTGATGCCAATGCTATGTTTCATCAAGGGGCACAAACCTGTTAGTTAATTAGGTATACCGCTGTATTGGATACTGGATTGGTGTGGGAAACTGCCTATAATAAAATCCCTTGAGATACGGTACCTCAACCAGGGGAGTGCCCAGGTGTCCAACTATCCGTCGTCCTCCACGGCTTTTCTATTAGTTTTCCACGGCAGTCATGATCCGCGACCGACACAGGCGGCCCAGCGGTTAGCCCAGTTCGTGAGATCGCAACTCAGTATTCGCCAGTCCCTACCGATTGGTTGCCCTGACCAGGGTGCTCCTGTTTGTCTGCATTCCCTTGTCGACCCTGATCTGGATCCATCTCTCCGGGTTTACACCCCTAGTCCAGCCCAGCCGTTTAGTTCCTTGGCGGCGCCTCTCCCCCTGGTGGGAACAGCCTGTCTAGAGGCTGGTATCTTGTCTCTACAGCGACAAATTTTGGACTTTGGTATGCGGGTACAGGCGATGGGGACTACCAAGCTGCGCATTGTGCCCCTCTTTCTTCTGGGGGGTAACCATGTCCTCCGGGATTTGCCGGCAGAGGTGAGCCAAGCCCAAGGCCAGTTGCCCCGATTGACCCTAGAGCTCACCCCCCATATCGGCAGCCACCCTACCATGAAGACTCTGGTGCATAGCAAGCTTCAATCCGCCTGCACAGAGTTTCCCCTATTGCTCGCCCATGGCAGCCGTCAGCGTCGTACCAACGAGCCAGTGGAAATCTTAGCCAAGGCGATCGGTGGCTCTACCGCCTACTGGTCTATTGCTCCAGATCTAGAGACCCGAACCATTCAACTGATTCAGTCTGGAGTTCAGGAGTTAGCGGTGTTGCCCTATTTTTTATTCAACGGTGTCATTACCGATGCCATTACACGCCGTACCGAGGCCCTAGCGGAACGCTTTCCCAAACTCAGAATTCACCTCCTACCCGCCCTTGGGCCCAGTCCCCAACTGGCTCGGATGGTGGTAGACCTGGCTCTCAACCAGGTACCGTCTGCCCCTAAGCCGCTGATTAGGCCGTTGCAGAGGATTGCCTTTAGTCAGGCTATATGATCTTCAGATGGGTCGGTTCTAAAGCCATCGCGGTTTTCGGTTCAGTGAGATAGAAATTTTCTCAGCTTGGCTCGCCTCCGGGCCGTTGCCTGGCGCTATGGCGATAGACCTCAAGCGACCAGGCAAGGGTTAGTGACTTGAATGGTATCTATTCTGGGCAACATAGGGAAGTAGTACATTGTCGCCGTATTTGACACTACAATGTAGATTACAGTCTCCTGTTACAGCTTTAGCCAAGACCCTTAGAGCAGAGTTAATTGGTGCATTGAGTGTCTGCTAACTGACAAGTCAATCTCGTGTTACGAGCCATGAAACTCTAGGGCTGGGAAGATATTTTGGTTCCCTCCCTTCGACTGAGCGCCCACGCTAAAATTCGCCAGGCTATAGTTATACTCTTAGTCCAAATACCGCAATCATCTAATTGTCAAATTTAGCCCATGAGCACAATTTTAGTAGTAGAAGACAGTGTGCCTCAACGGCAGATGATTACTGAGCTACTGCAGGACATTGGTTTTGATGTTAACATCGCGGGCGATGGCCTAGAGGCCTTAGAGAAAGTCCAAATCGCTCCCCCCGATGTAATCGTGCTGGATATTGTTATGCCTAAGATGAATGGCTACGAATTATGTCGCCGACTGAAGGCCGATCCGCGGACTCAGCATCTACCGGTGGTGATGTGCTCTTCGAAAGGAGAGGAGTTTGATCGTTACTGGGGCATTAAGCAGGGGGCTGATGCCTATATTACTAAGCCTTTTCAGCCCGCTGAGTTGATCGGTACGGTAAAACAGTTGTTGAGGTCGTAGTTGCGCTTAGGTCACGGGACAGAAAGGCTAACATAATGGAGATTTTACCATGATAGAAGGCTCTGCTGATGCTTCCGAATCCTTTGGCAACTCTCCTACCGATTTAGCTACAGCCACTCCAGAGGGGGAACTGTTTCTGCGCTTCTTTGTCACGGTGGAAGATGAGTTTGCCCTGCCTGCCACCGGTATTCACCGTATCCTAGAGCAACCTCCAGATCGGATCACTCCCATCGCCAATGTTTCCCATCTCCTCTTAGGTACCTTGAATGAGCAGGGTCGGGTAGTTTGGGTCGCCGATCTGGGTGATTTTTTAGGCTATCCATCGCCATTAAACACCGATCGACCCGAAATCCCCATTATTGTAGTAGAAGACCAGGGAACTATGCTAGGCTTAGCGGTTAATCGAATTGTTGGGACCCAGTGGCTCAACTCAGATCAAACAATTAGTGTAGGTAGAAGCACCGATAGCATGGAACCATTCCTGCACGGTGAGTGGGCCTTGTCCTCAGAGGGCGGTAAGGCCCTAAGGCTGCTAAATCACGTGGCCGTGATTCGTTCAGCTCGGTGGGCCGCCTAGTTAGGCCCGTATTTTACCTGATTGCAAAGACTAGCACTGGCAGGAGACTTCCCATGGGTTCAGGCATTGATTACTCCGAGGCTTACCAGCAAGCCGAAAAAGCCTATATTCAGGGTAACTACCAGGATGCTGCTGCCATCATTGACCGCCTGGCTGAACATTATCCTCAGGATCCAAGTGTTCTATTGTTGCGAGGGCACGTTTATTGCTATGGGCTGCAACAGTATGACCTGGCTCGCCAGGAGTATGCTGCCGTATTGAGGCATACCTCTCAGCCAGACTATGTTGACTATGCTACCAATGGATTAGAATACGCTAGTCAGTTTGCTCCCAGTCCTGACCTGACCTCTCCCAGTCCTACCCCGGTTGAGTCTAACTGGCTACGGCATCATAACCTGCCCCAGGGGATGGAAAGTTCCCCTGGAGTTGCTGTTGATCAACTTTCTAACGGCAATGGCGAAAGGGATTTTGATAATCCCCCCGATACTTTGACTGTGCAAAGTTCTTCTTTGGTCGAGGATCAGGAGGCCAACCTCGTCAATGAGGATTTTCTTGATCCCTTTGACACAGTTGAATTTGATAAAGCCGATCCGTTTGCAGAGCCAGAGTTTAACTCCGCCCCAGGTCACTCTGACGGCGCCTTTGAGTCCTTCTGGAGTGAACATCAGAACTTTGAGGAGGCGTCATCGTGGTTGGTCTCGCAGGATGATAGTCAGGAGGATTTAACCATGTTGGCGCCGAGTGCGACCCTTGACTTGAAAGCCTTTTCCTCCGCTGCTTCTGGTTCTGATCCGGGCAATAACTATAGTTCCACCATCGTCCCTAGCCTGGATGACGAAAGTAACTCCATTGAGAGTAATGTGGAGTTTTTGGATGAATTCAGTGAGTTCGACGACCTGGGTAGCCTACCTGACTTTCAGCTGTCCGATAGTTCTGGAGGCTTTGCTACCCCTTCTATAGAGGTTAGCAGTCCCGGTTCGACTGATGACATAGATCATCTCTCTGATTTATCCCTGGAGTCAAAAGGTAACCAACTCCCCATTAGCGATGCGGATTTACTAACCCTTGTTGGCGGCACCAATAGCTTACCCTCCTTTGCACAGTTCGATGACGCTATTTTGCCAGCCTCTCCAGAGCAAGACTGGTTAGGTTTCCTTGCCAATGCCCCCCTGGCCGGGAAAAATCTGGCAGTGGCGATTTCTGCTGGTTTGGCGTCTACCCTCGCAGTAGGGGTAATTAGCTTTACCGCCGCCAGTCTCAACCCTAACCAGGGCCTATCTCGGCTGGTCCATGGGATCATGGCCCTAGGTGCTGGTATAACTGGGTTTGGTGCTGCCCTTGGCGTTGGCCACTTAGCCCAGCGATCTATGAAAGCTAGTCTCCAGGACTTACAGGAACAGTTTGATCTGGTTACCCAGGGTAGTCTATCAGTCCAGGCTAGGGTGCTATCGGCTGATGAACTGGGTTATCTGGCCAATAGCTTTAACAAAATGTCTCGAGTTATCTTGACCACCACCAGCGAAGCCCAGCGCAAGGCCCAGGAACAGGAACAAGCTAAGGAAGACTTACAACGCCAGGTGATTCGCCTCCTGGATGATGTGGAGGGTGCTGCCCGTGGAGATCTGACGGTACAGGCGGAGGTGACGGCGGATGTCCTGGGGGCTGTGGCGGATTCCTTTAATCTAACTATTCAAAACCTTCGGGAAATTGTCGAACAGGTTAGTGTGGCCGCCCGTCAGGTCAGCCGTGGCTCCACAGAAAATGAGATTTTCGCCCGCAGTCTTTCCGCTGATGCCCTGCGGCAGGCTGAGGAACTGGCGGTGACCTTGAACTCTGTCCAGGTAATGACCGACTCCATTCAGCGGGTGGCTGAAAGTGCTCGAGAGGCGGAGGAAGTAGCGCGTTCGGCCTCTGCTACGGCGCTGCGGGGAGGAGAATCGGTGGAGCGTACCGTCGCAGGTATCTTAGAAATCCGCGAGACTGTGGCGGAGACAACCCGAAAGGTAAAACGTCTAGCGGAATCTTCCCAGGAAATCTCTAAAATCGTCGCCCTAATCTCCCAGATTGCCTCCCGGACTAATTTGCTCGCCCTCAACGCCAGTATTGAGGCGGCCCGGGCAGGGGAGTCAGGACGAGGGTTTGCTATTGTGGCCGATGAGGTCCGTCAACTGGCGGACCGGGCAGCTAAGGCCTCTAAGGAAATTGAACAAATTGTTCGGCAAATCCAGACTGAAACTAGTGGGGTAATGACCGCTATGGAGGAGGGCACCCAACAGGTGATTGAGGGTACTCGTTTGGCGGAGCAGGCGAAGCGATCACTGGAGGATATTATTCAGGTCTCCAATCGCATTGATGTGCTGGTTCGCTCTATCACTGCCGATACTGTGGAACAAACTGAAACCTCTCGCGCCGTAGCTCAGGTGATGCAATCGGTAGAACTAACTGCCCAGGAAACCTCTCAGGAGGCTCAGCGGGTTTCAGGATCCTTGCAAAACCTGGTGGGGGTAGCGCGGGATTTACTCACCTCGGTGGATCGGTTTAAGGTAGAAAAGGTTGAGGGCTAACCGACATCTCCCCAAATACCCTGGCGAAATGGTAATTCAGTCAACGTTTATAAGGGTACTACTATGCTCCCTGATGATCAAAAACGTATCCTGGGGTACTTTATCGAAGAAGCTGGAGATCATCTCCAGACCCTTGAACAGGGGTTGGTTAAACTATCTGCGACTCTGGCTGACTCGGAACTGATCAATGAGGTTTTCCGTGCTGCCCACTCGGTCAAAGGAGGGGCAGCCATGCTCGGGCTAGGGGATATGCAGCGAACGGCCCACCGCTTAGAGGACTTCTTTAAGCTCCTGAAGGATTCGTCAATAGCACCAGATCGGGAGCTAGAATCCTTACTATTGCAGGTTGTTGATGGTTTACAGGAGCAACTCAATCAACTCCAAAGCCCTTTTGCCCTAGGCAAGGCAGAGACATTACGGGCTAATCTCGAACCCCTGTTTGATCGCACGGAGGCCCATTTACAACGCCTCATTACCCAATCTCCTATCCTCCCAGTCGATATCCCCTCTGAACTAAGCCCCGCCTTACCCTTCCTGGCTAATCCTCAGCCGGAAATTAGCGCTATGCAGTTTGTTTTCCGTAGCGATGTGTCCTATCTGCTGCGGGAGATGTTAACCACCTTTAAAGCAGCCGATGACCAACGATCTCGAGAGCACCTGGTGCTCATCTGTCAACGCCTTTACCGTTTGGGTGAACCCTTTGATTTAGTCCAGTGGTGTAATCTGTTGGCGAGCATTGAGGCTGCCATTGGTAATCCGCAGCACAGCTATCGCAGTTTAGCGCCAGTTTTGATTAAGGATCTGAAGTTAGCGCAGGAACTAGTTCTGGCGGGTCGCGGGGCGGAGATTCAGATTTCCCCGGCGGTGTTGTCCCTGGTTCCCCCTGCAGTTGCCCAAGATGCTTTCAGCCCTGTTCCCCTGACGGAGGACGATCTCAACACTCTAGCGGACCTGTTTGAAACTCAACCGGTTAGTCTGGATGAACTCTGGCGAGAGGAGGAGTCGACGGCGTTCCTTGAGCCGGTTGCCGACTCTTCTGCGGAGACCTTCAGCCTTACCCCAGACCTTGAACCGGTTTTAGCCCTTGATGACCTATCGGATTTCCTCGACAATTTGTCGGAATCCTGGATTCAGGAGGACAGTGGTCCACTGACCATGCCAGAACCTGGAGTGGAGTTCGAACCGATGGTCAATGATCCAGGTCCAGAACTATCCCTCTGGCTAAGTTCAGAACTCAGCTCTGACCCTCTTCCCTTGGAGGAGATTTCTCCTCCCGAAGTGATCCCGGTTAGCCGGTCTGAGTCTTTCGCTGCAGCCGCAGAATTTGACGAGGAGGACGATGGTTTTGGCGATTTGGAGAAGTTGCTACAGGACGCTGATCATCAACTGGGTGGGGTGACCCCAAATTCTATACGCCGCATCAGAGGAGGGGTTAACCAACGACCACAGCGCCGAACTAGCACGCTGGCGGAGCAAACCATGAGGGTTTCTGTTGGTCATCTCGATAACCTAGGCAACCTGGTGGGTGAGCTAGTGGTTAACCGTAACTCTCTGGAGCAAGATCAGGAGCGATTGCGGCAATTCCTAGATAATCTCCTGAATCAAGTTCAGCAACTGGGTGACGTTGGCCAACGGATGCGCAATCTTTATGAGCGATCGCTGCTGGAAAGCTCCCTGATTACCAATCGTCAGTCCTTTCAGTTGCCCTATCCAGCTTCCCAGGGGGAGGGCCATGCCACTGGTGTTACTTTTGATGCCCTAGAAATGGACCGGTTCACCGGTTTCCATACCCTCTCCCAGGAAATGATCGAGCTGATCGTGCGGGTCCGGGAAGCGGCTTCCGATATAGGATTCACCATTGAGTCCACGGATCAAATTGCCCGCCAGTTTCGTCAGATTACTACCCAACTGCAGGAAGGATTAAATCGGGCCAGAATGGTGCCCTTTAGCCAAATCGCCGATCGCCTACCCCGTGCGGTTAGGGATATTTCCCTGAAATGCGGTAAGGATGTTCGGCTGGTTGTAGAAGGCGGTGACACCCTAATTGATCAAATGCTGCTGGAGCGCCTCTACGATCCCCTCACCCACCTGGTGAATAATGCCCTCACCCATGGTATTGAGTCTCCTGAGGAGCGCCTAGCCCTGGGCAAAGCTGCGGAGGGTGTAATCACGGTACGGGCTTTTTACCAGGGTAACCAGACGGTGATTTACATCGCCGACGATGGAGCTGGTATTAATCCAGTAGTGATTAAGGCTAAGGCCTTAGAAAAGGGCTTGATTACCCCTATCCAGTCTCAAACCATGACGGATATTGAGGTCTATGACCTCTTGTTTTTGCCTGGATTTACCACCCGTGAGCAGGCGGACTCCTTTTCTGGTCGGGGTGTGGGGATGGATGTGGTGCGTACTGCCCTGATGGATATTCGGGGCGCGGTTACCATCGAGTCAGCGGTTGGCAAGGGTACGAGTTTTACTATCCGTCTCCCCCTTACCTTAAGCATTACCAAGGCTCTCAGCTGTCTGAATAACCAGGCTCGTATTGCCTTTCCCATGGATGGGGTAGAGGATATGTTAGACATTCCCAAGGCCCAGGTTCAGGTCAATCCTGAGGGTTATCCCTGTGTTGTCTGGCGGAATACCCTGCTGCCCCTGCGACTCTTGGGAGATCTGCTGAAGTTTAACCGTGGCTTGGGGCGTGGCCGAGTCTACGGTGGCGCCCCAGACAGTGACCTAATCGCTGTGGTTGTGCTCAGAAGTGCTAACACCTTTATTGGGGTGCAGGTGGATCAGGTAATCGGTGAGCAGGAAATCGTTATTAAGCAATTGGAGGGTCCTGTGCCCAAGCCCATCGGCATCGCCGGGGCTACCGTCCTGGGGGATGGTCGGGTGATGCCGATTGCTGATGTTTTAGAGTTGATTGATCTAGCCACGGGTCGCCTGCGTGGGGATGTTTCCTCACCCCTGTGGGCGCCTTCCCGGCCAGAACCCCTGCAGCCCGTCGATGGTGCTAACCAGTCTGCCCAAACCGAGCCCACGGTACTGATCGTGGACGATTCGATTACGGTCCGTGAATTGCTATCGATCAGTTTTAGCAAGGTGGGTTATCGGGTCGAACAAGCTCGGGATGGTCAAGAAGCCCTGGAAAAACTACGTTCTGGTTTACCCTGCGATCTGGTCTTCTGTGATATCGAAATGCCTCGCATGGATGGGTTAGAACTGCTGTCGCGCCTCCAGCAAGATGATTACCTAAGTCAAATTCCCGTAGCGATGCTGACCTCTCGTGGGGCTGATCGCCACCGCCAGATGGCCATCGGCCTGGGGGCCAAAGGTTACTTCAGTAAACCCTACCTGGAGGAAGTATTACTGGAGGCCGCCGATCGTCTTCTCAAAGGGGAAGTGCTTACGGTTGACCCCACCTAAACCCTAAAGATTCCTATCCCTTTCCCCCAGAGCTATGGCCGGGGATCGATAATAAAGGTGTAGCCTCTATCACTATGGGGAGGCGATCCTGATGAAAACTCCACGACCACAACCTCAAAAAACCTCGCCATCGACCCGCCAAACTAAAAGGCGTTTGCCCCAGGCTATAGAGACTCCATGTCAAGCCTTTAGGCACCGCGATCGCGGTATCCACCCAGGTCGCGTTAAAGGAGGTTAATCTCTTTCCAGTTGTTGCTGAACCCAGGCCTTCGCCTGGGAGGGGGTGCTAACCAGGCCCTCTACCTGAGCCAGTTGGAGGGCCTCCAGTAGTCGGCCTATCCGGGGGCCAGACTTGAGACCCAGGGTCTGGATCAAGTCCCGTCCTGAGAGCAGGGGGCGGGGGTGGGCTAGGGGGTCTTGGGGGTCAAGGTAGCGGTTTAGCCAGGCTCGTACCGTAGGGGTAGGCAGCTGATGGCTCCAGGCCAGTAAGGCTACTCCTGGGAAGCTTGCTGCCGCTAGCTTAAACAGTTCGTACTGCTGTCTCAGGGTGCGAGGGCAGGGGGGCGGAGGGCCGTAGAGATCCACTCCGTGCTCAGTGAGATAATGCCACCCTTTGAGGATGCTGAGTACCGCCTGTTGTTCCACCCGGCTGTATTTGAGCCGGACGAGGGTCTGTTCCGCCTGGGGCAATCCGTCCTCCAGCAGCTGACTGAGTTTTGTTGCCTTCAGCCAACTGCGGTGCAGGCCGGGGGTATTGGCGTCCTTTACCCAACCCATTAGCAGGTTGGCATAGTCAGGCCATTCCTGGTGTAGGTGGGCAACAGTGCGATCCAGGAGGATCAGTTGCTGCAGGTGATCCTCAGTTACCGCTGGTAACCAATTGTGCAGTAAGCCATCCTGCCAGGCGATCCACAAAAAGTGGGATCCGGCTGCAAGGCTGAGTAGGCAGTCTAGCTCTCCTCTCACTCGCTCCGCCGCCATCCTGGCGAGGAGAGGGGCCAGCTGGCGAATAGTGTCTTGGGTGGGTGGGTCCAGATGAAATCCTAGCTGGGCTGCCTGGCGGTAGGCCCGGAGCAGGCGCAGGGGATCTTCTTCAAGGTTCTCCGGAGCAATCATGCAGAGGGTGTGGCGCTGTAAATCAGCGTAGCCATTCAGGGGGTCTACTAAGACTTCTCTATGGGGGTTATAGGCAATGGCATTAATGGTAAAGTCTCGTCGCTTCAGATCGGCGGCAATGGTGGGGCCAATCTGTTGGGCAAAATCCACCGTAGCATTGCTAAACACTACCCGGGCAATTTGATGTTCAGCATCCAGTACTACGAAGCCAGCCCCATAGTGTTGAGCGATGCGTTGAGCCGTTTCTATGGCCTTCTCCGGCAGCACAAAATCCAGGTCTAGATAGTCGGCCTGGCGGTGTAGTAGGGCATCACGTACACTACCACCGACTAAGTAAGCCTGTTCAGGCAAAAATGCTACGCTGAAAGGCCAGGTTTGGGGAGAAAGAGCCGATTGTTCGATGGCCACGGCTGGTAGGGAGCTTAGGGTCAGACTCAAGGCAGCCTCATCACACTGCATACTGCAAAGACTTTGAGCTTAGCAGAGTATGGTGAAGCGGGACAGATCCACTCACCCATAACAGTTGCTACAATTTTATTCATGATTTTCCCCTGGGGTAGGGTTTGACCTGGGGGGCGCCACTCCGACAGCGAGTCAAGGAGAGCCATGTGCATTTGTATAAACTGTTATTATGTTGACCGTTGCAGCACCTACCATGCCGTAGAAACCCAGCATGAACAACCTCACCTAACCGATCAACCCATCTTTGAACCCCTGGAACCTACCATCAACGTGAATATCCGTCACCAGGATGGGGAGATTGAGATGGAGTGGGATGTGGTAGGCTGTGCCAGCTTTAGCCTGGAGATGGGCAAATGGGCAAAGCTCCGCCCCGGTCAGTTGATTCCCACTTGAGTAGGTTGGCCGATGGCCACCTGATTTTTAGGTAGAGACCCTTGACCTGTCTCTGTGTTAATCTACAATGCCCCTACCCCCTCAATCCCTGGGGGTCGCAGTTTTGTCAGTCCTGCGGTGCAGACCTGCGAATTAACCACCGTTATCACTGCCGGTCTCTCCTAGGTCGGGGGGGCTTTGGCCTTACCTACCTGGCGGTAGATGAGCAAAGCCAGCCCCCCCGACCCTGTGTGGTCAAGCAGATAGTTCCCAGAGACCTCGGTCTACCTGCGGGCGATCGCTTTTGCCTGGAGGCGGAGCGACTGGCTCGCCTGGGGCAGCATCCCCAAATTCCCGAACTGTTAGAGGTGGTAGACAATGCCCAGGGACAGTTTTTGGTACAGGAATACATCCCTGGCCCTAACCTGGAACAGCTGCTGCAAACTCGTCTCTGTAGTGAAGCTGATATTCGACAGCTTTTGCAGGACATCCTGCCGGTTTTGCAGTTTGTCCATGACCAGCAGGTGATTCACCGAGATATTAAACCCGCTAATCTGATTATGCCGCCCCCTCCCCGTCCAGTAGTGTTAGTGGATTTTGGCGCATCTAAGTCTTTCTACCCTGAGGAGTCAACCCTTCAGACCGGTACCGTAATTGGTAGTGCCGGCTATGCTGCTCCAGAGCAGACCCTCGGCAAGGCGGTGTTCGCTAGCGATATTTACAGCCTTGGCCTCACCTGTCTGCACCTATTGACTGGCCTCCATCCCTTTGATCTCTATTCAATCGGCGAGGATGAGTTGGTCTGGCGCCCCTTTCTGCCTAGCCCCGTGAGCCCTGCCCTGGGCCGCCTGTTGGATCGCATGGTTAACCGGTCTTTAAAGGAGCGTTATAGCAGTGTCCGGCAAGTGTTAGCAGACCTGCGCTGGGCCGGTCCTCAGATGGCTTCCCCTTCAGCTCCTGAGGAGGCGGAGCTACGTCCCCTTATCGCCCAGGCTTGGCAGCCAGCTTTTATCCTGGAGTCTGGCCGTCATAGTGTTACTGCGTTGGCCTTTAGCCCTAATGGTCGAGCCCTGGCCAGTGCCGCCAGTGATGGTACGGTCTACCTCTGGGATATGGCTAATGGAGAACGCCTGTACCGGTTTGGCGCCTCCTTTGGCCCCTGGGGAATTGGTCATCGCTGCCAGGTGACGGCCATGGTTTTCACCCCTGATGGCCAGTGCTTAATCACTGGTGATGAAAAGGGTCAACTGATTGAGTGGAACCTGGCTGAGCATCGACAGCATTACCGTTTGCCCCTCGCTCCCTGGGGGGTCTGTGCTATGCTGCTGGCTCTTGATGGAAAAACCCTGGTGGTGGGTAGTGGGGATGGCCGTATCTACCTTTGTCGACTTGACCAGGACTACCGCAGTACGGTGTTAATTCACCATCAGGAACGGATTACCGCCCTTACTCTAGGCCTTGGAGGTGAGACTCTGGTGAGTGCTAGCCGCGATCGCACAATTCGGTTCTGGTCATTGCCCACAGGATATTTAATTCACACCATAACTACCTCATCAACCTACCTGATTACCGCCCTCGCTGGACATCCTCAGGATGATCGCATAGTCAGTGGTGATCAGGCTGGTCATCTGCAGCTATGGGGCCCAGGCATTACTGGTGAGCAGTTGCGCCAGTTTACCAGTCCAATTATCGCCCTGACCCTGAGTCCTGATGGTCAGTGGCTAGGGCTAGGACTAGAAAAGGGACAAATTAGCCTCTTACAGCTGCCTTGGCGGGGGAAAGAGGAGGCCCTGGCCCTAGGCTGGCCGGTTCACTCCCTCGCCTTCAGCCCGGATAGTCACGTCCTGGTTGGTGGTGGTAGTGACGGCATAGTTCAAGCCTGGTTTTTGACCATGGATAAGTCATAGATAATAAGCCTGTCATCCCTGGGGTCTGATGAAAATTCTGTTTCTTACCCCCGATTCAACGGGGTATCTGCAGTTTCGCCGTGGGCTTTGGCCTTTTGAAAATTAGGGGGGTGTGGTTCGGGTTCAGTATGAATCCTCAACGTCTATTAACTTGAGCTCCCAGGCGACTGATCAGGGAGACTGTTGCCTCTGATAAATTGTTAATAGCTGTTATGTCCATGCCGGCGTAGGGCAAGCTAGGATGCCATATCTGTTGGCAAGTTCCTGCTTGGAGGTCCCAAAGACGAACCTCAGAGTCTTGACTGGCAGTGACTAGAAACCGGCCATTATCCTTTAAAACTGCTAGCCAGATATCTTGACGATGCCCCTGCAATCGATAGCAACATTGATTGGTCTGCACTAACCAAACAGCTAGTTGACTGGCTTGACTAGTTATAGCTAAAACCTGACCCTCAGCATCGATAGTAACGCCGTGTAGCCATTGATCGGTGGGGGCTAGCCAAGTGCCCAGGCAAGTCTCCCTGGCCGTGTCCCACCAGCGGACAGTGCCATCGTAGCTGGCGCTTGCCAAACAGCTGCCGGTAGCATTCAGGGTGAGACTATGGACCTGACGCTGGTGGCCCCTGAGTATCGCTTTGGCGCTAAAGTGATCCAGGTCCCAAGCCCAAATTACTCCATCTCGACCACCACTAAATAGTTCGGGAGGGTATAGCCCTGGCTGGTTAAACTGCAGGGCTGTGGGAGCTCCTTGGTGACAGGCGATTTCCCCTAGCAAATGACCGGTGGTCACAGACCAAAGACTAATCACACCATCTTCCCGGGCACCGGCCAACCACTCTCCATCAGGGCTAAAGTGAAGTAAGGTAAGGGAGCTAGTTAAATGGCTACGGTGGATCACTTGGCCATCCGCCACTTGACCAATCACGAGGGTTTGGTCGTTGCCGGCACTAGCCCATGCACCACCCACCTCCCTCACCGCCAAAGCCTTAACGCCTCCCCGGTTATGGTTGATCAAAATATTCGGGATCTGGCCAGTTGGACTAGCTTGAGCACTGGAGGTTGGTATTAGCCAACGCCGTAGACCCCCATCTCGATGGCCCGTAACCAGGTAACGCGTGTTAAAGTCCAAACTGGTTAAGGGGTATGTGAGACTAACAAAGGATCGTTGCAGGGCTGCCGAGGCCACCTGCCAGACCTGCACACCCTGGTCACTCGCACTGACTAGATAATCACTATTGGGGCTGAAATTCAACACCCAGGCCGGAGCAGGTAGGGGCAAGAGGGTGCGGAAAACTCGTTCCTGCGCTAGGGGCCAAAGGCTAAGACTAGCATCCTGGCGGCTAGCGGCCAGGTAGTCTCCGCCAGGGCTGACGGCCAGAGTCAGCAAACCATCGATATCAGTGGGCTGAACCCAGTGAGGTTGACCCGTTTCCACCGCCCAGAGCACCAGACCATAGTCATCGCAACCGGCGGCAAAGGCTAACTGGGCTTGGCCGGACTGGGGGTTAGGCGGGAGAAAACCAGCGGCTCGAACCGAGGCAGTGGACCGGGGTTGAAAGCTGACCTGGCACTCACCCCCAGGAACGGACCAGAGGCAGGTCGTTTGATTGTCTCCACTACTGAGTAGGCGATCTCCCTCAGCGTTAAAAACCAGGGTATGGATGGCCTCCTGATGACCTTGCCAGTGGTCGTGACAGACCCCTGAGGCGAGTTCCCACAGGCAAATCGCACCGGTTTGGTCAGCGGAGGCTAACTCTCTCCCCTGGGGGCTGAAGGTCAGGGCTGTTACCCGACATTGATGATAGCTGAGGCCATCCCCGGGGGATGGCTGGGGATGGGCTAGGGACCACAGCCAGATGGCACCGCTAGCGGTACCCACCGCCAGCATCTCTGCCCTCGGACTCAGGGCTACGGCGGTAATTGCCACCGGCTGTTCAGGAATTTCCAGGCGCTGGTGTAACTGACCGGTGGTGATCGTCCAGATCAGCAGCTGCCCCTGGCTATCTCCCACCACTAGCCAGTCCTGATCAGGGCTCACCACCACCACCGGCGGTCCTTGCAGGGCCATGGCCAGGGCCACATCTTGAATCTGGGCATGGCTGAGGTTAGCGCCCTGGAGATTGACCTGGGTTAAGTCTGCTTGCCAAAGGGCTAGCTCTGACAGGTTAATTTGTCCAAGATCAAGCTTTAACTGGCCCCAAAGGTGTAATAGGTTAGCCGGACCGTAACCGGCTGTGGCCAGGGGGGATTGGCGTAGGGTTTGGAGTAGGCGATCGCAGGCCGCCCTCCCCTCGGTCTCCCCCGATAGCCCCTGGTGCCACCGGGTAGCCAGGGGCTCTAGGAGGGTAGCTCGCTGTTGAGCCTCCACAGCGGCGCCAGCAGTCACCGTCACCAGCGGGAGACGGTGAAACCAATAGAGTTCACCGCCCTTGAGCTCATCCACCAGCACTGCTAACAATTGACTTAAGACCATGGACCGGACCAGGGGCGGCAGGTCAATTTGGGTGCTATCGGTAGTCGCCCTACCCCGACAGAGGGATCGACCCATTAAGGACTGCACTACCATGGTGCCAGGATAGGAAATCATACCCTGGGCCAAGGTCGTCAGGGACAGAGGCGCCTGGGCCTGGGCCAGCCAGTACAACACCCCTAGCTCTAGATCTGAGATGCGTTCTAGCACCGT
>JAYKIM010000057.1:0-24633 GCA_035286245.1 Cyanobacteriota bacterium | reverse complement strand
TAATTAGGGTGTTAGTTGTTTATCCCCTAGAGTGGAAGCATGGCAGTCAAAAGCGTAGAACCATTGGTCGGCAAAGAACTTCTAGCTCGGGTAAAGGAGATGGGAGGACTCTCTAAACGCGAGATGGCACGGGAATGTGGTTACTTTTCCTTTACTAAAGATGGCGAAACCCGGGTAAATCTCTCGGAGTTTTATGATGCCCTATTAACCGCTAAAGGCATTCAGCTCGAGTCAGAAAAGGATAGGGATAAGGATGGTCGTGGGCGAGATGCCACCTATCGAGCTACCGTTCACAAAAATGGTCAGATTGTGATTGGTGCCTCCTATACGCAGGAAATGGGCTTAAAACCTGGTGATGAATTTCAAATCAAGCTGGGTTATAAGCATATTCACCTGGTTAAATTAGGTGACGAAAACGATCAGGGGGATGAAAACTAGTTGGGCTGCTTCTCCCCGGTCCCATCGGAAACAGCTAGTTCTGATAGTCAGCTATAGGTTCTGAGAATCAAGTTGAATGATTAATTTTTACTAGGTTTTTGAATCCCCCTACGCATGGTCTATTGCAAACTGACGTAAACTACGGGAAGTAGGCTTTTTTAAGCCGGTGATTTCTTCGTTCGAGAGGAATATTGTTGAAGAGTAATATTTCTTTCAGCAGCTATTATGCACACCATCGTGTAGATGGGATTGCAAACACTCCGATTCAAGTCAAGGGAACCCTTAGGAGGAGAGATATCCCCTCTAGGGGTTGTTTATAGCGGCTTTCGTTTGGATGAAGTACACGGAGAGCCCCCCAACCCCCACCTCGCGCAGCGGCCCGGAGGGCATAATTTGGGGGGCTCAAGAGTGGACCTGAGCAGACAAAAGCTAGGGGGCTGAAGCTGAGAAAAACTGTATCTCACTGAACCGAGAACCGCTATAAAGGCTAAAGAGAGGCTGAAACTATACCTATGAAGTAGGATAATCTCCTCAAATATTGAGGATTCTGGCGACCTCTTGGCGGCGAATTATACCTGGGATAACCCTTTGCAAACAACCTCTTAAGGTGACCAGGAAGGGTTCACCAAAACAGCCCTGCTAATCGTGAGCAATCGGATATATTAAATTGGATCCGAAACTAATATAAATTTCACTTTACCCACTCTAGAATGAATCGATTAAATTGTTCGGCATGTTCATCGTAAACACAGTGGCCAGCCCTCGCCACTCTTTGGGTAAATAAGTAAGGGCTAAGCTGGTCAAGACCTAGAGATAGACCAAGGGGAACTACCCGGTCCTGTTCTCCCCATAGCAGTAGGGCGGGCTGGCTTAATTCCCGAATCATAGCTTTAATGGAGGTGCTAAAGTTAGCTTGGCTGCGCGATCGCACCAAATAACACAGCGCTCTAGCGGCGCCTCGCTGCTGCGGTGGCAGGGCAAACAAACTGAGCAGTTCATCATCAACCCAACCAGGATCGAGATAAATACCCCGCAGGGCCCATCGCAAAAACCAGGGTCGCTTAACCAGACTAAATAGAAGTCGCAGCAACAAGGGATTCGCCATGAAGGCTTCAATCCGTAAGGCCAGGTTGCTAACCCAGCTCGCCAGTAAATCCTCTCGGGCGGCAGCGATGGGCAGGGTTACCATGGCTAACCGGTCTACCCTCTGGGGATAACGATGGGCCACCGTTAAAGCTACCAAGGCCCCAAGGGAGTGACCCACTAAAAGTACTGACCGCCCCACCACCTGATCAATGAAGTCCGCCACTTGACTACCCCAGAGATCAGTACCGTAAAGGGTGGGAACCTTAGCCGCATCGCCAAAGCCCAATAGGTCGAGGGCATAGACCGGTCTGGTTTGACTGAGACTGGGCAAATTATGGCGCCATTGGTTCAGGTTGGCCCCAAACCCGTGGATTAGCAACAGAGGCGAGTGGAACGGCGTGTCGGTTGGGCCCGGATGAAACCAGTACCGTACCCGCCAGCCCCGCCAGTACCAGAGACGCTGGTGCCCAGCCTGGTTAAGGCTAACCGGTAAACTACCAATACCTAGGTGGGGAGGGCAAACCATCAGGGGGCTTCCTTAACGATCATCGTCAATAGAGTAAGGGGCCGTAGGGCCATTCCTCTGATTGAGGCAACGCAGAGGTTTCAGGATGAGGGTTAGATCCTGACCCTGAAGATAGCTGGTGTTGATGGGAGACCAGCGCCGGGGAAGCCCAAACGCCTTGACCTGACTTAGTCTCAAGCTGAGACCCAAGGCGGTTAACATCCTGGTTAAGTTCGCGGATACGCCTGGATAGGAGACGAATAATGTTAAGAGCAATTCCGGGAGTTTCATCAATGGCTTCGTAAAGCTGCTGTTGATTTAACACCAGGCAAGTGCAAGGCGTCATACTAGTCACCGAGGCGGAACGTGGCTCAGCGTCAAAAACCGACATCTCCCCAAAGCAGTCCCCAGGTTTGAATTGGGCGACCTCCTGGCCCTTGAGGTACACACTGACTTGCCCTGACACCACAATGTACATGGCTTGACCATCTTGACCTTCAACCAAAATAGCCTGGCCTGCGCTGAAATAAACTTCCTCCATAATCGGCGCCAGCCGCATTAAAAAGTCGTCCCGCAGTTCCCTGAAAATTGGTACCTGCCGAATAAAAAGTAGACGATCAAGGCTGGTTAAGGGCATGGGTAGCAGGGTCAAGGGATAGGAATCATCAGCTTTTCTGATTATAGAGGGCGGTCAACTGGGCCACCTGGCTAGCCACCAGGAGGTCAGGATCGTTCTCCATGAGCGGTAGAATCTCTGACAAAACCCGGGGAGAGGCCATGGCCAGGTAGGCCAGTACGGACTCCCGGACAAAGCCCGTGGAATGTTGTAACAATGCCAGGGTCTGATCGGGGGAGAGGCTCCAGTGGTTCACCCTGGCCAGATGGAAACAACAGGCTAATCCCCAATCGGAAAGATACTGGCGCAAATCTAGTAGGTAGCGCAGGCGATCGCGGGGAGCCATGGGACGATACTGAAAACCCAAGAGCATACTGGTTAGTTGTTTCAGTTTCTGCTGAATAGGACGGCGGTCAAGCAGGATCAATAGGGTGGCCTTACTGGGGCTATCCAGGCTGTTGTCAAGAATTTCCAGGCCCCGAGCCCAGCGGGCGGCGGAGCCGCTAAAACTGGTCTGGGCCGCCTGGATAGTTCCCCCTGGAGCCATAAATCGCAGCAGTTGGAATACCCGATCCAGGGCATCGGTTTCCATGCTAGCCAGGGCAGATCGCATCAGATCCGCCTCAACCCCCACCACCAGGCTAGGGTCCAAGTCTACCTTGGCGGCCAGCAACTGCCCTAGAAAGTTCAACTCCGTCGCTAAGATTGCCTCTAAGCCACTGCGCCCCAAAATTTGGTCAAGGGCATCGTCAATTAGGGACGATCGCCCCAGGCCAGTTTGTTGATAGATCTTCAGTAAAACCGCTAGAATTTGCCGGCGGCTGTTACCCCAGGCGCTGCCCAGGTTATGGATCAACAACTCCAGAGCGGGTAAAGTGCCGATCTCCCCAACCACTTGCCAGGCTTGATAACGCAAGCTGTCAGGTTTGCAAGGATCGAGCCCCAAGGAAGCCAACATGGGCAGGGCTTCGTCCCCCAGGCTGCTCAAGGCCTGACTGGCCGCAAGACGGGTAGAGGGATAATGCAAGGCTTTGAGCAGGACCGGATAGTAACGAGCGTACTGGGTAGCGGCAATAGCCATGAGGGTGGCTCGTCGCACCCGCAGCGATGGATCCTGAAGCAACCTGTCAATATAGATGCTAAGGGACTCCATGTAGTTAGCATCGGCCAGGGCGCGGCAGCCCATCACTCGCTCTGGCTCCTGTTCGTGGGTCAGCATTTTACGCAAACTGGCCATGGCCTCCACCCGCTGCTGGCGACTACCCCAGCGCAGCATCAAGGCGGCGGCGGTACCTCTGACAACAACATCCACCTGGGGCTGCAGGTAGGGCTTGAGCTCCTCCACCGGGTGGTCTTCCTTTACCTGCCAGAGGTAACGCAGGGCCAGGGCAAAGACCGTTGGAGGCTGATCGGGGGAGTCTAAGAGGGTCTTTACCGGATCACTAAACTTAGGGTTTGGATGTAACAGCATGGCTTCCAGGCTGCGCTGCTGGAGAGCTGGGGAAAACTCCATCAGACGGGGGGCTAGCACTTCCCCCACCTCCTGGGGGGCCACCTGACAGAGCAAGTCAATGCAATAGCGTTGCTCCGCCTCTGATTGAGGTTTGACCAGGGCCTCCATCAGGCTTTGCTTCATGGCCCGTAGATCGGCATCGGAAAAATAGGCCAGGCCCCGTTCCGCCCCCTGTACCAGCAGATTAAGATAGCGAGATCGCAGCAGGGCCATGATCCCAAACCACACCAGGGCTGCCACTACCGTCCCCAGGAGAAACAATTGAGCCTGGGCTAAATCATTCTGCAGGCCCAATTGATTAGCCAGACGAATCACCAGCAAGATGACTAGACCGGTAGCTCCCATGGAGATCGGCTCAGCAATCCCGGCCACCAGGGATTGCACGGTACTACGCACCTGACTAGGAATGGGCTGAAACAGGACGGGCCGGATGGTGGCCACCAACGTATAGCGCAGCCATTCGTCCAAGAACTTGAGCAGCACCACACCCAGGAAGAGGGCAACTGCTCCTAGCAATTGGGGTAAACTGGCCAGCAAGGTCAGTAGGCCCAAGGTGATGATCACCAAGGGTAGGACCAGGGCCGCCGTAAACGCCCCCTGCCGTTCAATCAGGCGGCTGGCACTAAACCATTGGGTTAATAGCTCAATTAACCCCAGTAAACCACTGAAAATACCCAGAAAGGTAGCAATTTCGTTGACCCCCAAGGATAGTTCTAGCTGGTTGAGAAACTGAAACTCAGTCGAGAATAAAAGCATCTGGGCCAGCACAAAAAAAGCACCCAACAGCACAATGTACTGACCCAGAGCTCCCTGCAGGGGGGATTTGCCGGTGTGGCTATCCACCATCTCCGGCTGATGCTTGGGGGAGTCAGGGAAGGCGTGGGCATAGCTATGGCCGAGGTAATAGAGCAGTAGGGCACCGATTACCATTGCCCCAAAGGCCAGCAGCATAACGTTCTGCAAGCCAAATAGAGTAAGTAGGATGTAAATAGAAAACCCACTAATGATATCTGCGATTTGAATGCCGCTGCTAATAATCGGGAAGGCCCGCTTCACCTCCCGAATGTTAAACAATTGATTAGCGGTCAGGGAAAGATTGAGTTCATTTAGCCCGTAGATCGCCTCAATCCAGAGCCGTATCAAAAACACCGTGATGGCCACCAGCTCTGGTTGGCTGAGGCCCCAACGGAACAGCAAAATTGGCATGGCCATCAGCAGGGCCATGGTCACCAGGGCCTGGCGGAGGGGCAGCAGGCGTTGCAACCAGGAATAAACCAGACTCAAGCCCAATCCTACCAGGGCGCTAAACATATAAATCCAGGGCAGTTTAGCGGCACCGTACTGCCCCAGAAACAGAGCCGCGGAACTGACCTCCAACCAGAGAATACCCATGGAGGTGGAGGTATAGGCGGCAAACATCAGCCAGGTCCGCTCCTGCTCCTCAGGTCGCAGGTTAATCAGCTCCAATAGGCGTTGGCGCCAGTGACGCCGCTGAGGACCAGGATTGGAAACAGATACCGACATAGGTGGGTATAGCTTTGGTCAGGAGGGTTAGAACAGAGAGGATTACATCAGGGAAAATTGATCTCGCCTGTTGTAGCCGAACCCATACCGAGGTTAGAATCCGCCCCGTTATCCCTGGTCTGCTGCCCTGCAGTGTACCCCAACCTGACCAGAGTCAGGTTTTTTTTCCTGGCTTTATCCTAGTTGCATAGTTTTTCCAGTCTTGATTAGGAAGGGGGTATTGCTCCCGACTCGCCTACAATCTTAGGTTAATTTCTGGGAGGTGGAGGTCTGATGGCAGAGTACCTAGGTGGGCCGTAGAGGAGATAGGCTGGGCTAGGAATCGGTGAGGGTTTCAATTAATAGACCGACCTGCTGCCGTTTTTCCTGGAGATAATTTTCACACCGATGCAGAGCCTGAACCGCCTGTTCAAACTGCTCTAAAACCTCCGGCAGCGATAGGTTGCCAGACTCCAGATTAGCCACCATGACCTCCAGTTCCGCCACGGTGCCTTCGTAACTCCAGGGCTCGGAGGGAGGTTGGGCAGGGGAGGATTTACGGGGCATGGCGAGTAGTAGAGGGTATGGAAGCGGAAGGATGGATAGCAATCACCTGTACGGTTAACCCCCCTTGGGCCAGGTCTAGGTTAAGGATAGCGTCGGGATCAACGGTACTGGCGTCCATCACCACCTTACCTCGCTGATCACGAACCAGAGCATAACCCCGCCGCAGCACAATGGCTGGATTCAAGCCCCGTAACCGATCTCCGAGGGCGCTACAGCGATCCTGAGCCTGACGGACCTCCATCTGTACCCCGTGGCAGAGGCGTCCCCGCAGCTGACCCAGGTAGACCTGATACTGCTGTAGTTGTTGATCTAGACGGAGGCGCTGTAACCGTTGTCGGAACAGGGCCAGATGATCTTGATGATCGCCCAGGGCAGCGGTGATCAGGGTGAGGAGCCGATCACGGCGCTGGCCATGGGCAGTGATCAGATCGGCCAGGGCTGGCACCGCCGCCAGGGCCGCGGCGGTGGGAGTATGGGCACACAGATCCGCCGCCAAATCCGCCAGGGATTCATCCCGTTGGTGGCCAATGCCGGTTACCACCGGGATGGGGCACTCTACCACCGCCCTGACCACCCGCTCATCATCAAAACACTCCAGGTCTTCACTGGCGCCCCCACCCCGAGCCAGGATCAGCACCTCGGCACGCCCATCCCTCACCACCCGCTGGATCGCCTGGAGGATGGAGGGGGGAGCCATCTCCCCCTGCACCGTGGCTGGCGAGAATAATACCCGCAGACCGGGGTGATGCTGCTGCAGCGATCGCTGAATATCGCCCCAGGCGGCTGCCTGGGGGGAGGAAACCACCGCAATGGTCTGGGCCAGACTCGGCAGAGGCCGCTTCCGTTCGAGGTCAAATAAACCCTCGGCCTGCAGCCGCTGTTTAAGTTGACGACAGCGCCAGGCCTTGAGTCCGTCCCCCAGGGGTAAGACCTGCCACACCGTCAACTGGTAGCTGCTCCGTTGGGCGTAAACCGTGACCGTACCCTGGACCAGCACCTGTTCCCCCAAACTGGGTAGGCTAGTGAGGCGGGGCCATTGGCTCCGCCAGACCACGCAGTTAACAGTAACCCTTTGCTCAGGATCGCTGAGGTTAAAAAACAGGCCCTTTTGATGGGGGGTAGTGCTAGAAACCTCCCCCACCACCGCCACCTGCTGCAGATTAGGATCATCCTCCAGGCTAGAGCGAATGTAATCCACCAGCCCGGCAACGCTCAGGGGAGACAGGGTGAAAGGGGAATGGATCAAGGTCATGGGGCCAAAACAAGCAAATGGCTGAGGTTAGCCCGTAGGATCAACCAATGCGGATGAAAGGACTTGAACCTTCACGTCCGAAGACACTAGAACCTAAATCTAGCGCGTCTACCAATTCCGCCACATCCGCGTAGCATTGAGGTTATTAGCATAACAAAAAATGGGTTAGGGCGATCGCCCCAAACTTCGCAACCCACTACGCCAGCTATCGGCGGTACGAATCACCAGCCAGAGCAATACCAGGGACAACACCCCCCCTACCCGGGGCAGGGTAAAGGCAGATAGAGCCAATAGGAGACAGAGGATATCTACCACGAATGTCCCCCAAAGGGGAGGTCGCCGGGGACGGTAAAACCACCCGAGCTGAACCAGTTGAATCACCAAGGCTACCAGGCCACCGATCAGGGCTATCACCGCCTGCAGCCAACCCGCTATCCCCAGAGGATGGACCAGGGCAATACCTGCCATCAGGCCCGCGATGGGGCTGAGCAGTAGTTCGGTACTATGTAACAGGGGACGGCTAAAACGATGTTTGGAAAGAACCAGCTCTAGCAGACAGCCACTCACCAGCCCCCCTATAACCAGGGGAGAAGGCAGGTTTGCCAAAATAGGCACCTGGGACCATAGCCGATCACCAGACATGAGACCTAACACCAATAGGGGCAGGGCTACCCGCAACCCAAGGGCCGCGGACAACGCCAGAACCGCAAGTAGCTCGGTCATAATCACAGCCAGGAATCCTCCCTCAACCCTCCTTTTATCCTCTAGGGCCGTGCCCAGAGCAGTGAAGGCTCAGCCTGGGAAACATTTGGCTCCCTGCCTTGCCGGTGACTGGGTCCGTACTCGTTGTCCATAGGCAAGGGACAGGAATTTCGGCTAGATTAGCTAGCCTCCGCCCCCGGGCTCAGGGTGTGAGAAAGATAATCTGCGGTGGCCTTCACCACCTCAACGGCATTCTCGTAGACCATGCGGGTGGGACCGAGCACCCCCACGCTACCCAGGGCATTTTCCTGGCGTCGGTAACTGGATACCACCAGGGCACAACCCTGCATTGGTTCGATAGGGTTTTCGGAGCCAATCCAGACCCGTACATCCTCAGGCCCGGCCTGGGGGGTAAGCGGGGGTGCCTCAAACAATAGGGGCCAGAGCTGGGCTTGTTCTTCTTCCAGTAGGCGGACGATGGCCTGAATATGCTGGGCATCGGAAAACTCCGGCTGTCGCAGCACCTCCGCCAGACCACTAACAACTAACTGGGTAGGCATAGTCAGCCGCGATCGCCGAGCCAGCTCTTCCAAGGCCTGGCCTAGCATCACCCCATAACGCTGAACCTCCCCCCCCAATCCACTCCAATCTAGCTGGGCAACATCCACCAAAGGACGACCCTGAAGATGATCTGTGAGGAAGTTAGACAGCAGTTCTAATTCGCTACCACCCAGCATATCCCCCACCCCAGAACGATGGTGATTGCGCAGGGGCACCAGGATGGACTCCGTACTGAGGCAATCAAGCAAAACAACCACCAACAGCTGACCCACCCCCACCTGTACCAGTTGGATATGACGAATCAGGGCGGTGCTGGCCTGGGGAAGGGTGACCAGAGCCAGGTAACCGGTAACCTGGGCCAGGATCTGGGTTACATCCTTCAGTAAGGCTTCCAGGCTCCATCCTGCCCAGCCTAGCTCCTCCGACAGCAGGGTATCCACCCGGCGAGCCAACTGCCCTGAGGATTGCATGAGCCGATCTACGTAAAGGCGATAGCCCCAATCGGAGGGAACCCGGCCAGCGGAGGTATGGGGTTGGTATAAAAAGCCATACTTTTCTAGCCAGCCCATGGTATTCCGGACAGTGGCGGGACTAACCTTTAAATCGTACTCCTGGGTGAGGGCACGCGAGCCCACCGGTTCTGCGGTGGCAACATAATGCCGTACAGTGGCCTGTAACACCTGCTGATGGCGAGTAGTCAGTAAGGGAGCAGAGTCCATAGAAGAATAGGCAATTAACCTTAACCACGCCTTTGCCTTACCATAACAGATGCGCCCCTCAAGCTGGTATCATTTCCATCACCTTTGCTCCCTACCTAATAGACTTAGGGGTTAACCATCCCAGGGATAGCTTGTGGCCCCAGCGACTAACCCGGTGCCCTTAATCCAGTACTCTTAATACAGTATCGATTCCCTATTGCCCTGACCAGCTCTGGTCAATCGATCGCTAAATATCCGTACCAAAGATCAATGGTTCAAGTACGACTTCAAATTGGTGATGGATAAAATTGATGAAGATCTGATAGGGAAGAAATTATGAGTTGGCGCAACCCTGGGAAGGATTGGCCTCTTAAGCAAATACCTACGGCGGTGAATATCCATGGCTGACCTGCCCTTTACCCTTGATCAACTCCGAATCCTCAAGGCGATTGCGGCGGAGGGTAGCTTTAAACGGGCCGCTGATAGTCTCTACGTCTCCCAGCCAGCGGTCAGTCTGCAGGTGCAAAACCTGGAGCGTCAGCTTGATGTGCCCCTATTTGACCGGGGCGGGCGGCGAGCCCAATTAACGGAAGCGGGACATTTACTACTGACCTACGGCGATCGCATCCTCAGCCTTTGCGAAGAAACCTGTCGAGCCATTGAGGATCTGCAAAATCTGCAGGGCGGTAGTTTGATTATTGGTGCTAGCCAGACCACCGGCACCTACCTGCTGCCTCGCATGATCGGGTTATTTCGGCAGAAATACGCAGATGTAGCCGTACAGTTACACGTCCACTCCACTCGCCGCACCGCCTGGAGTGTGGCTAACGGCCAGATCGATCTAGCCATCATTGGGGGAGAAATTCCACCGGAGTTGCAGGAGTCCCTAACGGTGGTGCCCTACGCCGAAGATGAACTGGCCTTGATTATGCCTATGCACCATCCCCTATCCAGCCACGATCGGATTCAGCGAGAGGACCTCTACAAACTCCATTTCATTGCCCTGGACTCCCAATCCACTATTCGTAAAGTCATTGATCAGGTGCTGAGTCAGTGTGGTATTGAAACCCGACGCCTGAAAATTGAAATGGAGCTAAACTCGATTGAGGCCATTAAAACCGCTGTGCAATCCGGGTTAGGGGTTGCCTTTGTGTCTAACTCAGCCATTGAGAAGGAACTCCAAATGGGGGTGTTACATCGGGCTAAGATTGAAGCGGTGGTGGTGAATCGCACCCTATCGGTAATTTTTAACCCCAGCCGTTATCGGTCTAAGGCAGCGGCAGCCTTCACCGAGGAGATTTTGCCCCAATTTACCAACCTTCCCCTCAACCTCAAGAGTCTCAGCATGGAGAAGAATGGCAACAGCAATAGAACCCTAGCCCAATCCTTGATCGAGGACTAGGAGAGAGTTCCCAGAGCGTCATGCCTGGTTAGTCGGGGTGGGGCTACTAGGAATGGCAATTAACCCATCCCTATAAACTTGGATGCGGTGACGCTGGCGCAACTTCCCCATCAATCGGGTTACCGTCACCCGGGTAGAGCCAATGGCACTGCCAATTTGAGCGTGGGTCAAGGTCCAGGGTAAGTAGTAGCCCAACTCACAGGGCTCTCCAAACTCCTCGATGAGGAGGGTAATAAACCCCAGCAAGCGATCAATGGTGCGGCGCTGCCCCAGGGTACTCAGCCACAGCAGTTTACGCTGGTGTTGATAGCGGAAGGCATCTAAAACTTCGCGACGAAAGTGGGGCCAGTTGTCCAGATCATTCCAATAGAGCCAGATCACCGTAGTTTGGTCAACGTGGGCAAAGCTCTGCAGACTGAAGGGGGACTGGGCAACGATTTCAAAGGGTTGGCCAGCTCCGACAAACCCTAAAAAAGCCTCCTCCTGACCGCCTAGGGCCAGGGAACCGCTATGATCTTCCCCTTCTAATGCGGGATCACCGTCTAAATCCAAATCCATCTCCACCCCATCCAGGTCAGGGTTAGAGGTCTTAGAATCCCCTGGGGTCAGCTGACTGGTCCCCACTAACCGCACCGCTCCCCGCTCCACCAGATAGAGTAAGCCCGGACGGGTGGGAATGCGTTCATCCCTGGCAAAGGTTCTAGACCGATAGTGCTCTTGAGCCCAGTCAGTAATTCGTTGCCAGGTTAAAAAAGGACGGGCATTGTCAACATTTTGTGATACAAGCATGACGTCAGTTTACAGGGCGGAACTACTGGGAACAACGAGGGCTAACATCAAATTCTGTGGGTAACCTCGGATGAAACCATGGTTATGGCCTTAGCTTTAGCTTTGACCAGACCTGGTAGAACAGGGTTACTTAAGTGAACATAAAGACTGGGTAAGCATTCTGGCTCGCCTCCACCAAGCCACGGCTATACCAATAGGTCTAAATTTGCCCTTGTCCACAAAATTTTAATAAAATCATTGTAAACCATACCTTTTCCTAGCTTGTTTGAAAAGTAGTTGGTAAACAAGCCACACCGATCGGGCAGGGCACTAGCTAGGCAAAATCATGGGTGAGGATGGCTTGACCGCGTCGGTAGATTTCCCTGGCATAGTCAGTCCAGGCACCCTGCCCCCAGTAGCGAAAGCAACTGGTTTGCAACAATAGATGGTGTAGCAAAGCGTTATGGTATCGCCACTGACGCTCGAGGGGGAGATCCACCTGGGGTAGTTGGCGCTGGCGAGCCATGGTTTGGTGAAACTGAACGCTGAGACGCTCCATGGGCTTCAGAACGTTTTCGTAACCCTCTACCCAGCTGCGATCGCTGGTCCAAGACCCGCCCGCCATGGAAAAGCCAGGGTCAGCCGCCTGCAGGGCAGTAATGGCCTCGGCCAGAGCGATCGGCCCGGAGGCACCGGCCAACTGTTGCCACAACCGTTGCTGGCCCCGGGCTTGACAACAGGGCCAATCCTCAACCCGGCTACCGCTAGCCATCACCAGCTCCAGGTATTCCGTGCCATTTAGTCCCACCACACCCCGCTGGCCACTGCCCTGCTCCCGCATTTCATACCAGGATCGCATAAAGGCACTGGGAAACTCATTCATCATCACCCCGCCATTTTCCCCATCGCTGATCTGGCTGACCAGGGGAGGTAGCCGTACCCCGCCTAGATTTTGGGGCTGGAGGGTTTTAGCTTCCCAGTAGGGCTGCATTTGCCCCACCAGCTTCGTGTCAGACCCCTGGGTTTTAATCAGCACCAGGATCTCCGCCACCTCTCCCTGGGCATTGCGGGCCAGCAGGCGGTGGGGTAGGTGGGGCTGGTGGATAGCGGTACCCTCCAGGGTTTCCACCGTATGTTCCTGGACCAGCAACCAGATATAACCGCATTCCTTCAGGGTGGTCACAAAGGCGTAGAGACCGTCGGGGTGATTGGGTAGATGCATTTCTGGGGGCGAGAAGCCCCGCACCCGAGCCAGGGCTTCTAGACCAAAAATACTGGCAAACTGGTGCTGCCAAGCCCGGATCTGTAACTTTAGATCGGGGATAGGGGTGGAGGGCACCACCGCATGGCCCCAGCAGGTCCCCAGCCATTCCACGTAGGGTTGGTAGGTGGGATCACAGGCGAGGCGGCGCAGTTTGTCGAGGATGTCCTGACGGCCCATTTGCACCAACCCCCACAGCAGGGTACCGGAGTAATCCAGCATCACCCTCGGGTTACAGCCCTGCTGCACCAACTCTGGAACAAAGTCCCCCAGGCGACCGTAGCAGTAGGCAAAGGCTCCAGCGTTGTGGTTATCCCCGTCGAAGGGATGCTCAAACATATACTGCAGGTGGTTAATCAACTCCCCCTCCCGACCCGCTGGAATGGTGGGCTGGTGCATATGGAGGGCAATGGCAAAGCCAGCAGTGATCGGCTGGAGAGAGAGATTAGTTTGATTTAGAAAAACTGGCCTCTGGGGGTCGAGAACGGCGTCTATCTGCCCTTCCCAGCCCGACAGGGGGGGAATACCCTGCTCTAGGCCAGGCAGGGCAACTTCAGGGAGGGTGACTGGAGCCATGGACAATCCTTCAGTGACGAAGTTCTACTCCCTAGTCTGACACCGAGGAGGGGTGGGCAGCCCAAGGGAGCAACAATTTTTATTGACCATAGCTCAAACTAAACCCACATTGATCCGGCGGCCAGTAGGTAAGACCAAATCAGTTCTGTCGTAGCCTAGCCATCACCGATCCCTTAGACCTGGCAGACCCGTCCAGCGCCCTAGCGATCAACGGAACCCATAATCACGTCGATACTACCCAGAATCGCCATAATGTCGGCTACCTTCACCCCCTTCAGTAGATGGGGGAGAATTTGCAGGTTGTTAAAGTCGGGGGCGCGGATTTTAAACCGCCAGGGAAAGACACTGTCATCGCCAATAATAAACACCCCTAGCTCCCCTTTACCACTTTCCAGACGGACGTAGTGCTCCCCTGCGGGGATTTTAAAGGTGGGGGCAATTTTCTTGCCGATGAACTGGTAATCAAAATTATTCCACTCTGACTTAGGACCCCCGGCTATGCGTTTGGCTTCCAGATTCTCGAAGGGACCGCCGGGAATCTGGTTGCAGGCCTGGCGAATAATTTTCACCGATTCGCGCATTTCCCGTATTCGCACCTGGTAGCGGGCCATACAATCGCCGGCGGTTTCGTAGTGAATATCCCAGTCAAAGTCGTCGTAGCATTCGTAGTGGTCTACCTTGCGCAGGTCCCACTTTACCCCTGAGCCGCGCAGCATCGGCCCAGAGAGCCCCCAAGCGATCGCCTGATCCCGGGTAATGGTCCCAATTCCTTCGATGCGACGGCGGAAGATAGGGTTGTTAGTAATCAGCTTTTCGTATTCATCGACCTTGCCCAGGAAGTAATCACAGAAATCCAGGCACTTATCGAGCCAGCCATAGGGCAGGTCCGCCGCCACCCCACCAATGCGAAAGTAGTTATTGTTAATCAAGCGCATGCCAGTGGCCGCCTCCCAGAGGTCGTAGATCATTTCCCGTTCCCGGAAAATGTAGAAGAAGGGAGTGGTGGCGCCCACGTCCGCCAGGAAGGGCCCCAGCCAGAGGAGGTGGTTAGCGATCCGGTTGAGCTCCAGCATGATCACCCGAATATAGCGGGCTCGTCGGGGCACGGCGATGTCCGCCAGCTGCTCTGGGGCATTGACCGTAATCGCCTCGTTAAACATGCCAGCGGCGTAGTCCCAACGGCTGACGTAGGGCACAAACATGACATTGGTGCGGCTCTCGGCAATCTTTTCCATGCCCCGGTGCAGATAGCCAATCACCGGCTCGCAGTCAATCACATCTTCCCCATCCAGGGTGACAATTAGCCGCAACACCCCGTGCATAGAGGGGTGATGGGGACCCATGTTAATCACCATGGGCTCGGTTTTAGTTTCAATGATTGACATAGCTATAACCCAGGGGGTCAAGGATGTGGTTTGGGGTATCTTTGAGTATCTTAGTGTGGATTGTTCGAGTTGGCGAGATCGGAAGGATGACTTTAACCAATGGCTGGGGTTGAATTTCACCATGTCCCGGTGTTGGCGGGGGCAGTGGTGGCGGAGTTAAATCCCCAAGCCGGTGGTTGCTATCTGGACGCCACCGTAGGAGGTGGTGGGCATAGCCGCCTAATTTTGACTACGGATCCAACGGTGCAGGTGGTGGCGGTGGACCAGGACCCCCAGGCGATCGCCGCCGCCCAAGCTAACCTGGCGGAGTTTGGTGATCGGGTGCGCTTCTGGCGGGGCAACTTTGCCCAGTTTGATCCCCAGGGACAGTTATTCCATGGGATTTTGGCAGACCTGGGGGTAAGCTCCACCCAGGTGGATCAACCCCAACGGGGTTTTAGCTTCCGCCACAGCGCTCCCCTTGACATGCGTATGGATCCCGATTTACCCTTAACCGCCGCTGAGATTGTCAATACCTGGCAGGCAACGGACCTAGCTAACTTAATCTATACCTACGGCGAGGAACGGCTATCCCGACGGATTGCCACCTGCATCGTCGCTAACCGCCCCTTTGAGACCACTACGGCCCTAGCTGAGGCGATCTCCCAGGCGGTACCCAGCCGCTACCGCCACGGCCGCATTCACCCCGCCACCCGAACGTTCCAGGCCCTGCGCATCGCCGTCAACCAGGAGCTGGCGGTGCTAGAAACCCTGCTGGAACGGTCCCCTACCTCGCTAGTACCGGGGGGACGGTTGGCGATTATCAGTTTCCATAGCCTGGAGGACCGCCTGGTTAAGCACGCCTTCAAGGACAACCCAGCCCTGGGGGTGATCACCAAAAAACCCATCATCGCTAGCCCAGCGGAGGTGGCGGCTAACCCCCGGGCCCGATCAGCCAAACTGCGGGTGGCGGAGCGTCTGGCATAGCCGTTGTCAACTGCTAAAACCAGTAGACTTTTTTAGGTTGACTGTAGGGTAGGGGAAAACCTATTCCTGTCGTTGTTTGGGGGGGTGATCCCGGCCGGGTATAGCCTCCATGGTGGCTAGAACCGCCTGCTGGGCCGCTAGAATATCCCGCTCCTCCCCCCCCAGGTAAAGGCGGCCAAAGCTACCCACGGAACTAATCTGCAAAATGTTAATCAAGGCAGCCTTCTCTGCCGCATTAGCGGCCAGGGAAGCGTAGGCAGCCGGTTCTACCTCGAAGACGTACAGAGTCTGGCCAGCCACAATCATATTGCCGCGCCGGTTGCGGTTAATCAACTGCACATGGTGGGGGTCCAGGTTACGGATCACCTGGCTGGAGATGATCCGGGGTTTGAGGCGATCTCGGTAACTCACTCCCAGGGCGTCTAGCATAGCCATGCCCGACGCATTAACTTCCCCCTGATTACTGGCGTGAATTTCCAGCAGCCCGTAGAGACGCTCCACAATTAGGGTGCCAGACCGCACCACCGCCGCCTTCAAGCCAATGTCTAAAATCCGGTTGATTTCAATCCCTGGGGAAATCTCAATCCAGAGGGAAGCATCCCCCGGGAGAGGTAAAAAACCCAGAGCTACGGTACCCATATAGGCCGCATGCTGAGGTTGTAGGCTATCGATGTATACGTAACTGCGAAGGTCAACGGCCAACGGCTTATCCCGATGCTTAGATGTAGTGTAGATCTAGCTAGCCCCCCATTTCCGAGGAGTCATAACACACTAGCAGTATACCGGGGAGCGGTTCCTACCTTTCCCTAGAACTTTTTACCCACCTGTTTAAAGATTAGTGCCAAAGCCGATAGAGGTATCCCCCAGGGTGGTGTATACCCTTAGCCCTAGGGGCAATCTCAAGTTGCCCCGGTTATCGATGATTTCCGCCAACCCCGGCAAATCAAGGGAGTCCAGCAGGCTAGGGGGATCACTGCTCTCCACTTGATCCGCGATCCGCGTTGCCACTTGATTCAACTGCCAGACTGAAACCAAGCTGGGGGAGACCGGAGCAACGGGTAAGAGTGCTTGGGGCTTGAGGGGAGCGCCGCTGACCAGATAATTGGCCAGGGCATCAGGGGCAAAAACGGTGAGGCTCAGCAGACAAACCGGTACGGACCAAAAGAGATAACCCATAACGTAGTGCTCTATAAATTCTAAAATGACCAGTTGAGAGGGGCAGGAGCAGCAAGGAAAGAATGATCCCTCAGTTGAATCTTGAAATGAATCTTGAAAGCTAAGTGTGCTAGGCCGCTTATTAGTAATAAAGAATAACTGGGGTACCATATCACGGGTTACCCTGGGTCCCCCCTAAGCCATGCTAAGAATCGTTAAGGATTATGGTCTGTTGGGTCGTCTAGGCCGGGGTACTCCTGCTGCTTCTGTAGACGACCATAGGCGATCGCCGCCGCCGCCTGTTCCGCCTGTTTTTTGGTGGGGCCGTGGCCAGTCCCCCAACAGTTATCCTGCCACCACACCTGGGATTGGTAGCGCTGGGGATGGCTATCAAGGGGGTGAACCTCCCGGGTGCGATACTGTGGCAGGCTGTGATCCTGAGCCTGGGTCAACACCTGCAGGGCATCCTTATAGTTGCGGTGTGCCGGATCCTGCTGAATGGTCACCGCCAACCGCTGCAGGTGGGGATAGAGCCAGGGACGAATTAGCTCCAGGGTATGGGTCTCCAGATAGAGTACAGCCAGAACCGCCTCCAGGGCATCGGCCAGTCGGGCCGGGGGAGCGACAGCATAGGGGGATCGGTTAGGGGTATGGCTCAACAGGTAAGCCTCCAGACCCAAAGACTCCGCTAGTTGGGCCAGGGTGCGATCGCTAACTAGCACCGAAGACAGGGCCGAGAGTTGACCAACGGTGGCCTGGGGAAAGGCCTCCTGCAGATACTCGGTTACCGCCAGCCGCAACACCGCATCCCCAAGCAACTCCAGGCGTTCATAGTTAGCCTGACTATCCACAGAGGCATGGGTTAGGGCCAGGTCTAGCCGCTGCCAATTAATTTCGAGATCGGCGGGTAACCCTAACCTTTGAAGACAACGCCGCAGGCCTGGAGGAGGACTAATCGAGGCGAAGTCAGCCATAAACACCAAGAAGTAGGAAGGAGCTAGACATAAGCCGGGTTCTGTTCCTCCGTCACCGGAGGGGTGGTTATCTATCTGGGACGGCTGTTACCAGACGCCTCCTGCGGTACTCTACAACGGGACTGGAAAAAGACCAACCTGGCCCCTGTGACCTTGCACCCAACCGGGGTTTACCGAGCCAGCACCTCTCGATGCTGCTGGTGCGCCCTTACCGCACCTTTGCACCCTTACCTGTGTCCAACTGAGAAAGTTGGACCATCGGCGGTATGTTTCTGTGGCACTATCCTCACGGTCACCCGCACTGGGCGTTACCCAGCAAGTTTGGTCTTTCGGGAGCCCGGACTTTCCTCAGATTAACTATAAGTTAACCCGCAACCACCTGCGCTACCTCCCTCCTAATGTTAGTGTACCGTTTCCTAATGGACCTGGAAGAGCCCTAGCCAAATCGATACTGGTCTGTTAATTAGCCTTTAAAATAGATGATCGTTAGCTTCCCTTTCGAGATTAGGCCTCGACTAGAGAAGGAACCAGCAAACCCTGGAATCAACCTACCGACTTCTCCTAGTTCCTGGCCACTAGCTCCCCTTGAAAACCAGCCCCAAAAAAACACCCGAACCGTCCTCTGGCTCGGGTGGAAGTATCCGGAGAATAGGATGCGGCGGTAGTAGTTCTGTCAAACTACCACCGCCATCTACCTAGGAGGCGGCTTGGCGCTCCTTGGCTTCCTTGATCACGGTTTCCGCCACGTTGGCGGGGCAGGGGGCGTAGTGGGAGAACTCCATGGAGAACTGGCCCCGGCCCGAGGTCATGGTGCGCAGGTCACCGATGTAGCCAAACATCTCACTCAGGGGCACATCCGCCTTCACCCGCACGCCGGTGGGGGTGGGGTCTTGGGACTTGATTATGCCCCGTAGCCGGTTCAGGTCACCAATCACATCCCCCATGTGGTCCTCAGGGGTGAACACATCCACCTTCATCACCGGCTCCAGCAGTTGAGGGCCGGCCTTCGGTAGGGACTGGCGATAGGCGGCTCGGGCGGCAATCTCGAAGGCGATCGCCGAGGAGTCCACCGGGTGGAATCCACCATCGGTGAGGGTAACCTTCAGGTCCACCACCGGGTAGCCCGCCAGGGGGCCCTTATCAACGCTGGTTTCAAAGCCCTTCTGCACCGCCGGCCAAAATTCCCGGGGTACGTTTCCACCGGTTACCTTCGACTCAAAGGTAAATCCTGTCCCCACCTCGGCGGGTTCAATGGCGTAGTCAATCTTGGCATACTGACCCGAACCACCGGATTGTTTCTTGTGGGTGTAGCTATCCTGCAGCCGCCGGGTGATGGATTCGCGGTAGGCCACCTGGGGTTTACCCACCTCCACCTCGACGCCGTGGGTGCGCTTGAGGATGTCCACCTTAATGTCCAGGTGCAGTTCTCCCATCCCCTTGAGGATGACTTCACCGCTTTCCTGGTCGGTTTCCACCTGGAAGGAGGGATCCTCCTGCACCATCTTGCTGAGGGCCATGCCCATTTTCTCGTTGTCCCCCTTCTTCTTAGGGGTGGCGGCGATGGAAATCACCGGGTCGGGGAAGACCATGGGTTCCAGTGTGGCGGGCTGTTTGGGGTCGCAGAGGGTGTGGCCGGTCTGGACGTTCTTCATGCCGATCAGGGCGATGATATCGCCGGCCTGGGCCGCATCGACCTCCTCCCGGTCGTTGGCGTGCATTTCCACAATCCGGCTGATTCGCTCGGTTTTACCGGTGGCGGTATCAAGGATGGTGTCCCCCTTCTTCAGTTGACCGGAGTAGATGCGGGTGAAGGTGAGGGCACCGAAGCGATCGTCCATAATCTTAAAGGCCAGGGCCCGCAGGGGCTTATCGGCATCAACGTAGGCAAAGCCCCCGGTGGGATGACCCTCCAGGTCCATCTCCGGCTGGGGAGGTACCTCCATGGGGTTGGGCAGGTAATCCACCACCGCATCCAGCACCAGTTGCACCCCCTTATTCTTAAAGGAGGAGCCACAGTAGGTGGGGAAGAAGGCCAACTCCCGGGTGCCCTTGCGGATGCAGGACTTAATTTCCTCCAGGGTGAGTTCCTCGCCCTCCAGGTACTTCTCCAGGATTTCCTCGTCCTCTTCTACTGCCATCTCAATCAGGGCTTCGCGGTATTTTTCCACGTCCGCCTGCATATCCGCCGGCACCTCCTGAATTTCATAGCCATCGGGATCGCCGGAGTCGTCCCAGATCCAGGCTTTGCGGGTGAGCAGATCCACCACCCCGACAAAGTCATTTTCCTGACCGATGGGCAGCACCATCACCAGGGGCTTGGCCGCCAGCACGTCCTTCACCTGTTTCACCACCCGATAGAAATCGGCGCCGATGCGGTCTAACTTGTTGACGTAGATAATCCGGGCTACCTTGGAATCGTTGGCGTAGCGCCAGTTGGTTTCCGACTGGGGCTCCACCCCGCCGGAGCCGCAAAATACCCCAATACCGCCATCCAACACCTTGAGGGAACGGTATACCTCGATGGTGAAGTCAACGTGGCCGGGGGTGTCAATGATGTTGAATTGGTGATCCTTCCAGAAGCAGGAGGTAGCCGCCGACTGGATGGTGATGCCCCGCTCCTGCTCCTGCTCCATAAAATCGGTGGTGGCGGCCCCCTCGTGCACCTCACCAATTTTGTGGATCTTACCCGTCAGCTTGAGAATACGCTCGGTGGTGGTGGTTTTGCCGGCATCGACGTGGGCAAAGATGCCGATATTTCGGTAACGGCTAATGTCTTTAGTGGGCATAGGGGATTCTCCGGATTCTGTGGACTGGTTTCCCTGAGCAAGGGCTCAGGGAAAAGTGTTGCTAATCATTTGATCTTAGCCAAGCCAGCCCTGATCGCAGCGGTGGCGGGTGAGGAAACAACGATAGCGAATGTAAATCATTGTAAAACCCCCCGTCCCCTCCAAGGAAGCAAGTTGGCTGGTCTGGCCATAATTTTCCCCAGGATGGCTGGGTAACCAAGCACCCAGCCCCATAACTCTGGTGATCGGATCAGGGGGATGGGACCGAACCCTGGAGAGAAAAGGAAAGATAAAGGCTCAGAATTTTGCTCCCCTGGGCGATCTGTTTGTCTAGATGCTAGTCTAAACTTCCATGAAATCTTCATATCTTTAAAGGTTTAGTGTAGACGTTGGTACCCAAACTAAGACTCAAGACTAACCCTGGCTTAACCGACAGGCAAAATCGAAAAGCGGCGATCGGGTTCGAGCCTCCCCCCAATTACTGGCAGCCCCTACTCACCCCTGGGCAGCAGTGGCGACTCCAGTCACTGATTGCCCTCTGGCTACTGGCCTCGATCGGGTTTTGGGTCTGGTGGTTTCAACCCAATCACCAGGTGAGTTGGCTGGGGGGCGGGTTAACCAGCTTGGTTCTGGGGGTTGAACTGTTTCTGCCGGCTTACTTTTTTGGGTTTGTGCAGCGGATGCAACGGGTCAACCCCCAGTTAGCCCTACCGTCTGCTTGGCGGGTAGCCATGGTGGTCACCAAGGCCCCGTCAGAGCCCTGGCCCGTAGTCCAGGCGACCCTGAGGGCCATGCTAGCCCAGGGGTTTCCCCACCATACCTGGTTAGCGGATGAAGCCCCCACGCCAGAAACCCTGGCCTGGTGCCAGGAGCAGGGGGTGCGAGTGTCCTGTCGGCAGGGACAGCCCGATTACCATCGCTCCAGCTGGCCCAGGCGCACCCGCTGTAAGGAGGGTAACCTGGCCTATTTCTACGATACCGTTGGCTACCATGCCTACGATTTTGTTTGCCAACTAGATGCCGATCACCAGCCAGAACCGGGCTATCTGGAGGAGATGTTGCGGCCCTTTCTCCACCCCGGTGTTGGCTATGTAGCCGCCCCCAGCCTTTGCGATGTTAATGCTGCTAAGAGTTGGGCCGCCCGGGCCCGTCTCTGGGCGGAAGCCAGCCTGCACGGCCCCCTCCAGGCGGGCTACAACCATCATTGGGCTCCCCTCTGTATAGGTAGCCACTATGCGGTCAGGACCGAGGCCCTGCAAGAGATTGGCGGCATTGGCCCGGAGCTGGCGGAGGATCATTCCACCTCCCTGATGATGAATGCCTACGGCTGGCAGGGGGTGTTCCAACCGTCGGCGATCGCCCATGGGGAGGGTCCGGCTAGTTTCGTGGATGCCATGACCCAGGAGTTTCAATGGTCTCGCAGTCTAACCAAGGTACTGCTGGAAACCACCCCCCGCTACTGGCCCGGGTTAAAGCCCCACCTGCGGGCACAGTTTTTGTTTGCCCAACTCTGGTACGCCCTGTTTAGTACGTCGGTTTTAATCGGTTTTAGTCTACCCCTGCTGGCCCTGGCCCTAGATCACCCCTGGCTGGCCATGAATTATCCCATGTTCCTGGCGGCTAGCCTGGGGCTGGCCCTGGTGACCTGCTTACCGGTGTGGTGGCTACGGGCCTGTGGGTGTCTGCGCCCCATCAATACCCCTCTGATCAGTTGGGAGGTGGTCTTATTTACCATTGCCCGGGCCCCCTGGGTGCTGTTGGGGGTGAGTCAGGGGATACTGAGTACCCTCTGGCCCCGACCGATCACCTTTAAGGTGACCCCGAAGGGTGATCACCAAGATCGGAGCTTACCCCTGGCCAGCCTGTTGCCCTATGGCCTGCTGGCTGGTTTGGAGATCGCCGCTGTTCTAGGCTTGCACCGGGTGAGCCATACCCAGGGCTATTACTGGCTAGCCCTGGTCAATGCAGGGTTCTACGTTGTGGCTACGGCCTTGATCCTGGGGTTACACCGCCGCGAGAATCCGGAACCAGGGCATTCCTACCGTTCCCACCACATCCTCAGCCTCAGCCTGATCGGCAGCTTTTTGCTGGCCTCGGGGGTGAGGCTACCGGCCAGTCTGAAAACCTTTTCGACCCAGAGCTTGGGACCGGTAACCCTGGCCGCCGCCAAGCCCCAGCCCCCGGCTGGAGCAGCGGCGATCCCTGAGCTAAATCAGCCCCAACCCGCCTTTGGGGTCTATGACCCTGACCATAGCTTTGATGGCCTGGCTGGGGTTGAGATTGACCACCACTTTGTCACCTGGCGACTAGACAATGCTACTGAGATGGCAACGGCGATCGCCGCCGCCCAAGCTCGCCATCGGCTGCCCCTGATCACCCTGGAGCCCTGGCCCTGGAACTGGCAGGGCATGACCGACGCCACCCTGCTGCAGGACATTACGGCGGGCCGCTACGACCCCACCCTGGAGCGACTCTTCCAAGTGATAGGGGCGGCTTCACCCCAACCGATCTTGCTGCGCTTTGCCCATGAAATGGAAATGGTGGGGCGCTACCCCTGGGCGGTGCCCGAAGCCCCGGCCTATATCGCCGCCTACCGCCATGTGGTTGATCTGGCCAGGGAAGCAGGGGTGAAGAACGTTCGATGGGTTTGGTCACCGGCGGGCAATGCGGAGGCCAGGGCCTACTGGCCAGGGGCTGAGTACGTTGACTACGTGGGGCTATCCATCTACGCCACCCCAGAGTGGACCTGGGGCCTGGCTCCCCCTGGGGAATTATTGAGTTTTGCCGAGTTGATCAGCCATAAGTACTGGGTGGCGGAGGCTTACCATAGGCCAGTGCTGTTGACCGAGGTAGGGGTCAACGCCGTCCCCGCCGCTAAACAGCAGTGGTTAGAGGAGGCGGTGAGGGTGTTTAACGACTTCCCCACGATTCGAGCCTGGGTCTACTTTAACCAGGTGCAACCGGATATTGTTCCCCTGGAGATTGGTAAACCCGCCTGGCAACTTACCCCCGACCAGGCTCGCCGCCTGAGCGAGGACTGGGGCCAGGTCACGTCCCACCCCCCCTCCCAAGCGCCATAATGGAATTAAGGATAAATGCTGCCCTGCAGGGGGCCCCATGGGATTACCACAACGGCAAAAACCGGGATCGGAGGAACAACGCCTGAGGACCCTTAACCAGGACCTCAGCCAGGAGAACCAGCGCCTCAGGGCTGAGAACGAGCAGCTGCGCTATGACCTGGACCGGGCCAGGCGGATTATTCAGCAGTTGCGCTGCTGGCTACGACAAACCATGTGATCCCCGACTTAATATCTTAATTAAGGGGCGGAGACCGCTTTTTGCTGCTGATTTCAATTTTTAAATCAAAGGTCTGGCAATTAATGGGTGACCTGGGATTCGAACCCAGAACCAGCGGATTAAGAGTCCGATGCGCTACCGTTGCGCCAGTCACCCCTGGAGTTATCGCCTTGGCCGGGACCCTTAGGACAGGGTGGTTCGGTTAGACCACTAACGATCAAACCCGCTGGCCAGCGTTGACCCCAGCATTCGGGGTTAACGCTTATAGGTTATACCACAGTCCTATATCGGCTTGAGCAAAATCATGATGAACTGTGGCTTTGACCAGTGGACCCTGGCATCTATCCACCCACTTCCCCTGGCTCCTGAGTGGTGACTCCTACCCCCCTTTGCAGGGTTGCTGAACCCATCAGGAAAGGGCTTATCGGCCAATCCTAACTGGGGGCATGCCCACTGGCCTACTTCAACGGCTCTCCTCTAACCAACGGATCACTTGATCGCCCAGGCAGGTCTGGTTCAGGCGATCGATTTCCCGGACTCCGGTGGGGCTGGTGACATTCACCTCGGTTAGGTAACCGCCGATCACGTCAATACCAACGAAATAGAGTCCGTCCCGCCGCAG
>JAYKIM010000056.1:0-18532 GCA_035286245.1 Cyanobacteriota bacterium | reverse complement strand
CGGCATTAATAAACCCAACACCCGCTGGGTGATCCATTACCAGGCCCCCTGTACCCTGAGTGAGTACGTGCAGGAGGTGGGCCGGGCCGGGCGGGATGGGGAGCCGGCGGAGGCCCTTACCCTGGTGAGTGAGCCCACGGGGTGGCTGGACCCCAGCGATCGCCATCGGGCCCAATTCTTTGAGCGCCAGACCCAGGCCCTGCGCCACAAAGCGGAACAACTGGTCAACCAGATTCCCCAAACCGGTGAGGTGGGGGCGGTTAGCCAGCGGTTTAGCCACGGCGCCATTGCCCTGGCCTGGCTACATAGCACCGGCCAACTGGAGTGGCTGGATCCCTTCCGGTATCGCCTCCGCCCCGGGCCGGCGCGCCCCCCCGCCCGCCCAACCGACCCTAGTCAGCAGATGCACCGCTTTCTCCATGGCCGTCAGTGCCGCTGGCAAGCCCTGCTGGGGGCCTTTGGCTTTACCGCAGAGGCCCATCGCCTGGGGGCCTGTGGCCATTGTGATAACTGTGGTTAGGGTAGTGGTCAGGAGGCAGGAGGCAGGGGAACTGGATTCAAAGTCCCTCTCCCAGAGCGGGCTACTAAGTACACACAAGTGTTTGGCTGGTAGGCTTGCTCTCAAAGGCCCCCTAAATCCCTACCTCGCGTAGCGGCCCGGAGGGCATACCTTGGGGAACTTTGGGCTGTAATAGATGCTCGACACCGCAAAACTAGGATGCCCAAGTTCCCTGGCCCCTATTCTAAAACCTGTTACGGTGTAACCCTTAGGTCATGATCGTGCCCCCCAGCAGCTTGTCGTAGCGGCGTTGTAGTTCCGCCGCCAGCTGGGGGGATTGGCTCAGGGAGGGGTCGGTGGCCAGGGTGTGTTCCGCCGCTTGACGGGCCAGCATCAGTACCTCCTGGTCTGTCATCAGGCTAGCCAGGGCAAAGTCCGGCAGGCCCGATTGGCGGGTGCCCAGCACCTCGCCGGGGCCCCGCAGGCGCAGGTCCATCTCGGCTATGAAGAAGCCATCCTGGGATTGCTCTAGCACCTGGAGCCGCTGGCGGGCCTCTTCGCTGCGGCTGCTGCTCAGCAATAAACAAAAGGATTGGGCGGCCCCCCGCCCCACCCGGCCCCGAAGTTGATGTAGTTGGGACAGGCCGAAGCGTTCCGCGTGTTCGATCAGCATCACCGTGGCGTTGGGTACATCCACCCCCACCTCCACCACTGTGGTGGAGACTAAGATATGGCTTTCGCCCTGGCGAAACCGGCCGATCGCCGCCTCCTTTTCCGCTGACCCCATGCGGCCATGGAGCAGATCCACCTGGAAATCGGGGAAAATCACCTGGGCTAGCCGTTGGTGCTCCTCCACCGCTGACTTTAGGTCTAGTTTTTCCGATTCCTCCACCAGGGGCAGCACCACGTAGGCCTGGCGACCCTGGGCCATTTCCCGTTTGATCAGGTCGTAGGCGTGGGATCGGTCTTGACCGGTGATCAGGGTGGTTTTGATGGCCTGGCGCCCCGGTGGCAACTCGTCGATCTGGCTGACATCCAGGTCGCCGTGCAGGGTGAGGGAAAGGGTGCGGGGGATGGGGGTGGCGGTCAGGGTGAGGACGTGGGGATGGCGGCCCTTCTGGGTGAGGCGGGCCCGTTGCTGGACGCCGAAGCGGTGCTGCTCGTCAATTACCACCAGACCCAGGGCGGAAAACTGCACCGGGTCTTCAATCAGGGCGTGGGTGCCCACCACCAGGGGCAATTCCCCCGTCGCCAGGGAAGCAAGAAGTTGCCGCCGTTTGGCGGTCCGGGTTGATCCGGTGAGCAGCTCCACGGGCAGATGCAGTTGGGTGCACCACTCCACCAATTTACGGTAGTGCTGTTCCGCCAGGACTTCGGTGGGGGCCATCAGCACCGCCTGGTAGCCCGCCTGCACCGCCGCCAGCATGGCCACCACCGCCACTACGGTTTTCCCTGACCCCACATCCCCCTGCACCAGCCGGTTCATCGGTACGGTTTTTTGTAGGTCGGTGAGGATGGCATTCACCACCCGCCGCTGGGCCCCGGTCAGCTCAAAGGGTAGGATCTGGTAAAAGCGATCGATGAGCTCGCCGCTGGGGGCCAGGGTAATGGCGGTTTGGTTTTGTTGTTGTTGCTGGCGGCGACGCAGCAGCCCCAGTTGCAGGTAGAAAAATTCATCGAACACCAGCCGCCGGCGGGCCTGGGCCAGGCTATTTTCGTCCTCAGGGAAGTGGATTTGGGCGATCGCCCGCGGCAGATCGATCAACCCATGGGTGGTCCGCAGCTCCCCCGGTAGGGGGTCGGTGACCAGGGCCACCCCCGGCAGGGCCGCCGCCACCGCCCGGCGCACCAGGTCCGCCGGCACCCCCTCCGTCAGCGGATAGACCGGCACCAGCCGGCCAATGGTGAGGGATTCAATCTGATCCCGGAGGCTATCCAGCACCTCCAGGTGGGGGTCCTCCAGGGTGAGGCCAAATTTGCCCTGCTTCACCAGCCCGGCGGCGGCCACGATCGCCCCCGGGGGATACTGGCGTTTTTGCTGCTGCTGCCAGCTGGAGGTGCTGTAGCGGTTACCGGGGTAGAAGCGGTTCAGTTTGATCTGGCCGCTGTCGTCCGCCAGTACTAGTTCAAAAATGGTCAGCTGGCGATTGCGGGGGCTGGTGAAACAATTCACCCGCGTCACCCGCCCCAGTAGGGTGATGGTTTCCCCGGGCACCAGGGCGCTAATCTTTACCTGTTGGGCGTAGTTGAGGTGGTCGCGGGGATAGTAGGAGAGGATATCGGCCACGGTGTGGAGGCCCAGGCGGCCCAGACGATCGGCGTTTTTAGGGCCAATTCCCTTCAGGTAGGTGAGGGCCTGGTCGGGGCTGACCGACGCGGCGGCGGTGGCCACCGAACCGCCGCTGGCGGCCGCCTTTAGGGAGGGGGCCGCCAGCTCCGCCAGGCGATTGCCCCCCTGACGCTGCCCCTGGGCTTGACGATGCACCGTCAATAGCTGGCGGGTATGGTGCAGTAGCCGTCGGGTTTTGGCCACCAGGTGTTGGCGTTGGGCAAAGCTGAGCTCCGGGTAGCGATCGTAGGATTGGGCCAGATCCCGCCACACCGCCTGCTGATCGAGGGGCAGGATCGGGGGGGGCTGGCCCAGGCTGTCCGCCAAAAACTGGCTAAAACACTGCTGCTTACCCACCAGGTCGTTGAAGCCGCTTTCCGCCTCCAGGGCCAGGGCGCGATGCCAGCGGAGCCAATCCGGCTGGGATGGTTCTTGGTCAGCCCCCATGGTTGCCCTGCCTCCTTGCTCTTGACCCCTGCCCCATGGCCCTTAGGACGGCGGTTCTTCGTACCAGATCGCTCGCCAGGCTTGCTCTGCAGAGGAGATGGCCAACTCCCGCTGCAGTTTTTGATACTGCTTACCCAGCTTCCGTAAGGTCCCCAGGGCGGTGCGTAACTTACTGCGACCCAGGGAAGATTCTACATTGTTGAATTCTAGATCGGATAACCGCAGGTTGATGGCCGCCAGGTGGGTCATGGTGCTTTCCGAACCCTCCTCGTCCTCCTGGTCCTCTTCATCCTCATCCTCGTCCTCCTCCCGATCTCCAGCGGAGCTTTCCTCCATCAGGGAGGAATCCAGGGGGTGCTTGGAACTGCGGCTCAGATCGGGGGCAATGGCCACCATCACATTCAATACGTTGGGTACCGATCGTCCTCGCCCCGGGCCGATTTCCGCATCGGAGGCCGCATTCAGGACCGCGTCGGGCAGGTTGGGTAGGATCTTGGCGCTGTGTAACCGCTGATTGGCCTGCCGGGAAATGCGCTGTAGCAGATCGCGGATTTGCTGTTCCAGATAAATGTGGTGTTTGGCCAGGCGCAGCGGGGTGAGGTCGTCACCGCTGAATAGGCGATCACCCAGGTCATCCAGCCGCTCCTCCGCCAGGGCCGCCATCACCATCTGCTTCAGCAGGGATGGAATGGCCAGGAGCGCTTCCTCTTCTTGGCCCATGGGTGACTCCGAGGGGCGATCTGTAGAGGACTCTTGCGGCTCCGATCTCGCCCCAGCCTCCCTGGCCTCCTGGAACACCTCTGGGAAGCTTTCGGAGTCCTCCGCCTCCAGCTCAGGGGGTTCTATGGCGGCCCCCTGGGGCTCTGGTTCTGAGGGTTCCAGCCGGTCTAGATCGGTTTTAGGATCGAGTAGATCCCCTAACCAGTCCTTACCCTTCGCCCCCAACTGGCGAATCTGTCGCTGCAGGGCCTCCCGCTGACTCACCGATAGGGCTAGAAAGCTATCCGGATACACCTGGGTGCACAGGTGATAGGCCGCCATAATCAGCTGCCGTTGTAGGGTGGTACCAAGGCTGGCCAGGTAGGTACCGTAGAGGTGGTTAAACTCCTCCGCCAGGGACGTGGTGGCCCGCTTAAGGCCATCCATATCCCTCCGAATTACCTCCACTGGCCTGACCATGGCTGCGACTCCTAACTAACCCCTGGGCTGATTATCAAAACTAAGCAACCCAAGGGTGTTAGGGCTTGAGGGCACCGGTCTGGGCCGCCACCTCCTCCGCAAAGTTGGTGGTTTCCTTCTCGATGCCTTCCCCCATAACAAAGCGGGAGAAGCGTCGCACCTGGATATTTTCCCCAAGTTGGGAAATAGCCCGTTTGATCAGCTCATCGATGGAAACGTTTTGGTCCTTGATGAAGGGTTGATCCATTAAGGATAGCTCCTTCAACCGCTTTTGGATGCGGCCGTCGACAATTTTCTCCCGCATCGCCTCGGGTTTTCCAGCCAGATCGTCACGACCCATTTCAACGCTCTTTTCCCGGGCAATGATCGCTTCCGGAATGTCCCCCACCCGCACGTACTCAACGTTAGGGCAGGCGGCAATTTGCATGGCCACATCCCGCACCAGGGTTTTAAACTCCTCGCGACGGGCCACAAAGTCGGTTTCGCAGTTGACCTCCACCAGCACCCCCACACGCCCACCGGTGTGGATATAGCTGTCAACTAGCCCTTCCGCCGCTACCCGGCCTTCCTTTTTGGCGGCGGAGGCAATACCTTTCTGGCGCAGCCAGTCTATCGCCTTCTCAAAGTCCCCCTCGGTTTCCTTCAGGGCTTTTTTGCAGTCCATCATGCCTGCGCCGGTTTTATCGCGCAGGTCTTTTACAAGCTTTGCAGCAATGTCTGCCATGGTGTTCCAATGTCCTAACGCGTGTCGTCAAACCAAACCTAGCTTTAGAATACGATCTACCCGCCCGAACTAGTCGTCGTCAGCGGCGGGAATATCATAGCCGTAGTCCTCTTCCTCGGCTCCTTCGTAGTCCTCATAATCCTCGTCACCCCGGCCCTGGGCTCCGTGGGACCCTTCGTAGATGGCATCCGCCAGCTTACCCAGGATCAGTTTAATGGAGCGAATGGCGTCATCGTTGGCCGGGATTGGCACATCCACCAGGTCAGGGTCACAGTTGGTGTCCAACAGGGAAATGATCGGGATACCTAGCTTGTGGCATTCTGAAACGGCATTGTATTCCCGCTTAATATCCACAATGATGGCCACATCGGGGATGCGACGCATGGTCTTGATACCGCCCAGGTATTTCTGCAGCTTCTCCAGTTCCCGGCGCAGCACCGCCGCTTCCTTTTTGGGCCGCAGGTCAATGGCGCCGGTTTCCTCCATGCGCTCTAGTTCCTTCAGACGATCGGCGCGGGACTTAATAGTGGCCCAGTTGGTCAGCATCCCCCCTAGCCAGCGCTGATTTACATAATGGGATCCGCAGCGACTGGCTTCCTGGGCGACAATGCCGGCGGCCTGGCGCTTAGTACCGATAAATAAAAATCGTTGGCCCTGTTCTGCTGCAGCCCGGGTGAAGGTGTAGGCCTGCTCCACCAGTTGGGCGGTTTGCACCAGGTCGATGATGTGTACCCCGTTGCGGGAGGTGAAGATGTAGGGGTCCATCTTCGGGTTCCAGCGTCGGGTTTGGTGTCCAAAGTGGACCCCAGACTCCAGGAGCTCCGGGAGGGTAATAACAGCCATGTTTTTTCTCCGTTCGGGTTTATCCACCATCCAGATGTGCTGTCAGGGTAAGCCCTGTAGACCCGAAATTCTGGATGTGCGATTTTGACAACTTTTCTACCCTAGCATAAGCTGGCGGTGAAGGGAAATTTGCATGATCGGGTGTTGGGAAAGGAGGGGGAGTCATCCACCCAGGCCTAAACCCGCTAAAGTCTTGGAAGGTACCTCGTTATCGCCACCTTCGCCATGCCTTCTATCATCCCTGTCCCGTTGCCGGCCCAACCCTACAATATTGTGATTACCCCGGGGGGGGTAGGGGAGGTGGGGGCCTGGTTAGGCCAGGGCGATCGCCCCCTGGTGCAGGCCGGCCAATCCCTGCTGGTGGTCTCTAACCCCGTCATCTTTAAACACTATGGTCAGCCCCTGGTGGACAGCCTCACCCGCCAGGGCTACCGGGTCGACATCCAGCTGCTGCCGGCGGGGGAACGCTATAAAACCCTTAGGTCCCTCCAGAAGCTCTACGATGCCGCCTACCGTTGCCCCCTGGAACGGCAATCCGCCATGGTGGCCCTGGGGGGCGGGGTGATTGGGGATATGACCGGCTTTGCGGCGGCCACCTGGTTACGCGGCATTGGGGTGGTGCAGGTGCCCACCTCCCTGCTGGCCATGGTGGATGCGGCCATTGGCGGCAAAACCGGCGTTAACCATCCCCAGGGAAAGAACTTGATTGGGGCCTTTCACCAACCCCGCCTGGTGATGATTGACCCCCTGGTGCTGCGCACCCTACCACTCCGGGAGTGGCGGGCGGGTCTGGCGGAGGTGATTAAGTACGGCGTAATTTGGGATCGGCCCCTGTTTGAGGCCCTGGAGGCCGCTCCCCAGCTGAGCCGCTATGGTGACCTGGGGGATCGGCAACTGCTGGACATCCTCACCCATTCCTGTCGGGCTAAGGCTGAGGTAGTCTGTCAGGACGAAAGGGAAGGAGGGTTGCGGGCCATTCTCAACTATGGCCATACCATCGGTCACGGGGTGGAAAGCCTGATGCACTACCGGGGGGTTAACCACGGTGAGGCGGTGGCGATTGGCATGGTGGCGGCGGGCCAGATGGCAGTCAGTCTGGGCCTATGGGATGGGGTCTCGGCCCAGAGACAAATGGCCCTGTTGCGGAAGGCTAACCTGCCCACCCAGCTTCCTCAGGGTATCGCAATAGAGGATCTGATCCTTTCCCTCCGCCACGATAAGAAGGTGAAATCTGGCCGGATCAATTTCATTTTGCCCGAGGGCATCGGTCAGGTCCGGATTAGTGATCAGGTGGACGATGTCCTGGTGCGGTCGGTACTCACGGCCATGGCCTAAGCCCTACTCCAGGAGCCAGACCCTACAGATAGCGAAACCCCTTAACACCCTGGTAGCTGGTCATACGGGCCAGCCGTCGAGTGAATTCGCCCACCGATGGATTGCCCTCCGGGTGAATCACTCCAGCCGCCTGCTGCCAGAGGGGCTGGGGGGCAGGGCGGATGTCGTATTGGTCTCGCTGGTGGCTGGCACTGTCTGGGGTGCAGCGGCGCAGGTGATACCAGGTGGTTTCCTGGCAGTCGGGGCACCAAAAGGCCTCCAACCACTCTCCTGGGATGGGGACGGCGGTGTGGGTCTGAATTACCGTGAGGGCTAGCCGACGGCCCATGCCCCGTTCCTGTAACTGCTCGGCTCGATCGGCGTAGAGTTGATACTTGCGACTGGCGCTTTCTAAATAGCAGCCATGGCTGGGGCAGTAGATGGCTCGTCGCTTAGATCGGTTGCGGTTGCGATCGCGTCGTTGATTCATTTTAGGTAACTAAATTATTAGTTATTAGTTCAGATACATCTATAAATAAGACCGCCTCAGATCGCCGAGGCTTAAACAGCGCAGATTACCCTTACATGCCCTAGCTGAGTTAGAGCCCGCCTTTGACCGGTGGTCTCTAGCCGCTCACTCAAGGAAAATAAAGAAAAATAAAGAATAAGAAACAAGTCTATCAAGGTAGATGGGCTGATTTCCATAAACATGGAAACAGTTGCAAGCATGGGTGACCAGTCTAAATTAGGCACCTGAGTCAAACCTACAATTGTCAACGGGCTAACCATAAGTTACCTGTACTCTTTGTCGAAGTTAAGTTGGGAACTAGACCCATCACCTCCAGTTAAAACTTAGTATTTCTTTAAAATCCTTCAACTGTCCAAGGGGGAGTCACCCTTCTTGACTTCTTTTTGATTGTATGAATTGTAGTCTCAATTTTGCCAAAAGTTCCTGTAGGCTTTCGTTTTCTTGTGGTTGGCTGAGGTGGCTGAGTCTATGCCTCAGTCATCAGTCATCACCTATTGGAGGCGGGCGCAACTCCTCCCCGTAAGATTGTGGTGTTTCGCTATGCCCTCAAACCTTGCCTGGGCTGGGTTAAGGAGAGCCTCGCCAGGGCCTATTCAGTATTAGCTTTTTCAGGTCTGATAACATAGGACAAGCCTGGCCCCTATGAGACATGGAATGGATCGATTACTTGCCCTATCCTAAGCCACTAACCCCCTAGGATGCTGGAAAGGTTAGCCCCGGAAGCATCCGCAATAAACCGGGCCGAAATCCTGGGTTCAACCTCGTACCACCGTCTTCACTTAAAGAGTTTGCTTGGCCATGCACTTGCCAAAGCTACAATTTTAGGAGCTTCTCCGCACCCTATGCCACCAATTTAACTTAACCTTGGAGCTTCTACGACGATTAACCTGAACTGGAACAGCCAGGTCAGCATAGGGCAGAACCCGTTTGTCTGGGGCGAAGACATTGACCTGATAGACCATTTGGTTATCCCAGTCTAGCGCCGTTAACCAGCCACTACGGTCATCGTAGGCCCCTGTGTCAATGTTAGACCACCCTGGCCCTTCCACTAATTGTCCAGGGCTAACCTGGGGAAAGGTAAAGGTCATGGTGTGACCCACAATGATTTGCTTGTCCGCAAAGTAGGGACTACGGGTCTGGTGGAAAATCCCCCGGGACCAGCAACACTCCTCCTGAGTTTGGCAGTCCACTGTCAAGTTGGGGTTGAGGCCAGCATGAACTAGCCAAACATTGCCCAGATCGATATACAAGGGTAGATTCTCAATCCACTCTAGATCGGCCCGTAGCGCTTCAAAGGAATTTTCGTAGCTGGCGATGGTGCTATCACCGCCATTGTTTATCCATCGTTGCATGGCGGGGATGTAAATACCGTCATCCACAAAGGACTCGAGCAGCATCTGTTCGTGGTTACCCCGTACGCAGCCACTGCCATGGCGGCGGACAAAGTTAACCACCTCAGCACTTTGGGGGCCTCGGTCAATTAGATCGCCAAGAAAATATACGGCATCTGTCGTCGTGGGCATGATCAGGTCCCAGAGGCGTCTCAGAGCGTCGTAGTGACCGTGAATATCCCCAACAAAAAGCCTACGAACCATACCTGTAGTCACAATAGATCAAAGACAAATAACGTTAGAAACTAGGGCCTCGCTGCCACGTTCCCAGGTTATTGCTAGTTGTTTGTTTAACGTAGCTTAACCGGTGGCCTTTGGGGTCAACTGTCTTCGGTAACTTAGATAAAGCTTCATTCGATTAAGAAGCTTAGATGAGACCAGCAGAAGGTTGCTTTATACTCCCTGCGGGCTAGCTTCTACAGTTTTCTCCGTCCGTAGTAAATGCCAGGGGATAGTCAGGCCTCAGGGGAAACCCCGCCGGTCCGGCGTGAAACCCATAGCCCAGAACCAGGGTATAGGTCTGTAGCACTTGGCCAAACCGTTTAATCTCAAGCGTTTTCCCAGGCTCGGTATGGTCAAACATGGCCAGATGGGCTGGGCAAATAGGGTGCCAGCTTTCCCCCAGCAACACCCCATCGCGCCCCTCCATGGTGGTACTTTGATACCAAAAATCAAATTGGTCGAGGCGACCTGAGAGGGCTATGACCTCGGGGTTATTCAGGCTATAGGCCAGGGCCGCCGCCGATCGGTAGTCGGTGGTGAGCAGTAGGGGCTGGTGGAGAGGGGCGGCGGTCTTTCTGACGAGGGCGCCGATCTGGGGCCATCCATAGAGGGCGGCGCTGTCGCCATCGGGCCTGGTGAACCCGGCGGTGAGGGGGATGAGGTTGTAATGGCAGATCAGGGCGATCGCGGTGAACAGGCCCAGGCCCTGGGCGATGGCCAGGGGTCGCCGTCGCCCGATTAAATTAGCTCGGGTTAGTTCATAGAACTGGTCTGTGATCAGGGGAAACAGCAGGGGGTAGGCCAGGATGTTCCAGTAGTAGAGGGCAACCGACACCAGGGAAAGTACCATAAAGCCCCCGGTGGAGAGGCCAAATAGCCACCAGGCTAGCTGGGGGTAGACCGAGGGGCGGCGGGGCGGCGGGGTGACGGCGGCAGGCTGAAGTGCCTGGCGGGCGATCGCCCAGACCTGGATGGGGCCTAGAATCAGGGCACAGAGGCCTAAAAACACCAGGGGTCGGAGCCAGTGGAGGGAGTCGCTGGCGGTGGGGCTGGTGCGATCGCCGTAGAACCGCCAGGAAAAAAAGTCGTGCTGCCAATTCCACAGCCCAATTGGGGATAGGACCAGGACCACCAGCCCCACCGCCAGGTAGAGGCGGGGATCGAGGTAGAAGCGGCGCTGCGATCGCTGACTGAGCAGGGTGGCGGCAAAGCTCAACCCCACCAGCAGAGCGGTGTACTTGCACAGGCCCGCCAGCCCTAGAAATAGGGCCGCCGCCATCAGGTCCGTGGTCCTCCCAGATCCGTCCTTAGCGTAGGCATCGGCAAACCGGACAAAATAGAAGCTGCTCAGCAAAGTAAAGGTCACCAGCCAGTGGTCATGCCAGCCCAGGGCCAGAAATAGGAAGAATAAGGGGGAGGAAGCCACCAATAGCAGCACCAGCCAGAAGCGATCCCTGACCTGGGGCCCATAGAGGTAGGCGGTGATGCGGTAAAGGGTAACCACCACCAGGGTGGTGCTGAGCAGATTGGGCAGACGGAGAACAACGCGAGACCGGCCCAGCATTGCGGTCAACAGGCCTTGCCCCCAAGCCTGGAAGCCCGGATGATCGTAGTAGGACCAGTCCCAATGTTGACCCCATAGCCAATAGTAGGCCTCATCCGGGTTAGGAAAGGTCAGCCCCCAAAAGATCAGGCGTAAAACCAGAAAGCCCAGCAGGGGCCAGCGGCCCCATCGCCATACCGGCGATTGCCATAGCCCCTCTTGCGGATGAAGGGCATCCCTAGTCATCGGTCTCGCCGGTTCCGGCCCTCTGCCCATCGGTTAAGCGGCCCGGGTTGGCCAACTCCTCTGACCTCAGGGAGAACTCCTGGCCAGCCTCTGGGAAAGGGAAACAAACCGTCGGCAGCCCCGCCCCCCGTAGCCCTCGCTCCATCCGATCGGGACTGGCGGGAAAGACCACAAATAGGGGATAGGCGCGATCTCTACCATCATTGACCAGGTGCTGGTGGGCTTCGGGTAAGACCCAGCTGTAGCCGCCGTCCAGGTAAACCTCCGTTTGCCGCCAGCGGCTAAGGATTTGGGAAAAGTCTTCCTGGGGGCGATGGATGAAAACCAAAATCTCTACCCCTGTCTTGATCTCCCATTCTGGGTCGCATAGAATCAGGGCAAGATCGCAGGGCAGGGTGACTAGAGGGCCAGCCCCCTTGCCGGAGGAGTGGCGCACTCGGGCGTTGGGCAGGGGTAGGGATACAATACTCTCCTGGGGGCGGCGCATACTGGGAACCAACTCCAGGTAAGGCCGGTGCTGCCGCAGCAGGGCCAGGGCCCCTTGGTATTCGGTGCATAGGGCCAGCAGGGTTTCGTAGGGTGTGAGTTCCATAGCCATCGCAAAGGGGGCCGCCAACCAGGGAGTCCTAATTAGGCTAAAAGTCGTCTTAACTGTTTCTTAGGGACGATACTGTAAAACCGACTACATTATTTTAGTTTACTTAACCCGAGGACTAGGCCATGACAGATTATTCCGCCGAAACCTTGCAAGCCATTGTTAGAGCCCCCATGAGTACCGGCCTGGCCGTGGCCATGGTGGATTTGGGCCTTGTGTCCACCGCCATTGAGGCGGCGGCCATGGCTAGGGAGATCGCCGGTGCGGCGGAAAAGTATCCCACCAACTCGATTATTCAAGCGGCCTTTGCCCCCGAGGTAATGAAAAGCGGTCAGATTAACCTGGAAAAGCCTGATATTAAACCGACGGAGGTGGAGTCAGGTGCCGTGGTGGATCGGGCGATCGCAGATATTGAAGTCGCCCTCCAGGTCCTGGGCACCACCGCTGCCCCTGCCGATATCACGGCCTACAAGCAATTTATCTACGACTGTGGCAAGGCGGTGGCCGAGGCGGCCGGCAGTGGCCTATTTGGGGCTGGCAATAAGGTCAGTGAGAAGGAAGCGGCTGCCCTGGCTCGAATCAAGCTAGCCCTAGGTCTCTAGGGTCTGGCTTGCTACCTAGGACCATGGCGCCTGCCGATGCAGGTGTAAGCAGTTCCCCTGACCTGGGTGGGAGTGGTAGGTGACTTGATCCGCCACCTGGTCGATAATTCTCAGGCCTCGGCCGTCAGCCAATTCCTGACTGTTCTGGTTGAGTCTACTCTCCAGGGTTAGGGGCAAATCAAAGCCAGGGCCTTGATCCCAGATTTGTATATCGATACTCTGTTCGGAGATTTCCATCTGCACTTTAATCGGGGTATGGCCTGGCAGATCCCGGTGGGCATGGCGAACCGCATTGGTAAACCCTTCAATCACCGCCAGCTGGCATTGCAGCAGGATCTGACGGGGCAGGGGAGCAGTCGCGAATTGGTCGAGCCAGGCGAGCACCTCCCCCAGGGCTGACGGATCGGTGGCAGTGGTAATCTGGCTGACTTGGTGGTAAGTCAAGGGTGCTTAATAGTCTTTAGTAGTAATCAACGGTGGCAACCAGCTCAGCTTCCATGAATGATAGATGAACTGACCAAGAAGTGATTAAATTTTTAATGTAGCCCAGGATAGGCCGGCGGATTTAGGAGCCAAGCGGAATGAAGCCCTATCACAGGATTCTTATTCAGGATTGTGGTGAGCCCCTGGTGACCATTCCCAGGGCTGGGGTGTCGGGGGAGGTGAGCTGGTTCAGAGTGGTACAGCCCCATCCCTACCAGGTGTTGGGAGCTCCCTATGGTGATCAGTCTCCCTACAGGGTGAGATCGGGGGTACTGGCGGCCCTGACCAAGGCCCAGGTGGTTTTACAGCAGCACCAGCCCCACTGGGGTCTGCAGATTTTTGATGCCTACCGCCCCCTGGCGGTGCAAAAATTTATGGTGGACCATACCTTTCACCAGTTGTTGCAGGAGCGCCATCTCGACCCAAGAAACCTTTCTGCGGCCCAGCATAGGGAGGTGATGGCGGTGGTGGAGCAATTTTGGGCCCCTCCCAGCGATCGCCCCGAAACCCCACCCCCCCACAGCACCGGCGCCGCCATCGACCTGACCCTGGTGGATGGCGGCGGCATCCCCGTGGCCATGGGGTCAGCCATTGACGAAATCTCTCCCCGGTCTTTTCCCAACCACTTTAGCCATAGCGACCATCCCCAGGCGCAGCAGTTTCACGCCCATCGCCAGCTGCTCAATCACGTCATGACAGCGGCGGGGTTCCGTCGTCACCCCCAGGAATGGTGGCACTTTTCCCTGGGGGATCAGCTCTGGGCCTGGCTGATCGATCAGGAGACCGGTGAAGGGGCGGGGCTGGCCCACTATGGACGCGTTGACTAGGGTCTGGCCAGGTTAATCTTGCCCTTGCCGGTCAGACCAGGGGGCAAACCAGGGCAAGAGGGCCAGACCCGGTAGGGCCGCCGCCAGGGTGAGCAAAAAGAAAAGGGGCCAACCCTGCTGGGTAGCCCCAGCCCAGAAGGGCTGCTGGTAAAGCAGGGGATAGTTGGGTAGGTGGCGCTGAATGGCGGCGGCGATTTCGCCGCTGGTGGGACCCGCGATCAGGTCGCGCCCCACCGCCATCAGGCTGGAGAGCAGGGCAAATTGGGTGGCGGAAAAGCGGGGGTTACATAGGCTCATCAGGAAGCCAATAAACCCTGCCGTACCCAAGCCGGCACAGAAGTTTTCGACGTTAATGGCGATCACCATGGCCAGGTAGCTTTTACCGACGATCGCCAGGATCCAATAGCCGGCATTGCTCAAGGCTTGTAGGCCGCCAAACACCCACAGGGAGCGGTTAATGCCTAACTGACTGAGGAGGGCGCCCCCCGCCAGGGTGCCGACAATGGTTGCCACCAACCCTAACCCCTGGCGAATCGCACCAATATCCGTATCACTAAACCCCAACCCCTGATCCCCCAGGAAGGGAATCGCCATTTTCGCGGTCAGATTATCCCCCAGCTTGTAGAACAAAATGAAGGCCAGCACCGCCAGGCCCTGGCCGATCCCCAGACGCTGGAAAAATTCTCTAAAGGGGGATAGCACCGCCTGCCCCAGGGAGGCCGGGGGGACCACGGCAGTCTGGGGATCTGGCGCCCAAAGGGAGGCTAGAATACCCAGCCCCATTAGCCCCGCCATCAGCCCGTAAACCCAGGGCCAGGTGATTTGATCCGCCAGGATAAAGGCCAGGGCGCCGGTCACCAGTAGGGCAACCCGATAGCCCAGGACATAGATGGCGGCCCCCGCCCCCACCTCACGGCTGCCCAGCACATCGGTGCGGTAGGCATCAATGGCAATGTCCTGGGTGGCGCTGAGGAAGGTAATGCCCAGGGCGGTTAGGGCTAGCAGTTGCAAGGGGCCGGAGGCCTCCCCTGGAGCAGAAAAGTGAATCATCTGGGAGGCTAGGGCGGCGATCGCCACCACCAGGCCAACCTGGGCCACCACCATCCATCCCCGTCGCCGCCCCAACCCAGGGGGAACAAACCGATCCAGAAAGGGGGACCAGAGAAACTTAAGGGAATAGGGTAGGCTAATTAAGCTGAACCAACCAATGGTTTGCAGGTCTAGCTGTGCCTTAGTCATCCAACCCCGGAAGGCATCATCCATGAGGGCGAAGGGTAGGCCCGAACTAAAGCCCAAGATCAGAATGGCCCCCATTTTGCGGCTTTGGAAAACCTTAGTTAACGCCAAAACTTGGTTCACGACCACTCCAATATCAGTCTAATCCCCGTTTTGTTGAGTTGATCCTCTCCACCCTGCTTGACTAGCGGCTTGCCGGATTAATCCACACCACGGGACGTTCGTTGGCGTTCTGATAACCACTCTGTTCCTGAATCAGTTGTTGAAGTTGGGTGGGATCAAAATAGCGGTTCAGGTCTGCCTGTAGCTTTAGATGGGAGGTTTCTGCCCGATCTAAGGCAACCTGCATGGAGGCCAGGGATTGGGCCTGGTTATAAATATAGGGGAGTAGATGGGCGAGACTAGCCCCACCTAGGAGGAGAAGTAGCCCATTCAACCCTACTCGGACACCGGTTTCCACCAGGGGAACCAGCTGCGCCCGTCTGTGGCGTCCCCTCTGGCGCCGTTCCACCGCCAGAGAGGACAGCGGTAGAGGTCGTTGACTTTGCTCTAGCCTTGATCGACTGGGGGTAAGGGGCTGAACAATCGCTTGACGCGCAGGGGCCATGGGGTAGGTCTTCTCAGGGTTAGGGTGGCAATTTGGTAAGGGAAAGACTACATTGGTAGCCTATGGTAACCTATTCAGGAACGGCTTTATTATGGCTTAAAACCCAGAAATGGTTTCAGATGATTTTGTCTAAAGCTATTTGCGGATAACCCTCGGGGCTCTTTGCTACAAAACGCTTGAATTGTACTGCAACCCTTCGGTAAAAAGTAGGTGGTTCGGTAATAAAAAATAGATTGTTCCAGTAAAATTCCCTATACCTGACCAGGGCCTTAACTCTGGCTCCGATCATGAAGGTGGCTTATCTTCCGTATTTTCCCAGATAGTTAGGTTCCTAACCAGGGCATAATAGGCTCAACTTCAGGGATGTTCCCCAATCTACCTCTAGTATGATTAGCACCCTATTCCCCAGCCCCTGCTGACCAACCCCATGGCTCGACGTTTATTTATCGGTGATATCCACGGTCACTACGATGGTCTCAGACGTCTTTGGGACTTAATGGCCCCCGGGGCTGATGATCAGGTCTACTCAGTGGGTGATCTGATTGATCGGGGTCCCCAAAGTGCCCAGGTGGTTGACTTTGTCCGCCGCTACGCCCACGGCTGCGTGCGGGGTAACCACGAGCAGCTGATTCTGGATGCCTTTGCCGATGGCCAACTCAATCTCCCTACTTTGCAGGGCTGGATTTACAGCGGCGGCCAGGCCACCCTGGGCAGTTACGTTGAGTGTCCCAATGTCTTAGACGATCATCTAGCCTGGATTGGTCAATTACCCCTCTATATTGACCTGGGGGATATATGGTTGGTGCATGCGGGGGTCAACCCTGTTCTGCCCCTGGCGGCTCAAAGTAGCTATGAAATGTGTTGGATTCGAGAAACCTTCCACACTAGTGTCACGCCGTTTTTCGCTGACAAGCTGATTATCACCGGTCATACCATTACCTTTACCTTCCCTACGGTGGCACCGGGCCAGATCGCGGCGGGTTGCGGTTGGTTAGATATTGATACGGGGGTTTATCACCCCCGCAGTGGTTGGTTAACCGCTATCGATTGGGATAATCAACTGGCTTACCAGGTCAATGTGTTTGGGGAAGCCTCCAGGGTAAGCCCTCTAGCAGAGGTGACGGTCAAGCTTGATCCAAGTTTGGTGAGGCGACGGCCCCGCACCTTAGCCAGGGCAGAACGACTAGCTTAGCTTTTTGCCAAAGCTAACCTGCCAATTGGCAGGCAAATGTTCCAACAAAAGTTAACATAGAAATTAATAAAGCTTAGCCAAGTCCCGTTGTTATTCCTCGAGGGGATCGGCTGTTCTAGCAATTGTTTGAGCTAGGGCAACGGTGGTCTTGTTGGGGAGGTTAGAGCGGGGCAAACGTGGTCGAGATCCCAATGTAGACTGTTGACCTATTTTTGGATGGATTGACTGGCCATGGGCCTCGATGCTGAGCTGACCCCCTCCCATACCTGACGCAGGAGCTATTTATGACTGGATTTATCCGCGGACTGTTTAGGGGAAAACCTAAAAACCCCGGTGAAGCTGACCGCCCCGTTCAACCCCAACTCCCGGAGATCGAAAGGGCTGGTGATGCGTTCTATCTCGATCCCGATGATGCGAAAACCTACGGCAATATAGACTATATGCGGTCTTCTAAAACCGTAAGACGCACCTTTGCTAAGAAGCGCGGAGAAACGGAGGAGAAGGAAAGTATTAAGAAGATTTCAGCTATGGAGGCTGTCAAACTTGAGGAGAAGGGGTTGTCCCAACCCAAGTCGGCTGCTCCCCAACCCAGCTTTGAGCCCTCCCCTAGCCTTGATCGCCGTAAGGTGGACACTAACCTGGATATGTTTAGGCAGATGGCTAAGACTATCAAAAAGTAAGTTCAGGCGAGCATAGCCCAAGCAGGACGGACTGGGGGTCCGTCCTGTTTTTGTTGAGGAACGATGACAACTAACCCGGGAGATCGGCCATGCTACGGCTAGAACACATTAGTAAAATTTATCCCACCGGAGAGGTGCTTAAGGACGTTAACTGGGAGGTCAAAGCGGGCGATCGCATTGGCCTGGTGGGGGTGAATGGGGCGGGCAAATCCACCCAGTTGAAAATCATCATGGGCCAGATAGAACCCACCAGTGGTGCCGTGGTGCGGTCCCCCAGTATGAAAATTGCCTACCTCTCCCAGGAGTTTGAGGTGGATGTCAACCGGCGGGTACGGGATGAACTTTGGACGGTCTTCGCCGAGGCTAACCAGGTACAGACCCGGCTCCATGAAATTCCCCAGCAGATGGAGCAGGCTAACCCCGATCAGTTGGATCGGCTGATCCACGAGCTTGATCAACAGCAGCGACAGTTTGAGGCCCTCGGGGGCTATGGGCTGGAGTCCCGTATTGAGAAGATTTTGCCAGAGTTGGGGTTTGCCAGCGCCGATGGCGATCGCGACGTCAGTGAGTTTAGCGGCGGCTGGCAGATGCGCATGGGCCTGGGCAAGATTTTGCTCCAGGAACCCGATGTCCTCCTGCTGGACGAACCCACCAACCATCTGGACCTAGATACCATTGAGTGGTTAGAAAATTACCTGAAAAGTCTCACCACCCCCATGGTGATCGTTTCCCATGACCGGGAGTTTTTAGACCGCCTCTGCACCCAAATCGTGGAGACGGAACGGGGTGTCTCCACCACCTACCTGGGTAATTACAGCACCTACCTGAGCCAAAAGCAGGAGAACCTGGCGGCCCAGCTCAGTAGTTTTGAACGGCAACAAAAGGAACTGGCTAAGCAGCAGGCCTTTGTGGACCGGTTCCGGGCCAGCGCCACCCGCAGTACCCAAGCTAAAAGCCGCGAAAAGCAACTGGAGAAAATTGAGCGACTTGAAGCTCCAGATAGCGGCGTCCGCACCCTGCACTTTCGCTTCCCACCCGCTCCCC
>JAYKIM010000055.1:0-3214 GCA_035286245.1 Cyanobacteriota bacterium | reverse complement strand
CCGCCGATCAGCTGGGGGACATTATCGCCGCCCTGCAGGGGGAGAATCTCAGCCCCAAACCCCTGCTGGTGAAGATCTCCCCCGACCTCGACTGGCCAGCGATCGATGCCATCCTCGACCTGGCCCTAGCCCGGGGCCTAGCCGGCATCATTGCCACCAACACCACCCTGGATCGCCAGGGCCTCACCACCCCCAGTCTGACCACCGGCAACCCCCCCAGCGCCGAGGCCGGTGGCCTCAGTGGCGCCCCCCTGACCCAGCGGGCCACCGAGGTGATTCGCTACATCTATGGCCACACCCAGGGTCAATTACCCATCATCGGGGTGGGGGGGGTGTTTACCGCCGAGGATGCCTGGCGGAAAATTACCGCCGGGGCCACCCTGGTGCAAACCTACACCGGTTGGGTCTACGAAGGGCCCTGGATGGTGCGGCGGGTGTTACAGGGGCTGCTGACCCAGCTCGAGCACCACCAGCTGGGGTCGATCGGCGAAGCGGTGGGGCTGGATCATCGCCGTTAGTGCCCCAGGGCTTGCCGCAGCCGGGCCTGGATCAGGGTCACCACCTGATCCAGGGGCACCTCCTGGGCCTCACCACTGGCCCGCTCCACCAGTTCTACCCGGCCCGCCGCCAGGGAGCGGCCGGTCACCACCCGGTAGGGAATGCCAATCAGGTCAGCATCTTTAAACTTCACCCCGGCCCGCTCATCCCGGTCATCCAGCAGGGCTTCCACCCCGGCGGCCTGGAGGTCGTGGTAGATCTGGGTGGCGGCCTCCACCTGCTGGCTATCCGCCAGGTTGGGGATGACCACGATCGCCTGGTAGGGGGCAATGGCCACGGGCCAGACAATGCCATTTTTATCGTAGGACTGCTCCACCGCCGCCTGGGCCAGGCGGGACACCCCAATGCCGTAGCAGCCCATCACCAGGGGGCAGTCCTCGCCGATTTCGCTGGTGTAGGTGGCGCCCAGTGCCTGGGAATACTTGGTGCCCAGCTGGAAGATATGGCCAATCTCAATCCCCCGGGCGGTTTGCAGCACCTGGCTGGGATCGTGACAGGCGAGATCGCCCGCCTGGGCCTTCCGCACATCCACCACCCGTGCAGGCAGGGGGAAATCATCCCCCCAATTGGCCCCCACCACGTGGTAACCGGGCTGGTTGGCCCCGGTGACAAAGTTTTGCAGATCCGCGGCGGTGCCATCCACCAACCGCAGAAACTGGGGGGCCAGGTCCGGTAGGCCGGGGCGAATATAGCTATCCTCCAGGTCCGGGGCGATATAGCCCAGGGGCAGGGGTTTGGCCGCCCAACCCCGTTGGCTTTCCGGATCGGGCACCGTGAGGGACAACAAGCTGCTGCCGCCGTAGGCGGGGGCCAGCTTAGTCAGTTCGTTCGCCAGCTTCACCTCATTCACCTCCTGGTCGCCCCGCAGGCTGACCAACACCAGCACCCCCCGCCCCTGGTCAAACACCGCCTGGTAGAGAACATTTTTGACAATCTGACTGGGGTGGCAGTCAAGGCATTGGGCCAGGGTCTCAATGGTCGGGGTGTTTGGGGTGGCCAGGGTTTCAGCCTGGTCAAAGGGGGAGGGCACCGCTGCCGCCGGTAGGGATACGGCCTTTTCCACGTTGGCGGCGTACTGGCCATCCTCGGTGTAGAGCACCTCGTCTTCCCCGGCCTCCGCCAGCACCATAAACTCCGTCGACCCCGACCCCCCGATCGCCCCCGAGTCTGCTTCCACCGCCCTGAACTCCAGGCCACAGCGGGCCAGAATCCGACTGTAGGCGGTGTACATCTCCTGGTAGGTGTGCTTCAGGCTGGCCTCATTACTGTGGAAGGAGTAGCCATCCTTCATAATGAATTCCCGCCCCCGCATCAGCCCAAACCGGGGCCGAATTTCATCACGAAACTTGGTCTGTATCTGGTAGAGGTGTAGCGGTAATTGCCGGTAGGACCGCACCATATCCCGGGCAATGGCGGTAATAATCTCCTCGTGGGTGGGCCCCAGGCCCATCTCCTGCTGGCGGCGATCGATCAGGGAAAACATAATCCCCTCCGCCTTGGTGTAGGTGTCCCAGCGACCCGATTCTCGCCACAGGTCAGCGGGCTGGAGCTGGGGCAACAGGCATTCCTGGGCGCCGGTGGCATCCATTTCCTGGCGGACGATGGCGGAGATCTTGGTCAACACCCGCCACAGCAGGGGCATATAGGCGTAGACCCCACTGGCAATGCGGCGAATATAGCCCGCCCGCAACAGCAGCTTATGGCTGGGAATTTCAGCCTCCGCCGGATCCTCCCGTAGGGTGACAAATAGCATCTGGGACAGGCGCATGGTAAGTCTTTCCAATCAGTGAGCATGGTGGCATTTTAGGCCATCGCCATAGTTCTGTTATGGGGGGCCAGGCAGTGGGCATAACCCATGCTTCCAGAATTTTAGACAGCTGAACAAGATAGTCTCTCTGCGACCAGTTTAAGGAATTAACCCTGGTTGACTGACAAAAGTTAGCTGGAAACGTTCTAAGGGCTCTCTTCACAAGGGTTTCAGGAATTGGACTCAGTCTCCTCGCTCAGTGGGCATGATGCAGGCTCAATCCGGGGGAAGGGTCTCGCATTGAAAGCATTGTTCGGCAAGCCTTTCAGGGTTTAGTTAGCCAGGAAGCTATATTCCTTATTCTGCGGCCAGTTTGGAAGTTTTGTCAGTCAACCAGCCTGGCGGTACTGTGGCTTAATATTTTTCAGTAATCCTGATGTTCAGAATCATCCCAATCAGGGGGGTGATGGCGGGTGACTAAATCGCGTCCCTAATAGCAAACCAGTCTCTACGCCCCACCGCTGGGGTTGGTGGGGGCCCAGGGTCGCCAGAGAAGGGGGGACGCTCCGCTAGTTCCCCGCTGTTACAGACCCGGGTCAACATGTTGGAGATCGCGGCTGACTGGGGTGGGTGGGTTACCCGGTCATGGAAGGTTGTCCAGGTGCGGCTGGGGCAATGGACCTGGGCGTTGATTTTTTGGTTGCCCAGGTAGTCGGTGAAGTTGACGCTGTTGAGGCTAACCCGGTTAAAGGAGCAGGCGTCGAGTTGCTCTGGCTAACGACCAAGCTCACCGGACGCAGATAACCTTTGCAACTCAACCGACCAGCTTGCGGCGTTCCGGTGCAGCGACTTGTTATGCTGCGTAAACATCAATATCTTTATTCCTGCTCACTGATATAGTTCTCAAGC
>JAYKIM010000054.1:0-13484 GCA_035286245.1 Cyanobacteriota bacterium | reverse complement strand
GGGTGGCAACCCTCCTTCTCAGCCATGAAGGCTCTCTTTGAACTCTTTTTCACCCTAGATATCTTTGACTTCCCAAAAGTACATATGTACGGAAGCTTTTCATGAATCAGACAGGATTGCTATAGTTTGTTGGACATGGAATTATGGAATTTGGATTCGGTATTTCTTTCAGGCATACCTATAGCGGCTTCTAAATCAATTAAGCATGACTTAATGACCAGAAGCCTTTGGTTTTCTAGAGGTCGGCCAACTGATCTGGGTATTACCCGCGTCAGAATCGCTATACAGGGAATCCTTGCATAGCACTTATCAGCCTGGTTAGGAGACAATGGCGATGACACTTGCTATGGGCTCAGATCTAAAGCGTTGCTTGTCATCTTGAGCCCAGTAGCCACCACCCTATCTTTGTCTTCTGAGGCATGTTCATGCTAGCAGTGTGCCCTCAGGGAATAACGCAAATTGCCGCTAGGCTTTAAAAAAAATAATTAGTACTCATTTAGATCCGGTTTATACCTGAGATTAATCTTCTAATGATGTAGTTTTGATCAAAATACTGGAAATGGAGGAAAGTGCTGAAATATAGAGAAGACTAGGGAACCAGCGCTGGCTACCTCCCCGTAGGTCAGGGGATGATGCTCCCTCCCACTGCTTATCCACCAATTTGGCTAATTTTGAGCCGGGGTTGGGCTGCCTCCAGCCAGGGTTAGGGGGTTAGAGGTGACAGCGAGACCAGCGCTAGAACTGGGCTCTGAACTAGAGGATAAACTCAAACCTGAGCCTGCCCCTGGGGTTATAACTACCGGTGAAAAGCTATGCTGATTTCAGTCATCCAAAAAGTACTTTTAAACAGCCACCACGAGGAATTCTCTAGAATCAGCTGCTTCAAGGTTAATTTTCTTTATTTTTTAAACAAGACCACTTTGTTTTGCTAAGACCCATTGCTAGAGTGGAGATGCTTTCATAGGGCATACAGTTCATAAACATTAATCCTAGCGTTTGGAGTCTGTCTAATCAGCGGTCCAATTGAGGTGCGCTTAGGTCTGGTTCTAGGCTAGTTTTTTGTTTTCGTCGTTATCACTGTTGTCGCAGGTGGTAAGGTATTTTTTATACCCTTACTTAACCGCGGCCTTAGTCTAGCTATGAAATGTCTGTTAATAAGGTCCATGAGGTTGAAGAGCTATGACACGCAGAGTTAATAAAATTATTTGGGTAACCGGTTTATCCCTTAGCACCCTGGCCACGACTGTGCTGATCACGGCCCTGACGGGCCGTACCAACTTGGCCCAGGCCTGTTCAAATTCTTGGGTAAATCCCCAAACTGGCGCTGAGCAATGTCTGGATGGTTTGACTTCCCCTAACGGGTCTGGGGTCAGCGGGTCTCCCTCAACGGGTGGTAGTGGCTCTGGAGCTGCTACGGCCAACCAGGGATTTGCCTCTTCGGCGGCGGTTAACAGCCAGTACGCCGGCCAACGTTTTACAATGGCTCCAGCCAGTCAGATGCAAGTACGTACCCCGATCGCCACCCGTCTTCCCCGGGTAAGTTCTACAGTAACATCTGTGGCTCCAGGTAACCCAGGCTTTGTCGGTGGTTCCAGTGCTAATCCTAGTCCTAGTCCCAGCGCTTTCGGTACAGCTCGGGTTCCTTTTACCGGATCTCGTGTTCTAGGAGGCACAACTAATCCGGCTCAAGCCAGCCCTTACAGGATAACAGGAAAGCTGTACATGGCCTTTGGCGGCAACACCTTCAACTCTGTTTGTTCCGCATCCCTGATCGGCAGAAGCTTACTGCTGACCGCCGCCCACTGTATTCATGACTATGGAAAAGGTCAAGCTGGCTTTGCCAGAAAGGTGCGATTTGTACCGGCGATGCAGAATGCTAGACAGCCCTACGGTTTCTTTGAAAGCAGTCAGTTTCTAATCCCCACAGTATACCTTAATGGTACCGATACCTGTGAAGTTACAGGTATTGTTTGTAACAATGATATTGCTCTAATTGCCCTGAGTAATAATGCTCAGGGGCGGCAGGCAGGTAATCTCACGGGTTACTATGGTTACGGTTGGAATAACTATAGTTTTGCTGTGCCGACTCCTAACTTTCAGGCGGTGTTTGGTAATAAGACCTTTGCGGCTATTACCCAACTGGGTTACCCTGCCAGTCACGATCGCGGCAACATTATGCAACTCAACACCGCCTATGGTGCCTATGTTTCCAGTAACAATCTTAAAAATACCTGGCTAGGTTCAGCTATGACCGGGGGTTCCAGTGGAGGGCCTTGGTTAGTGAATTTCGGAATTCGCGCTGCTGGAGCCAACTATGGGTCCGCTGCTGCCCCTAATATTGTGGTTGGGGTAACTAGTTGGGGGTACGGTGACGCTAATATTAAACTGCAGGGTGCCTCTTCCTTTGCGCAGAACCGTGAGTTTCCCAACGCCGCCTATGGCACCCGTGGGGCTGGTAATATTGGGGCTCTGGTTAATGCGGCCTGTGATCGTGCGGCCCCTTGGAACCTGCAAGCCCGCGGTCGCTGCCGATAGGGCTGCCCTCGCACCCGGTGGCCTGAATTAGGCGACCCTGCAAGAGGGGGCCAGAAGTCAGAACCTACAGATTCTTCTGATCAAGACCTCCGCCCTAGATAGAGAGCGGAGGTCTTGATTTTGGCTGCTAACCCCTACTTCACCGGGGGGAGAACACCAGGAAACCGGCGGTGGGTCCCTCCCCGTAGGTCAGGGTAAGCTGCTGATTATTTTCCAGGGTAACCTGGCGCACCTGTTGCAGAGCAGCAAAGAAGCGGGTTTCTTGATCCATAATCGGCCCATCACAGCCCCGTCTCGTAGCCTGTATGGGATCGACAATCACCCGATCGCCCTCCAGACGATAGGCGGCCCCAAACCGATTACAGCCGCCCGATCCACTAATTCGGCCCTGTTCCCAATCGAGGGATATCTCTGCCTCAGAGACCAGGGTAACGGGTTGATTATTCTGCACCCAACGGGTGAGTCGCCAATTGGGCTGATTTTGAGCCGGGGTTGGGCTCTCTCCAGCAGAGGTGGGGGTGTTGGAGGTGACAGCCGCATCGGGACCAGCGCTAGAACTGGGCTGGGCACTGGAGGGTAAACTCGAACTGACACCCGGTTCGGAAGCTGGGCTAGAGCCGGGCTGTGAACTTGAACTTCCATCTGGAGTTGGGGTCATAACTACCTCAGCAGTAGAGTCTTGACAGGCGGATAGCAATAAACTTAGGGCGATCAAGTTACCGGCGAGCACCGCCACAGATCGGCCCCCCAGGGTTGAGCAACGGGGTCGACGGTGTCGGTCAGTTCTAGCCCTGTTCAGACCAGGTTGACCGGCTAAGCCCCGATCTGGGCCTGGGGTCGGGGCTACAGGTATAGGGTTTTTCATGGGTGATCTCCATAGAGCATCAAGGGTTGGGGGGCAAGGGCCAGTTGGGTAAGGCGGCGGGTGGTGCGCTGGGCTAGAACCCAAAGGGCGGGCCGCCGGGCTCAAGAGCCGATTGCCCTCTAACCATAGCGAACCCCTGGCCATTCGAGGAGATCGTTACTAAAAGTGAAACCCGTTGCCCCAGGGGAGCAGGGGTCAGTCTTACCGGCTCTAGCTGCAGCCAGATGGCTAATAGTGGAGGGAGTAGGGAATGGGTAGTACCTTAACTAGCTGAGGAAATCAACCGAGCAAGTGAGGAAAGAGAACGAGTGGCTCGCCGAGCTAGAGTTGAAGCTCGATGCCGTGCTGCCCAAATCCGTTTCCAATTAGAGCCCAGTCAGGGTAATCGTCAATCCCTGGGGGCGGTGTTGGCGGTGTTGGAGGAGTATGGGGATACGGCAAAAACACGACCCACGATCTGTTCAAGCTTGTGGGTCGTGTTTTTAGGTTCTGTGGTCTAGATGGCTGAGCGGAGATTGCCAGAAACCTCGAGAACTATGGGGTTTTGCCAACAATCCAGGAACGGATACCCGGAGTAGCGCCTACCGCGGTATCGTGGGAAACTCTGGCATATACGCCGTGCTTATTTGCACGGGCACAGCCGGTGCCCCAGCTAACGATACCGTGCAGGGTACTACCGATTGCCAGGGGCCCACCGGAATCACCCTGGCAGGTGTCAATGCCCCCTGCATCACGGCCCGCGCAGAGCATGCGAGCTGTGATTGACCCATTGTAGGAGTTGGCATCGTTACAGTTTTGAAAAGAAACCAGGGGTAGCGTAACCTTGCGGAGATCATTCTGTTGAGCACCCCCCTCAACAGTGCTTCCCCAGCCGGTGGCCAGCAGACCCGTACCCACGGCGGGGTCTGTTGACGCCAGGGACGCCAGGGAAACTCCCCCAGGCACGGAGGTCGTCAAGGTCCACACCGCCACATCGTAGTCAAACGTAGCCGGCCTCCAACCGGGATGGATATCAATACGGGCCACGTTACGGCGCACGCCACCAGCGGCTAGGGGGTTCAGTCTTCGAATAGCAGGGATTGGCGTGCTATAGGTGACTACTTGCACCTGGTTGGCAGTGATGAAGTCGCTACAGTGGGCAGCGGTGATGACGTACTTGCCTTTGTACAGGGTACCGCCACAGAACTTGGCATTTCGAGCATTCGAAATACTTCTGTTCAGGAGGCCCACCTGGAAGGGATTGTCTGCAGCCGCTGCCCGGGAACCACCCACGATCCTGGGGGTCATGGCCGCCTCAATCTCAGCTCGAGTCAGCCCGGGCGATACCGCCAGAGATCGGGCGATGCGCCGTTCCCTGACATAGTCTCGCATCCAGTTAGTCTGAGTCGAACCCCTAGAATTAACAGCCGGCGAGGCAGACGCCGGTGCCGATAGCCCATCTAAGCATTCCTGGGCGCCGCTCTCGGGATTCACCCAAAAATTTGAACATCCCTGGGCTACATCGGTGCGACCCACGAGGGTACCCACCAATACACTAGCGGCGAGGGCACCCAGGGATAGGCCCGCGAACCAAGTTTTCCTGCGTTTCATGATGGTTATATCCTGTAAAAAGCTCTAATTTTAGCGGTTCTTGAACCTATGGAATAGGCCTGAACTGGGAAGAAGCCTATTAGCTAATAGCCCGGTAGGGTGGGTAAAACGCAGTGTGCCCATCGCCTCAATCCTTCCACAGGTGCTTCCCATGGCCTAAACAAAAAACCGAATTTCCCCATGGTAAGGGAAATCCGGCGGGTTGTGAGATGCGCTTAACGAGAACTCTGATTTAAGACCTCTTGGGTCTCCTCACGGGGGGTGTAGCTGTAGCCAAAGACCGATTGATCAGAATCATCGAGGATTTGGGGAGTGAGCAGCACAATCAGCTCCTGTCGCTTATTATCAATCTCAGTACTGCGGAACAAAGCCCCTAAAATGGGAATATCCCCAAGAATGGGCACCTTGGTTACGCTAGAACGTTCAGACTCCTGGATAATGCCGGAGAGCAACAGGGTTTGCTCATCCCGTACTCGAACCTGACCAGACTGTAGGACCCTTTGACTAAGCAGTGTCACGAACCCGCCCTGATCATCGGTTTGCACCTCACCCACCGGGGCTGAAATACTAGGGGCCACGGATAGGGTGACGAAACCATTGTCATCAATACGGTCGACACTAATCCCTAAAACTAAACCAGCATCTACCAAGATAGCTTCTCTGGTTTCTCGCTCTGTTCCACTATCTGAGTTGGTAATCGTCACTTTGATTTGCTGCACTACCTGAGAGGTCAGCCCTACGGTGGCGGTCTGACCTTCTTGAATAATCAGGGTGGGATCGGTGAGGATTTTGGCATTGCCATTTTGGACCTGAGCCAGGAGGTTCAGGAAAAAACCCTGGGAGTTGGGTACATTCACCTGTAGGCCTCCAGATGAAATACCGATGCCCACATTACCAATGGAAAAACCGAAACTAGTATTCAGCTCATCTATAGCTGATAGGTTGACATCTATAACCCGGACGTTAATAGCAACTTGCCTCTGTCTTAGATCAATTCTTGATAGTTGCTCAGTGGCGATCGCGATCAGGTCAGGCCGTCCTGTTAAGGTGATGGAGTTAGTTCTCGTATCTGCAACCGCCGTCAGGCCCGTTAACACCCCAGTCTTTGCCTCTGCCGTATTACCCTCCTGTTGTTGAACTTGTTGGGCCTCCACCGCTTGTTCCTGGGCCTGGGCAACTTCTTCTGCTACGTTTGTTGCTCCCTGTACAGTTATGCCAACTGCCGTAATGGGTTTGGTTTGAGTGGCGGTAACAACTTCACCCTGGGCACCCAGGGAGACTAAAAACTGGGCTGCATCTTGAGCCCTGGCCTGATTTAGCCTTAGGGTTCTGATGCTGACGTTTTGGGCTGAGACTGGCAGGGTTGGGCCAACGTAAATGCTGCGACCTACCTGGTTGGCCTGTAAACCGGCAACCCTGAGAACATGGTTAAACACCTCCTGTACCGATTCGTTTTCGATATCCAGACTAATGGTGGGGCCACTGTTATTAGCAACCTGCTGTTCTCCCTCAGGGGTTATGCCATCGGCAGGAGTGGCTCCAGCGGCGGTAAACACCACGTTTAAGTTGGCAGCGCGAGCCAGCAGGGCTAGCACCTCTCGGGCGGGGGCGTCTCGCAATAAAAGTCTGGGAATTACTTGGTTAGTACCCAGATTAATAGTGGTGAAGGTGGGTACGCTCTCCGCCACCGCAATATCCCCCACCGGGGGGGCGACGGCGCGGGGCAGCAGGGGGGGGACGGGGTTAACCGGGGCAGGCTGGGCGGGAACGCCATTGATGGTGACGTCGGGGTTAGGCACCAACACCTCGGGGGCTGGGGTGGTAGGTGCCGGGGTAGTCTGGGCCAGGGTGGGTTGGCTGGGGGCTGGCACGGTGGGGCCGGGGACGGTGGCGATCTGCTCAGGCACGGGGGTGGGGGTGGCGGCGGCCTGGGCGTCGTTGTGCAGCGCCAGCACCACCCGGTCGGGTTGGGAGATAATTTCCCCCCGGGGGGCCTGGGTGGTGCCGTCAATGGTGACCCGCACGCTGTTGGCATCCAGAGGGATGACGGTGATCTGGCTAATGCCGGGGGCGGGGTTGGCCTGGGTGAAGCGATCGCCGTTGGGCAGGGCCAGCTGGGCCCGGGTAATGTCGGCCCGCAGGGTGTTGCCCTGGCTGACGGTGAAGATATTGCTGGCGTCGCCGCCCTCGGTGTCAAACACCAGCTCCAGGCCGCCATCGGTGGGGTTAAGCTGCACTCCGGTAATGGTGGTCATGGCGGCGATGCCGGGTTGGGCCGCCAGGGTCAGCAGGGCGCTGGTAAAAATTAGGGGGTGGAAATAGCTGGAACGGTTCACGGGTTCACTCCTGGAAGGGCGGATGAAAGGACGGGGTCGGGTGGGGGTTACTGGGGAGCGGGCTGGGCGGGGGGTTCTGCGGGCGGGGTGGGCTCTGCCGGGGCAGCTCCCTCCGCTGGCGGTTGGCCCTCCCCTTCAGGGGGGGCGGGCTCAGGGGGCGGCGGCGGCGGCGTATTGGGGTCAATGGCGGGAACCAGCACCTCCAGGGTAAAGCTGGTGTTGAGTTGCCGGGGCAGGCCCTGCAACTGTTCCTCCGAGACCCCACTGGGGGGCGGGGCAATCTCCTGCTGCAGGTTACGAATAATGATCAGGGGCTCCAATCGCTCAATGTTGCGGACAATGTTTAAAGCCTGGGGAAACAGAGCCCGCATCGACACCTCCACGGTTTGGCGCTTCAGCTTATTGGCCAACTCCGGCGGGCCATCGGTGTAGGGCAGGGGGGCCGTGGGGGCAAAGCGGGTCAGGCTAGAGGTATACAGCAACTTCTGGGTGGCTGGGTTAGCGCCAAACTGACTGCGCAACCGCTGCACCTGGGTAGGGTTTAACCCCAGGGTAGCCAGTTGGGCCGGGTTGAGGCGATCGGGGGGGGTACGCAGGGCATCGGCGATGGCGGCATTGCTGGCCTGGATCTGCTGGTTAATATCCAACAGTAGGGTATCCAGGCTTTGGCCATTACCCAGTAAACCGTAGACCTCCACCCGCTGGGCCAGGGCCTGATCCAACTCCGCCCGCAGGTCGGCCACCCCCTTTAGGGTGCTGGCCTGCTGATCAAGCTGGGCTTGCTTTTCTGCTACCTCCGCCTCCATGCGAGTCTTTTCCTCCTGGACGGGCTTTACCAGTACGTTAAACAGGGCATAGGCGGCGGCCAACCCCAACAGGGTGAGCCCAATGGCCTGAATCCGCGGGGTAAGCCGCACCCCAAAGGCGGTGGGGTAGTTGATCAGGTCTTCCTGCACCGTGGTGCGGCCGGAATCAAAGGGTAGGAAATCTCCAGAGGATGTCATTGTTCAAGAACTCCTGTGTCTCTCAGGGCACGTAGACGGGTCACCAGGCCCACCGCCCCCTGCTGCTCCAGCTCTTCAATCAGCTCGGAGGCGGGGGTATCGGTGAGGTTAGCCCGCAGGGTGTAGTCCACCAGGTAGCTGGGGGCATCGACGGGGGTACCGGGGCAACGCCCCTCCACCAGGGGATCTAACATTTCCGCCTGCTGTTCCGCCCGTTCGATGGCGACGGAGGCGGGGTTGAGCAGGGGCGATCGCTGCAACACCAGGGTAAAGTCGTTGATGTCATTAAAGTTGCAGGCCACCCCCTCAATACTCACCCCCCCCACCTGGGGCGGTGGTGCCTCAGGGGTGGCGGCGGGGGTGACCCCAGCGGTTTGGCTGAGCCGGGTAATCTGGATGCGGGTGGGGGTGCGATCGCGAATATCCTGCAACAAGGCTGACCAGGGCACAATCTGATCAAACACCGAGACAAAGGCTCGATTTTCCGCCTTCACCCCATCAATCTGCCCCTGCAGGGTGCCAATCTCCTGGAGCTGCCCCCGCACCTGCACCAACTCCGCCTCCAACTGAGCGCTGCGGGCCTGCAGTTGCTGCACCTGATTACGGGTGAAGGCCCAATAGCCCACCACCAGAGACAGGGGCACCAGCGCCCCCAACAGGCCGTAGAGCAGGGGGGTGCGATCCACCGGGCCCAACAGGCTGCGGCGCTGGGGTCTGGTATCAAAGATACGGGTATCGCGGTCCTTGAGAAAGTTAATATCCAGGCTATACATCCCTAAACCTCCCGCAACCCTAGACCGATCACCGTCGCCAACCCCGCCCGCTGGTTTTCGGGGATATCCTCATCCGCCTTCAGCCCCAGCACCGTAAAGGGGTCCACATGGCTGGTGGGGATGCCCAGACGCTGGGCTAGAAAGTCATCTAACTGGTCAATGGTCGCCCCGGGCCCCGCCAGCAAAATCTGAGCCACCTCCATGTCCTCCTCCTGGTTGAGGTAGAAATCAATGGAACGGCGCAGTTCATCGGACAACTCCCCCAACACCCGCAGCATGGCAATGGTGCCGGGGTTGGTCGCCCCACCCATCTGGGGTGCCCCCACCGAATCCATGGTGGGCACCGGCACCGTCATACCCTGCAACAGTTGGGTATGGCGGGAGGGGGGTAAGTTCATGGCCCGGGTGAGGGCCGCCTGAATTTGGAAGGTACCGGTGGGCACCGTTCTAGAAAAGTGGGGCACCCCATCCACCACAATGGAAATTTCCGTACTTTCAAACTCAATATCCACCAGGGCTGCCGCCTCCTGGGAGGTAAACTGGCGCAGTTGCTCCCGAATGGTGCGAATCAGAGCAAAACTGGAGGTTTCCAGCGCGCTCAGGGTCAGCCCCGCCTGCTGGAACACCTCCAGGTAGGTATCCACCAACTGCTTACGCACCCCCACCAGCAACACCTTCACCTTTTCAATGCCATCTTCATCGACGAAGTAGCCTAGCTTCTGGTAGTCCACATCCGCCTCCTCCCGGGGAAAGGGCAGGTAGAGATTAGCCTCCTGGTTGAGTACCATTTCTCGCAGCTCGTTATCATCCAACTCCGCCGGCACCGGGATAATCTTAGCGACAGCCCGCCCCGGAATCGCCGAGCTGGCCTGCTTCACCTTGAGCTTGCTCTCGGTCAACAGGGTTTGAATGGCATCCACCAGGGCCGGGGCATCCAGGATTTCCCCCTCTTGGTAAATCCCCTCCCCCAACTCCACCGAAGCCAGGCTCTCTAGCTTAAGGGTGCTGCCCTGCTTCCGCAGCTGGGCCAGATTGACCCGTTCCGGGGTGATTTCAATGCCGACCCCAGTCGGTTTTCGATTAAATATCGCCTTCAGGCTATCCACAGTAGCGTCCCCAACTGGATGACCACGTTCACCGAGCCCAACCCCTCCTCAGACCGTGCAACCCCAGGCCTAAGGGTAGGTTTAGGAAACCGCCAGGGGGCAAAGACCACCCTGGACATTTTGAGCTAACGAATGGTACACAATTTGTTCAGGAATTGCCACTTTTCTGAGAATAATTTGCGCCGCCGATCCGGCTGGGGCAACATGGATGATCCCCCAACCCGATCGCCAGGCCCTGGGGCGATGGCCGGAACCGGGGTAACGGTGATCCGAATCACGGAGTTTGCGGGTTTAGATCCTGGTCAATATTGAGTTTTTCAAAGACTATAGAAATGTAAGCAATCTGAATGACTTAACTTATTTCTAAACTCCTATAGTAACCAGCCCCCGGTGCCCACAGCGCCGGGGGTTATTATGTATGGCTTTGACCAGCCCGCTTAGCACAGGGTTTTCTCTAGCTACCTCTGAGGACCTGAGATCGCCAAAACTTGTGAATCTCCATCGCCACCAACAGGGTCAGACTTAGGGTAATTAGCATTCCCCAGATGGTTCCCTGCACAGGTTCTGTGGAGAGTAAACGATTGCCAACCGGCCAATACATTATTACGGCATGCAACCCAAAGGCGGTCAGTGTGCCAGTCAGAAGAATAGGGCTGCGGAATGGCGAGAGCTGAAATACGGATTTACTTTCTGAGCGGCAGTTACTGATATGGATATTTTCAAACAACACCATAAGCAATAACAGGATATTGCGTGCTGAAAACTCGCTGTGGCCGGTGTTCAACAGCCAGTAGTACGTGGTAAAACCAACCCCACCCATGACCGCTGCCGCCAGGACTGTGCGTTCGACCATGAGTTGGTTGAAGATAGGTTCATGGGGCGATCTCGGTCTACGGTTGAGGGCATCTCCCTCCCCCGGTTCAAAGGCCAACGCCACATCCTGGATGCCATTGGTGACTAAGTTGAGCCAGAGCAGCTGCACGGGCAACAGAGGCAGGGGTAACCCCGTTCCTACCGCTAATCCAATCAACAGGATTTCTGCCGCCCCTGTAGACACCAACAGGTAAATCACCTTTCGGACATTGTCGTAGGCGATTCGACCCTCTTCGACTCCGGCAATGATGGTGGCGAAATTATCATCGCTGATCACCAGTTCGGCGGCCTCCCGGGCCACATCGGTTCCAGCTTTACCCATCGCCACACCAATGTTGGCAGCCCGTAATGCGGGGGCATCGTTGACCCCATCCCCCGTCACGGCTACAAAGTGACCGGAGGCTCTGGCCGCATTGACAAGCTGGAGTTTTTGGTGGGGTGCAATGCGAGCAAATACACAGGTGGTTTGGATCAGATATTGAATGTCCTCGGGTGATTGCCCTGCTAAGGACTGCCCCGTGACCACTTGGCTAACGGTGGTTGCCAGACCTAAATCACGGGCGATCGCCAGTGCCGTCGCCGGGTGATCCCCCGTGACCATCCACACGGCAATTCCAGCAGCATGACAGGCTGAGATCGCTGGTCTGACCCCAGGTCGCAGTGGATCAAGCATACCGACAAATCCCAGCAGGGTGAGATTGTCCGGCTCCGCGGGAATGGTAGTGGGCTCAAGACCTGAGGAAATTATGCCTTCGGCGATCGCTAACACCCGATAGCCCTGTTCTGCCATACGTTGTGTCAGGGTACGAAGGAATGGCAGATCGAGGGTCTCATTGCCCATGGTTAACACCCGCTCCGGTGCCCCCTTAACCAATACATGGACTTGCCCCTCAATAACGTGATAGGTGGCGGCAAATTGGTGTTCTGGCTCGAAGGGAATTTCATTGATCTGGGGATAGAGGTTCAGAGTGGGTTCCCGGTTCCAGCCTAACTTGTGAGCCATTGTCAGCAAGGCAATATCCGTCGGATCGCCCCGCCAAACCCAATAACCATCGCTATGGTGGAGATCGGCTTCGTTGCACAGAACCGCTACCCGTGCGATTCGATCTAACGGCAAACAGTCTGGCGCAACCACTTGTCCCTGATGCAAGACCTGCCCTACCGGAGCAAAACCCTCACCCGTCACGGCGAATTCATCCCCATTGGGCAGGCAAATCTGGCGTACCGTGAGTTCGTTGCAGGTCAAGGTGCCAGTTTTATCACTGGCGATTAGGGTACAACTGCCCAATCCTTCCACCGCAGGTAATTGGCGTACAATCACCCCTCGCTGAGCCATGCGATGGGTAGCGATCGCTAAGGCCACCGTTAAGGCCACTGGCAGTCCTTCTGGAATAGCCGAAACCGCCAGGGCAACCGCAAACATAACCATCTCCGCCGGTTGATAGCCCTGCTTGAAAATGCCTAGCAGAGCAATAGTGATCGCCGCTGCTACCACTCCCAGGGTAATCACCTGACTAAACCGTTCCATACGTTTGAGTAAGGGGGGCTTACCGCCCACCGTCGCCATCATGTCTAGGGCCAACTGTCCCACCGCTGTGTCAGTGGCGGTTGCCACCACCACGCCTCTGCCCCTACCCCGCACCACCATAGAGCCTGCGTAGACCATATTGCGGCGATCGGCCAAGGGGATAGAGGGTTCTCCCAGCCAGGCTGCCTGTTTAAGGACCGTTAGGGATTCTCCCGTTAATAGCGATTCATCCACATCCAGGTTATGGGTTTGGAGTAGGCGTAGATCCGCAGGCACCCGATTTCCTGATTCCAACCACACCACATCTCCAGGTACGATTGCCTCCGCATCGATCTCGCATACTTCACCATCTCGAATCACCGAAGCACGAATTTTTAACAGGTGTTGTAAGGCTCGGCTGCTTTGCTCTGCCCGCCATTCTTGATAACTGCCAATCGCCGCATTGATAGCCAAAACCGCAATAATAAATCCAGCGTCTTTCCCGTCCCCGATCACAGCGGATACCCCAGCGGCCAGCCCCAGAATATAAATGAGCGGGCTACGAAACTGCCGCAGCAAAATTTTCCATCGACTGGGAGTAGATTGGTGGGGTAGGGCGTTTGGCCCGACTTCCTCGAGCCGTTGTTGGGCTTCTACCGTTGTGAGCCCAGTGGGGGCTGCTTGGAGATGGCCAAAAACCGCTTCCAGACCAGTAGAATGCCACTGTTGCGACTTTGGATAGGACATAGGGCTTAGCGTCTAATAATTTTGGCTCTACGGGAATGAGTATGCTGAAGTAGTCGCTACTATACCGAGTCATTATGGTGCCTCTCCTGACGGAACTACTGGGTCTATCTGGTGTTGATGTCGAGTCTTATGAGGCCACTGAGGACAG
>JAYKIM010000053.1:0-5138 GCA_035286245.1 Cyanobacteriota bacterium | reverse complement strand
ATCACTACATGACGGAGGTTTTATTTGATCTGCCAGCCTCTTCTCCCCCAGCTTAAACCCTAGGATGGGTGGCGGAAATTAGGCGATCCCGATCAGGGGAGTCAGTCAGCAGAACTCAGTAATCAGGGAAGGCGGGCCGATTTACACCGGGATGAACTAAGGCTTTAGGGGAGACCAAAGGCACGGTCTGGGACGGCTCCACTATAGCGGTTCTCGGTTCAGTGAGATGCAGTTTTTCTCAGCTTCAGCCCCCTAGACTTTTGTCTGCTCAGATCCACTCTTGAGCCCCCCAAATTATGCCCTCCGGGCCGCTGCGCGAGGTGGGGGCTGGGGGGCTCTTCCGTGTACTTCATCCAAACGAAATCCGCTATAGGCAAGGTTAGTAATCTACCTATACTATTTCTTGCGGAGTCGGTAGGTAATCCGCCCCTTCGTCAGGTCGTAGGGTGTCAGTTCTACCTTGACCCGATCTCCAGGTAAAATCTTGATATAATTACGGCGAATCTTTCCAGAAATGTGGGCCAAGACATTAAAGCCATTGTCCAGATCAACTCTGAACATGGCATTAGGCAAGGATTCGGTTACCGTGCCTTCCATTTCAATTAGGTCTTGCTTAGACAAAGTAACGCTCCCTTACCCTAACTCCATTCATCTAGTAATTACCTGCTGCAGCTCGCCGTTGACCGCTTCCATGGTTTGATCACCATTGACAGATATCAACTGCTGACGACTTCTATAGAATTCGATCAGGGGCTCTGTTTGCTGTCGATAGACGTGCAGGCGATTGCGAATTACCGATTCTTGATCATCCTGGCGACCGCGACTCAATAACCGGGTAACGATGATGTCATCGGCCACATCTAGATTGACTACAAAATCCGCTGGTTGGGCAATTTGCTCAAGCAGGCCGGTGAGAAACTCGGCCTGGGAAAGATTCCGAGGAAATCCGTCTAAAATCCAACCGACCTGAGCATCAGATTGACCCAGACGCTCACGAATCAAATCCAGGATCAGATCATCGGGCACCAGCTCGCCGGCATTCATATAGCTCTCTGCTTTTTTCCCCAGATCCGTACCCTCGTTTACGGCGGACCTGAGGATATCACCGGTGGAAATATGGGGAACAGCACAGCCCTCAGAGAGCATCTTAGCCTGGGTGCCTTTACCGGCTCCTGGTGGGCCTAGAAAAATTAAACGGGTCACTACTGTTTCACCATACCTTCATAACGTTGGGAAATGACATAGGTTTGGATTTGCTTGGCGGTTTCGATCGCCACCCCCACCAGAATCAGCAAAGAGGTGGCACCAAAGCCCCGAAAGGTCTGTACTCGAGTGAGACTTTCCACCGCGCTAGGTACCACTGCCACTAAGCCGAGGAAGATAGCCCCCAGAAAAGTCAACCGGTTGAGAATGCGATTAATGTACTCCGTGGTAGCTTTACCGGGTCGAATCCCTGGAATGCTAGCCCCCATCTTTTTCAAGTTGCGGGATAGATCCTCAGGATTCATCACCAGGGAGGAGTAGAAATAGCTAAAGAAGAGAATCAACACCAGATAAACCGTCACGTAGACAAAGGAGGTGGGGTTAAAGTAGGTGCTAACAATGCGGTTAAAGGTAGGGTTTTGAATGTACTGGGATAGGGACAGGGGTAATACTAAGACCGCTGAGGCAAAGATGATCGGCATCACCCCACCCTGGTTGAGACGCAGGGGCAAGTAGTTGCTCTGTTCCAGGTAGAGCTTACGACCCACCTGTCGCCGAGCTGAAATAATCGGAATCCGGCGGGTTCCCTCCTGCACAAAGACGATGCCAACGATCATCAGCAGGAACACCAGCATCAGGATGACAATGCCACCGACAATACCGCGATCGCCGCTCTGGGCCAATTCGATCGTCTGCCCCAGCGATCGGGGTAGGGTGGAAACGATGTTGAGGAAAATCAATAGGGAGGCGCCATTCCCAATTCCCCGCTCGGTAATCACCTCACCCACCCACATGACAAACATGGAGCCGGCGGTCAGGGCAATGGCGGTCTGAATAACGAAGGCAGGTCCAGGGTTTTCAGCAAATCTATAAAGCAGGAAGGAAGATAGCAGGGTACTTTGGAGAATGCCCCAACCCAGGGCAACGTAGCGGGTAATCTGGGAGATCTTGCGTCGTCCAGCCTCCCCCTCATTCTTTTGTAAATCCTCCAGGGCTGGAATGGCGGCGGTTAGGAGCTGAAGGATGATGGACGCGTTAATGAAGGGAAGAATTCCCAAAGCAAAGATCCCGAGGGCTGATAGGCCACCGCCAACGAAGATATCTAGAAAACCGACTACCCCACCAAACCCACCGGACTGAATAGCATCGGAAAAGGCTTTCCGATCAATCCCGGGCACAGGAATAAAAATTCCTAAGCGCACCAGAATCAACAAGCCAAGGGTCACCAACAGGCGACTTCTAAGGCCAGCAGCCTGGGCCATTTGCATAAAGGTTTCCTGGGCGCTGGGTGTTTTATCCCGATTTACGACCATGCCATCGTTCCTCGAACTTAAAGAGCCTTAACTTGAATTTATGGAGTATAACCCCCGATGGGACCCATAGCCCTAGTCTAAAGGATGGTCGCCCCATGTGGCTAAGCAATCAGCTCCCAGGTGCCACCCACCGCTTCAATTTTAGTTTTAGCGGATTGGGTAAAGGCGGCGGCTTTAATAGTAAGGGCAACGGTCAGATCACCATGGCCCAGCACCTTCAGGGGGCCATCATTGGCAGTCAGGATCCCGGCTTCTAGCAAAGACTCGAGGGAAACCTCCGTCTTGGCGGGCAGGTCAGCCAGATTCTTAAGGTTAATAATGGTATAAGCCTTCTGATTGACCAGGGGAAAGTGCTTTAACTTAGGGATTCGCCGATACAGGGGTAATTGCCCCCCCTCAAAACCGGGGCGAGTGCTGCGGCCAGAGCGGGACTTTTGCCCCCGCATCCCAAAACCACAACTGGCGCCCTGACCAGCAGCAATACCCCGCCCTACCCGGCGGCGACGGTGTTTGGACCCAGCTTGGGGTTGTAGATCGTTAAGTCTCATGGCCTAGGAAAAAGATAGGGGGTCAGGTAGTCAGTTAGACGTAAAGTTTCTCGACGGGAATGTCCCGTTCCTCCGCCACCTCAGGGAAGGTGCGGAGAGCAGCCAGGGCTTCCGCCGCTGCCCGGGCATTATTGAGGGGGTTATTGGAGCCTAATTGTTTGGCTAAAACATTGCGCACCCCGGCCAGTTCCAAAACAGTGCGCACGGCGCCACCGGCAATCACCCCCGTCCCTGGGGCGGCGGGCCTCATAAATACCTTAGACCCTCCCCCCATACCACTGGAGGGGTGGGGAATGGAGGCGGAGCGAGTGAGGGGAACATCCACCAGGTGTTTTTTGCCATCGGCCACACCTTTTTTAACAGCCCCAATCACGTCACTGGCTTTGCCCACGCCAACGCCCACCTGGCCTTTTTCGTTGCCAATCACCACGATGGCCCTAAAGCTCAGTTTCTTACCCCCCTTTACCACCTTGGTAACCCGGCGAATTTGCACAACGCGCTCTTGCCAGTCGGTTTTCTTTTCCTTGGTGCGGGATTCTTTACGTCGGTTTGCCATGGCTTTACCAGTCTTACTACCTAAATCAACTTAACGGCATGGTTGCAATCTCCCCTCTATTGGGCCCAGGGGCTGGACCAGATTGGCCCTAGAGCCCTAACCCGGCGGATCGAGCCGCCTCCGCCAGGGCCGCTACTCGACCATGGTAAAGCTTACCACCCCGATCAAAGACCACCTGGGTGATGCCGGCCTGGAGAGCTCGTTCGGCCACCAACTGACCCACCACCGCCGCCGCCACCTGGGTGGCACCGGATTCAGATTTATCATCCTCTCCTTCCAGGCTAGAGGCCGCCACCAGGGTATGGTGGCAAGTGTCATCGATAATTTGGGCGTAGATATGTTGGTTAGAGCGAAACACGGCTAAACGAGGTCGCTCTGGCGTACCAAACACCCGCCGACGAATGCGAGCGTGACGACGATGGGTAAGTTCCTTACGACTTGCTTTCATGGCCTACTTCTTCCCTGACTTGCCAACTTTGCGTCTAACCTGCTCACCGGCATAACGAACTCCCTTGCCCTTATAGGGTTCTGGAGGACGACTAGCCCGAATACTGGCCGCTGTATTACCCACCAACTCTTTGTCAATACCACTGACGATGACATTGGTGTTATTTTCCACGGCAAACTCGATACCCGTAGGGGGCTCAAACACCACGGGATGGCTATAGCCCAAGCTCATATTCAGGTTACGGCCCTGGATTTGGGCTCGGTAGCCAATTCCCTGGATTTCCAGGCGCTTTTGGTAGCCATTGGAGACCCCTTCCACCATGTTAGCCACCAGGGTCCGGCAGAGGCCGTGGCGTTCTCTAGCCAGGCGAGACTCGTCTCGTCGCTTTACCACAATGGTGTCCCCCTCCTGGGTGACGGTTACCCCAGTGGGTAACCGGCGGGATAGTTCGCCCTTAGGCCCCTTAACCTGAACATCCTGGCCGTTGATGGTGACAGACACCTTAGCTGGAACAGGAATTGGCCGCTTGCCAATACGTGACATGATGCAATACTCCTAAATCCTTAGCACTGAATAAGGTTCTAGCCTCGAGCGCCACTTTTACCAAACATAACAAAGGACTTCCCCACCAATCCCCTGGCGACGAGCATCCCGATCGGTCATGATGCCGCTAGAGGTGGAGATAATGGCAATACCAATACCGCCTAACACCCGCGGTAGCTCCTTGCGGTTGGAATATACCCGCAACCCTGGCTTACTAACTCGAGTTAGGTTTCGGATAATGGGTTGACGGGTTTTCCCTTTATATTTCAAGGCCAGTACCAGCTCAGACCGGCTGGTTTCCGTCACTTCAGAGAAGTCAGCGATAAACCCCTCTTCCTTGAGTACCTTGGCAATGCTGTGGGTCATTCGGGTAGACGGAATGGTAACGGTTTGGTGCCGAGCCAGGTTCGCATTCCGAATGCGAGTCAGCATATCCGCAATTGTGTCGTTAGCAGCCATAGTCCTAGTTACGCGTATAAACCTGTGTTAGTTGTCACGGAATGGCATACCCAATGCCTTGAGTAGCG
>JAYKIM010000052.1:0-5811 GCA_035286245.1 Cyanobacteriota bacterium | reverse complement strand
TTCCACATCGAGTCCCCGGATCAATTACCCAGCTTCTTTGAAACCGAGCTCTCCGGTCTGGCCGCCACCCTGGGCCAGCGGGTCAGCCTGGGCCTGGAGCCGGGCCAGGGGGTGCGGGTGAGGGAGGTGCTGAATGATTTGGACCTGACCCAGACGGGTCGCTACAAACTACCTAACCTGATGGTGGGAACACCGATCCAGGTGGTGGTACGGCTGCAGGTCCCCGCCCTGGGGCAGCCGCAGGAACTGGTGCAGGTGCGTCTGGCCTGGGATGACCCCGCCCTGACAACCCGACAGGTGCTGCGGGCGGGGCTGGAGTTGCCCCTGGTCAACCCCGAGCAATTTAGCGACTTCCCCGCCAATGCCACGGTCCAAGAGCAGGTGGCCCTGCTGATGGCGGCCCGGGCCCGGCGGGAGGCGGTCATGTACTCCGACCAGGGGGATTTTGCAGCGGCGCAACAATCCCTGGCCGAGGCCCGCCTCACCATGGCCAACATGCCCCCTAGCCCCATGCTGATTGAGGAACAGGAAAGCCTGGCGGCCCTGGAGGCGGACTACCGCGAAGGCAACCTCAGCCGGGCCCGCAAGAAGGCCTTCTCCCAGTCCTTTAACCTATCCCGCAGCGGGCGTTCTAAGCCCCGGCGATCGCTGGATGGGGAATAGGCGGTGATGGGGGTGGTTAGCCCGATCTGGCCACCCCCATGGTTGCCTCCTGTCCTTTAGCCTGTTAAGCCAAAATGATTCCCATATAAGAATCGGAGACACTGAATCTCAAGACATTACTTGAGCCGTATACAGTGAAAGTTGTACGTACGGTTCTGAGGGGAGGGGGTAGGCTATATCTAAAACCTATCCCTTCACCCGACGGCATCTCTAAACGTCTTACTGTCACAACCTAAGAAATACTAAGGCCAAAAGGTCCGATCTCATGTACGTCCCGAAACACTTCGAAGAACGCCGGCCTGAGGAACTGCATCGTGTGGTGCGCGATTATCCACTCGGCGTGCTCGTGCTGCGAAGTGTGGGGGGGCTGGATGCGAATCACATTCCGTTCGAGCTGCATCAGGAGGATGGAAAAACTTTGCTGTTGGCCCATGTGGCTAGGGCGAATCCCCTGTGGCAAGAAACTACGGACGGTGACGAGGCTCTAGTCATATTTCGTGCCGCAAGCGCCTACATCTCTCCCAACTGGTACCCGAGCAAGCACGAGTTTCACAAGCAAGTGCCAACCTGGAACTATCAGGCGGTGCACGCCCACGGACGAATTTTCATACGAGACGATGAGCGGTTCGTCCGAGCCATCGTCGCAAGGCTTACAAGAACGAACGAAATCCGGTCGGGCCAGGAGAGGCCGTGGAAGATGACCGATTCCTCCAAGGAATTTATCGATCATATGGTCTCCAACGTAGTCGGGATTGAAATCGTAGTCGACAATCTTATTGGTAAGTGGAAGCTCAGTCAGAACAAGGAGGAACGCGACCGCTCAACCGCAGCGACCGAGCTCCAGCGGAGGGGAGAGCTAATCACATCGGAAGCTATGCTTGAAACGCTACAGGGTGGTTGCTGATGCCGCCCAACCAGCCAATGGAACGGACGCCTCCGCGCGGCGCGCGGAGGCGCCGCTCATCGACGCGTTAGCTGATTCCGTGATTGTGTTGCCCATTCAACAGGATCACCTGGGCCAGTCTCATATTTTGCTGCCCCCCGCCAGCTTTCGGCCTGGGGTGGGGCAGGTGACGCTAGATTTTCCGGGGGGACGACGCTTGGCGCAGCAAAAGCCAGAGCAGACAGCGATCGCGATCCTCCACCGAGAGCTGGGTGTAGAAGCGAATGCGATCTCCCAAATCACCCCCCTTAACCCTGATGGGTGGGCAATTAACAGCTCCTTCTCAAATCAAAAGCTCTACGGGTTTATCGCTCACCTTGAGGGAGACCTATTGCAGCCGTCAGGATTGAGGACGATCTCCTATCCTGCGACTAAAACTGGTGTGCGCCAATTACTCGACGAGTTAACTTGCTTGCAGTGTCGCGCTGTTCTTCTGGAGTGGTGTGCTTGCTTAGAGAAGGGATTGCGATTAGATGATGACCAGTCAATGGGCTAAGTTGGTCATGCCACAAAAACAGCTGATTGGCCTAACGAAACACCTCAGTGGAACTGCAAAGCTGTGCCTGCTGCTGCTTCACCAATAGGCTGGATTGTGCAATGCCTGTACACATGAACAGGGGCCAGGTATTACCTCTATTGGATCATCTGTAAGTGATTGCCCAAGCCATCCCTCGGGTTGTGAAAGCTTAAGTGGTGCTGCGACCACATCTTGCGAAAGCGGTTGGAACCCAACCTTGGAATAGAAGGCTGGATCGCCATAGGTGATCACAAATTTGACGCCGCTTTTCTTCATCTCCTGAAGACCATGAGTGATCAAACCCTGACCGATGCCCATGCCTTGATGATCACTGTGGACGGCAACCGGAGCCAAGAGAAATACGTCGATAGCCCTCCGCTCGAAGGTCAATCGACTAAAGAATATAGCCCCAACAATTTTTTCCCGATCGACAGCTACAAATCCAGATAAATCCTGACTATCGGTACTCGCGATCAAGTCCTTCGCCAGATTGCCGATCAAAACCCCTTCTTTTTCTCCTTCAGATCGGGTGAACACCGAAATAAAAAGATCTTCTATCGCTGATACATCACTTGGGTTATAAGGTCTGGATTCCATCATTAATCCTTCATGCAAAGACGCTCTCGCGGGGGTGGGGACGATCTCTCACCACCACGATTCTCTCAAGCAGGGCACTGCCGGGAGGGTCACCCTACCCCCTCCTAGCGAGTTAGTTGAGACGGTAGTCGTAGTAGGCCTTCACCAAGCGGGTGACTATTTGGGTGTCGTACTGGATGATGCCCCGGATGGTGCCGAGTTTGTCGCAAAATCTGCGCAGCTCCTCCTGGGTGTTAACGCTAACGTTCACAACGATGTTGTAGAGGCCAGCGACGATGGAGAGAAACTGCACATCCTCAAACTGGGCCAGTTCCTCGGCGACAGCGTTAACCCGACGGCTGTCCACGGTCAGGTTGATGATGGCAGCCTGGGGAGGTCTCATCCGGTTGGGGTTAACCCAGGTCTCCAGCTGCAGCAGGTCGCTGTTGAGCAGGCGCTGGACCCGATAGCGGGCGGTGGCTTCGGGGATGTTGAGGCGATCGCTGACCTCTTTGAAGGTAATCCGTCCGTTTTTCTTGAGCAGTTCAATGATGCTATGGTCCAGGTCGTCCAGGTTGGGGCAGTGCAGGTGGTTTTCCATAAGAGAGACCAAGGGGTCTTTCCGTTATAGCCCATTGGCTACAGCATCAGCTATGGGGTATTACCACCCTGCGCAGGGGTAGGAGATCGCGGCAAACTGGACGCGGTGGAGCTACTTATCTGGCCAGCACCATGGCCGCCCCCCCCCCGTCGGGTGGGTTCTGCCGCGGCCAGCACAGAGCCGTCGGTATGCCTAACTAACCCTACCGCCGCCCTGATCTCCTCTACGGGGGTGAGGTGATGACCAAGCCCGATCAGGCCTTGACCTAGGGGTGTCTGCTCCAGCTGGCCATCGACCTGGGTTTGGCCGGTGTTGCGCTGGGAAAGGCGGGGGGCGGCGATCGCCTCGGGGAGGGGTAGGCCGAAGTCAATCAGATTGATAGCGATACCCGCTACCGTCGTAATAATGGTGGAGCCGCCGGGGGAGCCAAAGGCCAGCATGGCACCGTTGGGCCTACGCATAATCGTGGGGGCCATACTACTACGGGGGCGTTTGTAGGGTTCAGGGGCATTGGGGTGGGGGCTAATGGGGTCAAAGTCGGTTAACTCGTTATTCAGGATAAACCCATAACCTGGCACCACCATGCCCGATCCGCCAGTGGATTCAAGGGTGCAGGTGTAAGAGACCAGATTGCCCCAGCGGTCACTGGTCACCAGATGGGTGGTGGATAGGCCGGCTTGTTCCTGCCGTTGAGCGACCGGGGGCAGGCCGGTGAGGCTGGGGCTGGGGTCTGTTTGAAAGGGTAGGGGGTCACCGGCGGTGGCCCTAAAGTCCGGATCCTGAGGTGGACGATCGCCCACTTGAGCCCGCCGGGTTTGGATAAAGCCCTGGCTCTGTAGGCCAGACAGGGGCACATCCACAAACTCTGGATCCCCCAGGTAGGCGTTGCGATCGGCAAAGGCCAGTCGTTCCGCCTCGATCACCGTATGCCAGGCCTTGGCCCGATCTACCTGGGTCAGATCAAACCCCTCCAGAAGGCGGAGAATAGCCCCGGTGGTGATACCCCCGCTGCTGGGCAACCCCATGCTGTAAAGGGTATAGCCCCGATACTGGGTGACCGTGGGGGGCCGTACCCGCACACCATAGCGATCGAGGTCAGTTAGGGTCATGGCCCCTGGAATAACTGGGAAGGGGGCGGTGGCCAGCGCCGGTGGGCGTTGCACGGTCTGCACCACCGCCGCCCCGATCTCCCCTCGATAGAAGGCATTGACTCCCTGCTCTGCCAGCAGGCCATAGGTTTTGGCCAGGTCAGGGTTTTTGAATCGGGAGCCGATCTCGGACGGCTGTCCCTTGGGGACGTAGAGGGCCTGGGTGGAACTAAAGGCCTTAAACCGGGCCTGGTTTTGTTCAATCTGTTGGGCAAAGGTGCGATCCACCCTAAACCCCCGCTGCGCTAAAGCAATGGCGGGCTGCAGGGCGGCGGCTAGGGAGAGGGTGCCATAGCGGTTTAGGGCTTCGGCCCACTCCAAGGGGGTGCCAGGTACGCCCACCGCTACCCCAGAGGAAATGCGGTTGGGGAAGAAGGGCAACAGTTTCCCAGGGTTAGAGGGGTCCTGGAAAAGATCAACCGTGGTGGCGGCTGGAGCTTGTTCACGGCCGTCAAGGGTAATCACCCGGTCCTGGTCCTTGAGATAGATGACCATGAACCCACCCCCACCAATCCCGGTGGAAAACGGTTCCGTCTCCCCTAGGGCAGCGGCGGTGGCAACTGCCGCGTCCACCGCATTGCCGCCCTGGCGCAACACCTCCAGGCCAATGCGGGTGGCATCGGCATCGACGGTGGCCACCGCTCCCCCCCGTCCCGTGGCGATCGCCAGATTTCCCTGAGCGAGTTCCTGAGCGAACCCAGCTCTGGTCAGCCAACAACTCAAGCAAACCAGTATAGATAGGGCTAGGACAAGAACAGGCCTGACCATGGCAAAGCGTTCGAGTGAGGGTCTACCGTTATTGGACAATAGGCGTAGCAGAAGTGCCAATTGGCGACTATCAAGATCGCCCAGGAGGGAAAAGCCCTCCGTCAAAATGCCATATATGGGTACTGTCCTGCACTGTAAAATGGTCGTCCGAGAGAGTGATCAGAATTTTGTGTAAGTCCTGATTTTGGCAACGGGAAATCAATGGTTTCACCCTGGTCTAACACGGTTTTCTGAACACTCCCATCTAAGGGTGCCCGTCAAACCGCCTTCAAAACCCCTAACCAACCCTGATTACCTAGCTTTCGCCAAAACCCTGAGAACCGGCTAAATACTAGCTCCTGACTCCTGGCTCCTGACCACTGAGTTCTGTGAAGCAGACCTGGCCCTGGGGCCATAGCAGGATTTTAAAGGGGGGTTATGGGTACCTACAAAAAACGGCGCTAACTGAGTGATTGGGGGCCGTTTTTTGGTAACCGTTCAGAGGTTCATGAAGAATTAAGGGTTCCAGAGCCGCTATAGAGGTATGGTAAAGCCTATGAGCCAAAGCAGTGAGCCTAGTATAGACATCAGCGGCATCTCCATTTCTGCCTCAGAT
>JAYKIM010000051.1:0-6447 GCA_035286245.1 Cyanobacteriota bacterium | reverse complement strand
TTTACAAATTTTTGGGCAAGCGACCATCCCTTAAAGAGCTCTGCAAGCTTTCTACGACCCTGTTTAAGGTCCAAATACCGGTAGGGGATTGCAGCCATAGCCGGATAACCCGGCTAACCGTACCATCAACTCAGTGCCCCAAGGTGGAGAGCCAGGAGAGTAGGGATTCTGTATCACTCTTGATACTCCCGTAGCTGTCCAGACTTCTCGAGGAGCTCCGCTTGGCTGATACGCCGTTGCTCCCCTGAGGCTAGCCGCTTTAACTGTACCATTCCCTGGGTGCTTTCCTCTTCTCCCAGGATTAGGCAAACCGGGGCACCGCTGCGATCGGCCCGTTTGAATTGTTTGCCAAAGGCGGCCCGACTCAGGTCTAACTCGACTCGGAAGCCCTGTTGGCGTAGTTGCTGGGCAAGATGTAGGGCATTGGCCTCTGCCTGATCACCGCGGGAGACCAGGTACACCTCTGGTGCAGTGGGCGATTGAGGGTTAAGCTTTTCCAGCAGTAGGGTGAGACGTTCCAGGCCGATCGCCCAGCCCACGGCAGCGGTGGGGGGGCCACCCAATTCCGCCACCAGGCCATCGTAGCGACCGCCACCGCATACGGTCGCCTGGGCACCCAAATCGTCGGATTGGATTTCAAAGGCGGTGTGGGTATAGTAGTCTAACCCCCGCACCAGCCGAGGGTTGAGGGTAAACTTAATGCCCAGGTCGCTGAGCTGTTGCAACACCCGGTCGAAGTGGCGTCGGGAGTCATCCCCCAGGTAGTCTAGGATACTGGGGGCGGCGGCGGTAATCCCCTGGGTTTTTTCGTCCTTGCTATCGAGAATGCGTAGGGGGTTGTGCACCAGTCGATGCTGGGAGTCAGGATCCAGATCTGCCTGATAGGGGGTGAGGTAGGCCACTAGGGCCTCTCGATAGCGCTGTCGGTCCTGGCGATCGCCGACGGAGTTGAGGTAAAAGGTGAGATTTTTTAAGCCGAGCCCCCGCAGTAGATCGGTAGCCAGAGCTATGACCTCCACATCGGCACGGGGGTCCGAGGTGCCCAGTAGCTCCACGCCAAGCTGGTGAAATTGCCGTTGTCGCCCTTTTTGGGGGCGTTCGTAGCGAAACATGGGGCCTGTGTACCAGAGGCGCTGCACCCCTCCCTGAGCGTAGAGGCTGTGCTGAATATAGGCTCGCACCACGCCTGCCGTACCCTCGGGACGCAGGGTGCAGGAACGATCGCTGCGATCCCTAAAGCTATACATCTCCTTACTCACCACATCGGTAGCGGTGCCAATGCCCCGTTCAAAGAGGGCAGTAGCTTCAAAGGTAGGGGTGCGGATTTCCCGATAGGCGGCCCGCTCAAAAAGGTCCCGGGCCAGCTGTTCTACCCGTTGCCAGGTATGGATATCGGCCACCTTGAGATCGGCGCCCAGCCATTGCGGGGTAGGTAAAATATCCTCAGTTCCTGGCAGGGATTGCATGGGCTCCATAACGCATTAGCGGTTGCTTACCAGCCTCCCATCATACCCTGCTAGCTGACCTGGGTGCCGCTATCACGGCCAGAGGCTTCGGGTAATCGGCAGCAGTTGACTTCGTCAATACAGACTTTGCCCGACTGTAGGGCCCAACGAAATAGGGCGACGCGGTTGCCCGTGGCGGTCTTAGTAAGAATATTGCTGATGTGGTTGTCGACGGTGCGCTTACTAATTTCTAATTCTTCGGCAATTTCCTGATTGGTCAACCCCGATGCCACCAGCTCAAGAATTTGCAACTCCCGATCCGACAGACTACCCTGTCCGTGGACCGAAGAGGTGTCGTTGCTTACCATGTAAAATTGTCCCTTGTTGTGTATTTATGCTTACCCTACTACCACTATACGCGTTTATTCAAAGACTGTCGGGAGTTTTCCCGATTGCCTTTAGCCTTTCTAGTCGGGGCTCCAGGGGTGGATTTGGAGTTAGGGCTTAACAAAGTCTGAGGGGCGTTTAAAGGGTTCCACTGGCACATTGGCTAGGGCGGCTTGCATAAAGTCGCGCCACACTGGAGCAGCATAGGTACCACCGGTAGCGCCGACCCGCAGGGGAGCGTAATTATCATTGCCAACCCAAACGGCGGTGGCTAACTGGGGTACATAGCCAACAAACCAGACATCCCGCTGGGAGTCGGTGGTGCCGGTTTTGCCCGCCACTGGGCGGTTGAGCTGGGCGGCTTTACCCGTACCCCGGGCCACCACCCCCTGCAGTACATCCGTGAGGGAGGCGGTGGCCCAGGGATCTAACACCAACTGCGGGCGGGGGGTATTGTCTAGTAGCACGTTACCGCTACTGTCGCTGACCTGGACAATAAAAGTGGGATCGGCATACCAGCCATTACTCGCAAAGGTGGCGTAGGCACCGGCCATTTCCATGGGGGAGAGATCGACTGCCCCCAGAGGTAGAGAGGTAACCGGCTGCATCGGGCTTTTGATGCCCAGGGTTCGGCAGATTTCAATGATCTGGTTAACTCCAACCGCCTGGCCTAACTTCACTGCCGGCACGTTGCGGGACAACTCCAATGCGAGGCGAATAGGAATGTTGCCCATGAATCCCCCATCGTAGTTTTTAGGACTGTAGGACCTGTAGCCATCGGGATAACTAACGGGGGTATCAGCTACCAGACTGGCGGGGGTATAGCGGCCGGTGGCAAAGGCGGCGTAATAGACAAAGGGCTTAAAGGCGGAACCGGGTTGGCGATAGGCCTGGGTAACCCGATTAAACTGGCTGTCTTGGTAGTTGACCCCCCCCACCATGGCCTTGACAAAATGGGTGCGGGGATCGATGGCTACCAGGGCCATCTGGTCTGCCATAGCAGCGATGCGGGCATGGTGACGCTGCACCACCCCTTCAGCCTTGCGCTGGAGCCCCAAATCAATGGTAGTTTGTACTCGCATGCCCCCCTTCACCACCGCTTCATTGCCAAACCGGGCCTTCAGTTCCTGAACAGCGGCCTCGGTGACGTAGGGAGCGATGCTACTGCGGAAGGATTTAATTTCCCCCACCATCAGGGGGGCAGCCTTGGCGGCGGCCTCTTCCTCAGGGGTAATCCAGCCCAGCTGGCGCATCCGGTTGAGGACAACGGTCTGGCGCTGCTTGGTGTACTGGTAATTGTTGAAGGGACTATAGTTTTCCGGTGCCTGGATTAGCCCCGCCATCATCGCCGCCTCCGGTAGGGTTAGATCCTTGGCAGACTTATTGAAATAGCTTTGGGCAGCGGTTTCCACCCCGTAGTTGTTATGTCCCCAGTAGACCTGGTTGAGGTACATCTCCAGGATTTCATCCTTAGAGAAGATCTGTTCCAGTCGTAGGGCCAGCACGGCCTCCGCCAGTTTGCGGCTGACTGCCCGCTCTGGGGTCAGGAATAGGTTTTTGACTAACTGCATGGTAATGGTGGATCCCCCTTCCACCGTCGACCCTGCCTCCAGGTTGGCCATCAGAGCCCGGCCCACACTGCTGGGGTTAATGCCGTTGTGGGTGTAGAAGTAGCTATCCTCCACCGCCAGTAAAGCCCGCTTCAGATGGGGGGAGACTTCGTTAATATCGACGACTTCCCGGTTGGCTTCGTCGTGCAAGCTGTAGAGTAGGGTACCGTTGATGTCGTAGACATAACTGGTTTCACTGGGGACATAATTTCGCAGAATCCGCACATCTGGCAGGTTACGAAAACTGATGGCCAGCCCCACCAGCCCCCCCGCCAGGACCGAGCTCAAGATCATGGTGCCCCCCAACAGGGTGGCGGCGGCTACCTGGCTAACATCCTGCAGGTATGTAATCAAACTGGAGGAGCGCCGAATTGGTTGGGGATGGACCCGATTTTTCTGACGGAGGCTGGTATGGGGTGACACGTTAGGCTAAGGAGTCAAGGGATTATAAGGATAGCTTGGGCTGGAACCCCTAGGATGCCGGGGCTGGGTGAAGGCGGAGACTGGATGGGCGTTTAGGATCGCCTCCATGTCCTTGCCGGTGACTGGGGCATGGTTGAATTATAGTCGTCAGATCAAGGCTCTGGAGGGCAGGGGGACGGTAAGGACATAGTATAGAGGGTAAAGCCAAGTTAGCGATCCGATTTGACGATTATCCTATGGTTTTATCTCCTGCCCTGGTGTCCTTGTCCACCTCTCTAGCCTGGATCTATCGGGGGATTAGTGAGGTTTTCCCAGACCAACCCCAGGCTGAGGATCCACAGCAAAATTTACTGTATCGCTTGGAGCATAGCGATCGCCCCCTACGGGTCAAGCTAGGCATCGATCCCACCGGGGCGGAGATTCACCTGGGCCACAGTATCCCGGTGCGTAAGCTGCGGGCCTTTCAGGATGCTGGCCACACCGCTGTATTGATCATTGGTGATTTTACCGCCCGCATCGGTGACCCCACCGGTAAGTCAGAGGTGCGACGGCAGTTAACGGTGGCGGAGGTGCAGGCCAACGCCCAAACCTACCTGGACCAGGTACGGCCTATCCTGGACTTTGACACCCCGGGTCGGCTAGAAATTCGCTACAACTCGGAGTGGCTCTCCACCCTCGACCTGGGCAACATCATTGAGTTACTAGGTACCATGACCGTGGGTCAGATGTTGGCTAAGGAGGGCTTTGCCGATCGCTACGACAAGGGTAACCCGGTGTTTCTCCATGAGTTCCTTTACCCTTTGATGCAGGGCTACGACTCGGTAGCGGTGCAGGCGGATGTGGAATTGGGGGGCACTGACCAAAAATTCAATATTGCCGTGGGGCGGGACCTGCAACGTCATTTTGGCCGCCCCCCCCAGTTTGGCATGCTAATGCCCCTGCTGCTCGGCACCGATGGCAGCCAGAAAATGTCTAAGTCCCTGGGGAACTACGTGGGGTTACGGGAGGACCCTCTGACCATGTATTCGAAGCTGGAAAAAATTCCCGACACCCTAATTCGTGATTATTTTGAGCTGCTCACCAGCACCGATCTGGCCACCCTACCCCCTAACCCCCGGGATCAGCAAAAGCAGCTGGCCCTACAGGTCACCACTCAGTTCCACGGTCTGGGGGCGGCCCAGCAGGCCCAACAGGCGGCCCTCACCCTGGTGCAGGGGGTGGGTGAGGGGGCCGCGGGGGTGCCGGAGTTTTCCCTGGGGGCGATTACCTTTCCCGCCAGGTTGTTTTACATTGTTGCTGCTACAGGGCTATGCCCCACCAGCAGTGAGGCCCGGCGGCAAATTCAGGGGGGCGGCGTCAGGTTGGAGGGGGAAAAGGTTAGCGACCCTAACCAGTTGTTCGAGAGCCCCGACCTCCTGATGGGTAAGGTACTACAGCTGGGTCGAAAGAAGTTTATCCGATTAGTGACCTAGTGGTCTAGCAAGATTCAAGTGAGCAGTAAATCTCTCCCCGCCTCCCTATCCCCCCGTCTCCCCTGCCGGTCTCAACCCGTCACTTTAAGGTTGACTGACTACTAGTCCTTCAGACTTCATTTTCCAGATCAGGGGATAGCTCTATGCTGACCTTCACTATTCCCTTCTACACTCACGCTTTGGTTTGACTGACCATAGCGGATGAATACGTAAGCTGTACCCCGTTGTCAGACAGTTGGAGGTTAGGCAGATCGTAGGGCGGTGGCCAACCCTAGGGACCTGAATTGCTTTAGTTTAACTAACCGGGCAGCAACGGCCTGCATCTCGACCATTAGATCGGGGAAGGCAATCGGACTGGTGAGCTGCAACTGGTGGTGGCCGCCGCCGTCCAGGAGGGAGAGGAACAAGAGGTATTTGTAGGAGCTGGTGGTGTCGTTTTCCACACCAGATACATAATGCTAAGTAAATGGCCAACCAGCAAAGGAGCGATAGATCAGGGGTCTCGCAGTTGCGTAAGATGTCCTTAGCTCAACGGACAGGCATTAATTCTGATCATGATAGAACCGTTTCCCTGGCTAACCGCGATTGTGCTGCTGCCCTTGGTAGCCTCGTTAGTCATTCCCTTGCTCCCTAATAAAAACGGCAAAACTGTTCGCTGGTTTGCGCTGGGGGTTGGCATTGCTGATTTTGGACTGATGTGCTGCGCCTTTTGGCGGCATTACGACGCCAAAAGGCGACCTTCCAACTGGCGGAAAAGGTTGTTTGGTTACCTCAACTAGGCTTGAGTTGGGCGCTGGCGGTGGATGGTATTTCGGCTCCACTAGTGCTGTTGGCAGGCTTTGTGACGACGCTGTCGATGTTTGCCGCCTGGCAGGTGGATCGGCGATCGCGCCTGTTCTACGCCCTGATGTTAATTCTGTATGCCGCCCAGGTGGGGGTGTTCGTGGCCCAAGACCTAATCCTGTTCTTCATCATGTGGGAAGTGGAACTGGTGCCGGTCTACGTGCTGGTGTGCATTTGGGGCGGGCAAAATCGCAGCTATGCAGCGACCAAGTTCTTGATGTATACGGCCCTGGCTTCGATTTTTATTTTGGTGGCCGCCCTGGGGAT
>JAYKIM010000050.1:0-4799 GCA_035286245.1 Cyanobacteriota bacterium | reverse complement strand
GGGAGGTGACGGCGTAGTAGCCGGTCACCTGGTAACCCCAGGAGCCATCAAAGGGGTGCTCGGCCACGGGCAGCAGTTCGATGTGGGTGAAGCCCAACTCCTTGACGTAGGGAATCAGGCGATCGGCCAGTTCCCGGTAGGTGAGAAAACGGGCCCCGGGTTTGAGTTCCGCCACCGTCACCACCGGCTCTTCGCTGCCATCGGATCGACGGGCCGGGTTAGCAGAGGACTCATGCAGCCAGGATCCTAGATGCACTTCGTAGATAGAGATCGGTTGGGTGAGGGGTTCGGTTTGGCGGCGTTGCTCCATCCAGGCCTGGTCTTGCCAGGCGTAGTGGTCTAAATCCGTAACAATGGAGGCGGTTTTGGGCCGGGTTTCCTGCTGAAAACCGTAGGGGTCAGACTTTTCGTAGATGTGGCCTTCGTAGTTTTTAATTTCGTACTTGTAGGAGGCGCCCGCGGTTAATCCAGGGATAAACAGATCCCAGATGCCGTTGGAGAGGCGACGCATCTGATGGTTGCGGCCATCCCAGTGGTTGAAGTCTCCCAGGACAGAAACGTTACGGGCATTGGGAGCCCATACGGCAAAATACACCCCCCTGACCCCCTCCACCTCAGTGACGTGGGCGCCAAGCTTTTCGTAGATGCGGTGGTGGTTGCCCTCCCCAAAGAGGTGGATGTCGAAATCGGTGATGGCGCGGGTTTTAAAGGCGTAGGGATCATAGATGACGTGGACATGCCCATCGCTGACGTACTTCAACTGGTAGTTAGCCAGATCCTGAACCTCCAGCACACATTCAAAGAAGTGGGGGTTATGGTTGGCTTCCATGGCCACTTCCCGATGTTCCTCTGGCAGCACCACCCAGGCCTGTTGCGCCTGGGGTAGGTAGGCCCGCACTGCCCAGACGGTTTGACCATCCTGCTGCACCATATGGGGACCCAACACCTCAAAGGGGTCATGGTGCTGGTTCCAGACAATGCGGTCAATTTGCTCAGGGTCAACGGTTACAGACATGTTTAGATTCCACGGATGATGATTATGCCGACTGAGGTATATTGCTTCCTCCCCGCCTATCCATCATCGCTCGAATGGGGACAAGGGGATAAGGGATTGATGAAACCAGGCTTAATCCATCCGGGTCGGCTAGGTTCCATCCCCAGGCTAGCGGCTGAGGATTGACTATCTGCGAAATAGAGTAGCAAACTTAGGGACGTTCCCAGTCAGAACAGAAAGGGAAAAACCGGTTCCGCCAGCTGTCGTAGTTGTATTAACAGCAGTAACCTGGCTACGGCAGGATCGGCTTCCGGCAGGCCCTGTTGTCTTTGGAGCTGTTCCTCCAGGGCGGCGTACTCCGCCGCCGAGAGGGGCTCACCGGTGAGGGGGGATCGGGCGGCGGTGATGATTTCGGTACGCAGTACCTCCTCAGGCACCTCCTCAGCCATGGGCTGGGCCAGGGTGGAGGCAGGGTTGGGCAAAAGGATAATCAGGGCCGCCAGGCTAGTCCAGAGCCTGGAGTTAGGGGTTGCGATCGCCTGCCAGTCTACTTTCTCCATGCCCGTCTAGCTATCTCTTCCCCCAGCATAGCGCCCCGAGGGTCACGGTATGATCCTAGGAGTTTGGTGGTGATCCTGTTGGTTTCCTGGCATATCTATGGCGGCTCGTTGGTCTAAGATTCTCCTGGTGGCGGCGGTGGGGTTGCTGACGCTGGTCATGGTTATCAACAATATCAGCGACTACGACGCTAACTTGCGCTACGTCCAGCATGTTCTGAGTATGGATACGGTTTTCGCCGATAGCCAGCTAACCTGGCGGGCCCTGCGATCGCCTGACTGGCACCACCTGATCTATAAAATTATGATCGCTACGGAGGCAGCGATCGCCCTACTGTGCCTGGTCGGCTCGCTGCGTCTGGCGCTGGTTAGCCGCCAGTCCGCAGAGGTGTTTCAGGCCGCTAAGGCGATCTCCATCTATGGGTTAACCCTGGGGTTTTTGTTCTGGTTCCTTGGCTTCATGGTGATTGGCGGAGAATGGTTCACCATGTGGCAATCCCCAGAGTGGAATGTCCAGGCCCCTGCCTTTCGTTTCCTCAGTTGTGTAGGCCTGGTGCTGATTTATCTGACCCTACCTAATGATCAGATCTAGGGACTGACCGCCCATCGGTCCTAAGGCTCCAGATCCTCAAAACAGATGTTACAAATAATTCCTTCAAACTCCTGCCAGGGTTTACATTACCCTATTTTTAGGTGTAAGTTTATGTCAGGCTAGGTTAGCGGCTGCGCCTGCCATCTGCAGACAGCCGGCGCTGAATCCCAGGTTTGGTTATTGCCAAAAGGTTTCCCCATGAGCTGCACTCGAGAGACTCCCATGATCGAAGTTCACTACCTGGGAGAAACCCTATTCCTGATCAAACGGGGGGATTACTGGACCAATTGGTGGCGCCACCCTGACTTTGGGTTTTCCGATGGCAAGTTCTATCCTAGTTCAGAGGCCGCTCTGGTAGCCATTCAAGATGTGGTGTGCCGCAGTGGTACGGTTAAGCTGATCTGTACCCTGTTGGGAGACTGGCAAGAGAATCACATCATTTCCCCCTGTGAGATGTTTCATGTTCAGCTATCGTTAATGTCTTTTCTGACCTGATTCCCAGCTCTGCTGGCCTCTCTGCCTATACCCCAAGGCAGATTGATTATGCCAAGCTACCCTTTGCCCCTTTAGGTATAGCCCTAGCCCGGCGCAGACAGGCCAGAATAGTTCCCAGCAATTTCCCTAACCCGTAAAACTATGGTTTCAGGGTTTTGACAAAACCTGCAACAATTAGGATAGTCAAGGTTAATTCCCATGAAGAAGGTTTTGGCGTTAATTTTAGGCGGTGGCGCCGGTACCAGGCTTTATCCCCTTACTAAGATGCGGGCTAAGCCAGCGGTGCCCCTAGCCGGTAAGTACCGTTTAATTGATATACCGGTTAGCAACTGCATTAATTCAGAAATCTACCGGATTTATGTCCTGACCCAGTTTAATTCCGCCTCCCTAAATCGCCACATCTCCCGTACCTATCGATTGGGAGGTTTTGAGCAGGGCTTTGTTGAGGTACTGGCTGCCCAGCAAACCCCTAACGACTCCCAGTGGTTTCAAGGCACTGCCGATGCTGTGCGCCAATATCTCTCCCTGCTGCAGGAGTCGGATGCGGATGAGTACCTGATCTTATCCGGAGATCATCTCTATCGCATGGATTATCGGGCCTACATAGCGCACCATCGCCAGACCGAGGCGGATATTACCCTTTCGGTGGTGCCAATTGAGGAGAAATTGGCCTCCTCCTTTGGCCTGATGAAAATTACCCCCAAGGGCAGGGTTGTTGATTTTAGCGAGAAACCGACCGGCGATGCCCTCCGGCAAATGCGGGTGGATACCACCAGCCTGGGCTTGGATCCTAAGGTCGCGGAGCAGAAACCCTACATTGCCTCCATGGGAATCTATGTCTTCAAGCGCCAGGTACTGATCGAACTGTTGGATCGCTATGCCGATCGCACGGATTTTGGCAAGGAAATCATTCCTCCCGCCGCGGCCCACTACAATGTCCAAGCCTACCTGTTTCAAGGATACTGGGAAGATATCGGCACAATTAAGGCGTTTTACGACGCCAACCTAGCCCTGACCCAACAGCCTGACCCCCCCTTTAGTTTCTACGACGAGAGGGCCCCGATTTATACCCGTGGCCGTTATTTACCTCCCACCCAGATTCTGGATTGCCAGGTTACCGATTCTATGGTGGCGGAGGGCTGCCGTTTAAGTCGCTGCCGCATCCATCACTCCGTGCTAGGTATCCGCACCCGCATAGAGGCCGGTAGCGTGGTTGAGGACAGTCTAATTTTGGGGTCTGATTACGACGACAGTAAAGTTTCTCCCCATCTTCAGGTCAATCAGAATGGACAACTACCTCTAATCGGCATTGGCCCCAATAGTGTGATCCGCAATGCCATTATTGATAAAAATGCCTGTATTGGGGCTAACGTTCAGATCATTAATCAAAATCAGATCCAGGAAGCCCAACGGGAGGATCAGGGATTTTACATTCGGGATGGCATTGTCATCATTCCGAAGAACGCCCAAATTCCTGACGGCATGGTGGTTTAATTTCTGGTTTGCCCGGGTACCATTGGCGAAAGGCTTGAGCCCCTTGGTTTAGTTTTACGCTCTAGGGTTTTGCTTTTTTGTAGTAACCACCCAGGCTTAGGAAAATCTCTATTTTCCAAGGACTGTCTTGGGGAGCGAGTACTGTAATCCCATGGTGGCAAGAGAAGCCTATCCTGAGCCAGCTAAAACCTGACCTACAGCTGAGTGAAGCCGAGATCCGGGCCATCTACGCCCAGGGGGAGGACGCGGTGGTCAGTCTAGTAATGAAGTTATTGGAACGCCTGAAGCAGTTAGACATGGACGCCAAAGAGCTGAAAGGGCGATTAAGCAAGACCAGTCGCAACAGGAGTAAATCGCCCTCAGGGGATGGATTTGGCAAACACACCCGGAGCTTACGCAGCAAGAGTGACTAGCCCTCGGGGCGACAAGCCGGTCATCGGGGTCAAACCCTGGAATGGCGGAGCGAACCGGATCAGGATGTTAAGGGTGCCGAGGAAGGAGGCCAAATGCTGCTTGCCATGGCCGAAATTGTGCTCCAGATTGTAGCCCTTGGTCTTGAGGGTGTTGTTGTTTTCATTTTCAACCTTCCATCGGGCCCGTCCGGCTCGAACAATTTCAGCGACGGTATCATCACTGACCCGATGACTGGTGGCAAAAGCGTTGTGGT
>JAYKIM010000049.1:0-11858 GCA_035286245.1 Cyanobacteriota bacterium | reverse complement strand
TTCCTCGTCAACCTGGTCTCAGGCCTGATCGCCTACGCCTACCACCCCGATAAGCCTTCCTTGGGCATCCTTAATCATGAGCTTAAAGCCCTGCCGCAGGCCGCTTTTTAGTTGTCGAACTCAGGTTTAATTAAGATACAAGTGGGGTGGATGGAGAGGACTATTAACGGGGTGGAAAGCCTGGAAAAGTAGAACTATGGGAGCGTTCAGAAAATCAGATCAGCTCAGGCTGAAACCATTGATCTCTGCTTATTAGGACTAGGCTTTACACAAAATTTTGATCACTCTCGAACTATAGCCGCAGCCAGAATCTGCTCCTGGAAAACCCTAATCCCTACTCCCGATTCCCTACTCCCTCCACTAAGGGGATGGATTCATTGTAGCGAAAGGGCCAAGGCTGCCTTTCCAAGTTACCCACCGCCCCCCCTTGGGCTGCAGGTCGGGGGGCATGGCTCAGCCAGATAGCTGAGCCCAGAGCCGTTCAAATGTTCTGGCATACTGGCTCGATTATCCGTTATCAGCAGCCGCTGAGAGCGCTCCAGGTAAACTAGAACGTCAGGATCTAGACTGCCAAAGGGAAGGGTATTGGGCTCTCCAATACGCAGAATATCAATATCGGGCTGTAGCCGTAGTACAGCCATTTTCAGTCGAGGGGACAGGTTTTCGTCTAGCAGGAATCGAACCTTCATGAAGCTGATGGTAAACCCCGCTGTGCTTTCAACTTTCTCATCCGTTCAGCCATGGGTGACGGGTGTTGCAGGGTTTGCTCATAACGTTGCTGCTGCCGCTGACCCAGCCGTTGCAAATAGGCTTCTACCTCTGGCTGATTATGGAAGTAGTATCAGTATACTGATACCCATGACTAAGCTAAAGCTTGGCAACGCGAGGAATAAAAGTGCTTGGTTGGGCAGGAGGGTTGCGCCGTGAGTCCTTTGCAAATCAAACCCCGTACCGATACCTGGATGGTTGCCTCCTGGGATGACTATGTTCGCGCGATCGCAGACCCCCTCTATGCACAGGCAAAGGGCTACTACTACAAGGGGCATATGAGGATTGAGATGTCACCCGTTAGCTTTGATCACGGCAACGACCATGTGGTGATTATTTTTGCAGTGAACTTATTTACAGCCCTCAAGGGTATTCCAGCAACGGGATTAGACACCACCACCCTCCGTAAAGCCGGTGTGCGGGAATGTCAACCAGATGTGTCTTACTATTTGGATGATCGGGCTCAGGCCATTCCCTCAGGAACCGGCATCATCGATCTAGATCAATACCCCCCACCCAATTTAGTGGTTGAGATTGCCAAAACCTCCTTACTGGACGATCTGGGTACCAAACGGGCACTGTATGAAGAACTCGGCGTGGGCGAGTATTGGATTGTGGATGTACAAAATGCCCAATTACTGGCCTACGCCATTGCCGCCCAGGGCAGCCAACGAATTCAGGTCTCGCAGGTTTTACCAGGGTTAACCATGGCCGTGTTAGACGAAGCCTTACGCCGTAGTCGAGAAACCCATCAATCCCAAGTAGGGGCCTGGTTGTTGACTCAGTTTCAACAACCACAGGCCTAAACCTTGGCCGTAGAGTACTAGGCCCCCACCCTCAACCAACCAAACAATGCCTCGGCGGTAAGCGGCAAATCAACCCCCTCAAGGCAAGGCAAGGGGGCCTCCTCAGTCAGTTCATCAGGCAGGCGATCGCGCCGATAGACCAGCACTACTCGCTCATCTGGATCGATCAGCCACCCCATCTGCGTACCCTGTCGTAGCAGATGTAAAATCTTGCGGGTCACCCGGGTTTGATTCTGGTCGGGCGACAGAATCTCAATCACCCAGGGGGGAGCAAACTCCAGCCCTGTACTGACAATCTCGCCATCGGCATCCACTGGGATCTGGGTCTTGGCCACCACCACCAGATCGGGGACCAGCGATCGCCCCCCCACGGTACACCGCAATTCTGGCAGGGCCTCGTAGGCGGAGGTGGCGGCATTGATGGCCGCGGCCAGACGTTGTTGTAAGCGGCTGTGTTTTCCTCCTGGCATGGGCTTTTGGATCACCTCTCCATCCCCATATTCCCAGGCCGGTGACTCCTCAATGGCCGGTAGCCTGAGGAAATCATCCAGGGTCAACGAACCGGGAACGGCAATCATAATCATGGGCGGCGATCGCGTCAAGAGATCATGCTTAATTGTAGCTTTGTCTGACCCCTGACTACTGTCCTACAATAGTATCCATTGAACGCCAGGCCGGTGTCATGGTTTTCCAACCCCTGAAAGCGACGTTGCCGAGCACAGAGGAGCTCCCCTGCTCTGACGATACCCCCGTGGATAACGAAGATCAGAATCTACTGCCCAATTTGCTGCTATTTGCCCTGACGTTGCTGTGGGCAGAGCGACTGGATTGGTTCTTTGGGGTGGATATGGCGGTATACCACACCACCGGGGTCAGCCCTAAGGTGCCGGTGGTGCCCGATGCCTTTTTGAGTCTGGGGGTGGAGCGCAAGAAACGGGGCAAGTCTCGCCGCAGCTACGCCACCTGGGAAGAAAATGATACGGTGCCGATCTGGGTGTTGGAGATGGTCTCCCACCGTCCCAACGGTGAGTATGAGGAAAAGCTAGACCTCTATGCCCGCCTGGGGGTCCGTTACTACCTGGTCTACAACCCTGAGTTTTGGCAACGAGACCGCCATCAACCCTTTGAGGTGTATAGGCTAGAGGGGCAAACCTACCGGTTGCAGATTGGCGAACCCTACTGGATGCCGGAGGTCGGCTTAGGGATTGGCCGGGGTCGGCAGGTGATGGGGGGCATCGAGCAGGAGGTGCTGCTCTGGTATGACCCCCAGGGCCAAGCCTACCCCCTGCCCGATCAGGTGATTCGAGAGATGCAGACTCAACTGATGGTGGAACGGCAACGGGCTGAGGCGGCAGAGCAGAAGGCTAAGCGTTTAGCTCAGCGGTTACGGGATCTGGGCATTGATTCGGAGCAGGTTTGAGGCATTGGCCCCAGGGGCAAGGCAACGGGCATAGGGCGACAGGGGCAGGGCAACGGGCACAAGCCGACGGACTGCTGAAGTTTCCCTATTCCCCACTCCTAGCCATCCAGCAGCTTCTCTGACATGACGTAGAGGGTGTTACCTCGCCGCCGGGTTACTGTCACCCGTTGATTTTCGGCAATGGTGGCGCTATCGTCCTCACAGCGAGCCTGCCATGAGTTACCTTCGTAGAGCACACGACCGGTTTCCCCTGGCAAAATTGGGGTAAGGGTGCGCGCCTCCGTGGAGGACTGCAGCACGTAGGGGGTTTGCTGGGGGGCAAAGCGCCGCAGCAGCAGAATAAAAACTATGGACAATAACACCCAAAGCACTATCTGCACGGTGAGGGAAGGCACCACCAGGGCCACCATGGCTACCAAAAAGGCACTCACCCCCAGGGTTGACTCCACAAAGGCGGTGGGTAAAACCAACTCCATAACGCAGAGTACGGCGCCGACAACTAGCCAGATTTGAACATGACTCATGGTTGAGTTACCTGTTGCATTGTTCGCTATCCTCTAGGATTAATTTAGTCCCTGGGATGATCCGGGGGCTACCTGATTAGATTGTTTTAACGGACTGATTACCCCCCAGGGGTGAAACCGTTTCCCTTCCTCTGTTGCCTATGCACCCGGTTGATCGTCTAGTTTCCCGTCCCCACCCCTACCTTTGGGTGGTTGGCGAGGGGGTCGCCAACCTCCCCCTGGGGGATAGGGTGGCGCAGCGCTATCGCGTGGTCGGCCCTCGTACCTGGCTAGATACCTGCCCTGATCAAGCCCCCGATCGCCCCGATTACCTGCCCCCCTCAGCCCAGCCCTACCTGGTTACCCATGGCCACCGGTTGCATTTACCGGGGCTTTACGCCGTCCTCGATCGCCCCCCCCTCACCCCCCTACTACTGCTGGACAATGTGCCTATTCACCCCCAGACCGGGGAGCTGCTGCCCAGCCTCGAAACCGCCCTACTGGAGGCCAGTTCCCAGCGCCAGCTCTACTGGTTTTGGCAAATCTGGGAACTATGGCAAAGCTTGGCTAGCGATCAGCTCCAGACCAGCCTACTGGTGTTGGATAACCTGCGGGTGGAGGGCTGGCGCCTGCGGCTGTTAGAGCTATACCCTGACCTGGAGGCCCCCAGCCTAGCAGATTTGGCGACCCTGTGGCGATCGCTGCTCCCCAGCCTCCCCCTGGTTACCGCCACCCCCCTCACCTCCTTGATCGACGCCATGGGGGAGGGCAAGCTGGATAGGGAAGCGGTGGAACAGGAACTCAATCAGCTATTGCTGCGTCAGGTCGCGGGCACCCGCCGGCGCTTTACCCTAGCCGGGGGCACCACCCCCGGGCCCAGCCAACCCCGTAACGAGGATCGGTGCTGGCCAGCGGCGGACCTGGATAGCACGGAGACCGATCTACAGGTAGCCATCGTCTGCGATGGGGTGGGGGGCCACGACGGTGGCGAAGTGGCTAGCCAACTGGCGGTACAGTCCCTAAAACTGCAGCTCCAGGCCCTGGTCGCGGCCAGTCAACAAGAGGCCCAGCTGCTACCGCCCCCGGTGATCATGGAGCAACTGCGGGCGGTGATCACCATCGTTAACGATCTGATTAACTTCCAGAATGATAACCAGGCCCGGGTGGGTCGCCAACGTATGGGCACTACCCTGGTGCTGGCTTTAATCCTGACCCAGAGGGTGGAGACGGACCAGGGCTGGGGACGCAGCCACGAGGTTTATTTAGCCCACGTGGGGGATAGCCGGGCCTACTGGATCAGCCCTAATTACTGTCACCCCCTGACCGTGGATGATGACATTGCCGGACGGGAGGTCAGGGCTGGCCGCCAACTCTTTGCCCAGGCCCGGGCCCGCAGTGATGCTGGAGCCCTCACCCAGGCCCTGGGCACCCGCCACAGCGATCAGCTGACCATTCACCTGCAGCGGTTTATACCCGATGAACCGGGGGTGCTGTTGCTCTGTTCCGATGGCCTCAGCGACAACCATCGGATCGAGGATGCCTGGGCCAATTACATTGGGCTAATCGTGAAGGAAATTATTAGTTTAGACTCGGCGGTGGCCTCCTGGCTGGAGCTGGCTAACCAGAAAAACGGCCATGATAATAGCGCCGTTGTCCTCCTCCATCACCAGTTGTTGGCTTCGCCTCCGACCATGGCGGTTCCCGAGGATGGCGTTCCCGCCGCGATCCGGGGCGCTGATCCTGGGGCAGTGAGGGGCGGCGGGGTTAGCCTCTACGGTGAAAGTCAGGAGCCGGAGGCCGAAGCCCCCCTCACCCCTTCCCCTGGTTTTAACCGGCGACTCTGGCTCTGGCTCCTGGCCCTAGCCGCCGCCTTTGGGTTGGCCGTCACCACCGGCTGGTGGTGGCTGACCCGTTCGCCAATGGCACCAGGGGATCCCCCCCCGCCAGAGTCCACCGTTAAACCGCCGCGGTGACGGTCGTGTCACAATAAGTTCAAGCTTCAAGCCTGGCCTATAGAGGTTTACCAGTGCAGTCTGGATCACCACAGTTGACCGTCGTTACCCTGACCCCCCAGCAGTTACAGAACCTGAAGGCCCAGCTGGATCTGGTGCTAATGGCTCTGGAATGCTTGACCGGGGTGGGTTCAGAGGCGGTGTTGGAGGTTGCCGGCCAGCTGGGATTGGATACCCTGCTCGGTGATCGGGTGAGTCTCTGGCGCCTGCGGCAGGCTAGCCCCCTGCGTAAGGGGCAGGGGCGGAAGCGCCTGGATATTGAGGAGGCCCGGGCCCTGGTGCTGGTGATTGGTCGCCTGGCCGCGCACCATCGACGATCGATTCGAGGGGCGGTGGGGGCCCTGGAGCGGGCCCTGGAGCAGCGCCAGCCCGTCCATCGGGTGGCCAGCCTGGGCAATTACCTGGATAGCTTTACGAACGCCTACCAGGAACGGATGGCGGCATTCCCGGTTGAAGATGTTACCCCCCTGGCCCTGAAACTGCTGGTGGATCTAGTCTTCTACAGTGGCCCGGAGGGCAGCCGCAAGCTCTGGTTAGCCCTGCTGGATCGATCCCTACCGGAGTAAGCTCGCCATGGTTATCGCCGCCCCCACCTATCGTTACCAGTCTGGCACCTGTCATCTGGAGTTGACCGGAGAACCGTCAGCCCTCAGTCAGGTGAGCGATCGGCCCCTGTTGCGGCGATCGCGGTTTCGCCTGGAGATTTGGCCGGAGCCGGGGGAGGCAGAGCCGGTCACTGGTTCTCCCCTGGTGGTTGTCCGGGGAGAACCGGGCCAACTGCTAAGCTTGCAAGGCCAGGTGCAGAGCTACCTCCATCGGCACCGACAGGGGACCATCCTGGGGCGATGGTCGGTGGTCCTACCCCGCCCGGCCTTACTCTCTCGGCAGCCCCGCGCCCTCCAGCTCTCCACCCTGCAACTGGCGGATTTGTCCGAGGTGCTGGACCAGATGGATCGGGGGGTTGCCCTGCTTTCCCCAGAAATCTTGCCCCAGCGCCGATCTCCGGCCCCGGCGGTCAGCCTGGGAAGCGTGGCGGCAGGGTTGGTAGCGGCGGTGGTCGGCAGTCAGTGGCTGACCCAAGCCCCTCGCCCCCTGGAGGATGCCCTGGTGCGATCTCCGGGCCCAGGCCCCAGTCACCTGGCCCTGCCCGCCCCAGACATCCAACCCCCCTCGTCCCCCGATCCCTCCCCATCGGTAAGGCCCCGCCCTGCCCCGGAGAGCACCACCCGGTTAGCCCCCACCCCAGGCCCTATCACACCTCCATCGGCGGATTTACCCCCGCCCTCCCCCCGCGCCGCCAGACCGCAATCAGAGGCACCAAGGGACGATCCCGACGGTCTCCCCAGGGCGGAAACCTTTACCGTTGCCAAACCCCCGGCGATCGCCCCCGGCGCTAGTTCTCCCCTAGCCTTCCCCTGGCTTGACAGCCTGGCCCAGGCCCTACCCACCACCTGGCGGGTGCCGGAGGGAGTTGATCAACCACTGCACTATAGCCTCACCCTGGCCTCCGATGGTCGGGTGGAGGCGGTAGAACCCCTCGGGGAGTTGGCCAAACAATACCAAGCTAGCCTGGGTTTACCCCAGGTGGGTCACCTTCCCCTGGCCCTAACTTTGCCGCCAGGCACCCAGGTGGAGGTGATCTTCTGGCCCGATGGCCGGGTGCAACTCAGATTGCCCTCAGAGCCTCCCTCTAGCCCCTCAGGGGAGGCTGTCCCTTAGCCTTAGCTCGCCGTTGCCGTCGAATCGCCATGGCCTTATCCACCGGAAACCCGGGGACCGGCATCACCTGATATTCCCGATCGGCCTCCAGCCGCTTCAGCTCGGTGTAGTCGACCCAGTGAATGCAATCCACTGGGCAGGTGTCGATCGCCTCCTGGATCAGGGCCTCGGTATCACCATTCTGACGGTAGACCCGCGATCGACCGTAATCTGATTCTATGTAAAAGGTGTTGCGGGCCACGTGGGCACAGTGTTTACAGCCAATACAGGTGATTTCATCCACATAAACCCCCCGCTGACGTAGGGCCCCCCCTAGTTCGGGCTCATAACCCGAACAAGCCTCTAGCTGACGTAGAGATCCCCCTAACTCGGGCTCGTAGCCCGTAGGTTCAGACAAGGGCTGTGGCAAATCATCCATGGGTCTTCTCCCATCCTGGCTATAGTAGGGGGCAAAACTAGAAAGGGGACCCAGGTCCCCTGATCATGGCTCAACTAGACCTTGGCAAAGGGTTGAGGCTTAACCTTGCCAGCGCTGCACCACCAGCCGCACCGAACCATCCTGCCTCGCCTCTTGCTCGGCCAGCTGAAAGCCCTGGCGACCGGCCTCCGTTAACACCGTCTTGCAGGCGTAGGACTGGGTAATTTTGCGTAGAAACCCATCCACGGTAAGGGGTTGTTGCCAGTACTGTAGGTCGGCAATTAGCTCGTAGTCCTGGGTGTCAGGGTTACGGCAGAAGCCAATATCGTAGCCATTCCCTTGGGAGATTACCACATCCGCCAATTGGGTCTGCCCCTGATACCCCCTGACCTGGGCAGGTCCTGCCTGCCAATCAGCCCCCAGGTCGGTTAAAACCGCGGTGAGGGTGTCCAGGTTACGGAGTTTGGTTTTGATTTGACTAAAGTGTGACATTTGGATAAGGGAAATTGGTGGTCAAAGGGGTGATCAAAACTGGGAAATCAAAGCTCAAATAAAAAACCATAGGGGTGAACGGCTGTCTGCCTATCCTTTCTGGTTTCTAACTGTTGGTAGCTGAGGTCTAGCCCTGAGGTTAACCTGGAGGAACGGTTAGCCCTAGCCATCAGATGCTTACCAGGTTTGGCTTACCCACTGGGATGGGCTGAGCTGGAGATTGGCCTGGGCATAGTAGTCAGCGTTACACTGCTGATCTAACACGATGCCAAGCTGGGCCTCTATGGCAGCGGTCACCTCAGCACAGGACTGCCCTACTATGCCGGTCACAGTTTCCTGGACACGACCATCGGGATGAATAATAAATTCCAGGGTTTCCATGGTGGATGGGTAAAGACAGAAAACAACTAAAAACAACACCTATTCCCTAGGGTCATTCCAGGGGGAAGGGATCAACAATTAAGTCTGGCGGAGGCTTGCGCTTAACAAATAAAAAATATGAAGTTACTGAGGGTGTAACTCACCATAAACCCTTACAAAGGGCAATCAATCGTATTGATTTAAGGAGTGAAACCCCATTAAATGTAGTGTCGCGTAACTTTCCAGGGTCGTCAAGGCAACTTTTGTTACAGAATATGTCATTGGCTAGGCCCTGACATCCTACCCTACCCCCGGTCTTGCGTTGACTTGAGCAGGGTTAGGGTGGCAACAGGCTTTTTGATGCGGAGCCCAGGCTAAGGGCAATGCCCTCAGGCCCTGGGGGTGGCAGAAGCTACTGGCGAAAGTTTTTCGAGCCGGCATAGTCGGAGAGCTCGGCTAACTGCTCTAAGGATTGGGATCCGGAATAAAACTGCCCCTTCACCTCCCAGGTGGGAAAACCCTTAATCTCTGGCTTAGAGCGACACAGGTCGGTTTGGGGCTTAATGCCGTCTTCGGCACATTCTACGTAGGGCAGCAACTGAGCGGCTTCGGCCCCAAATAGCTCCTTTTGTTCGTGGCAGTGGGGACACCACCAGGCTCCATACATGACCGCTCCGCTGGCCTTCAGGTGTTGAGCAAGGGCCAATTCCGCTGGCCCCGAGGTCTGGATAATGGGGGGGCCGGCCTGGCCACCAGTGGCGGTGCCGCCGGAGCGGGCCGGGGCATAGAGGGCGAAGACCGAGGTCAGGGTGACCACTCCGATAATGGCAGCGATGAAGAACAGCTGCCCCCGATCCTCCCAACGGTGACCGAATAGGGTAATTAAAAATAGGCTGAGGGCAAATAGGGCAGAGGCGACACAGAAAGGACAAAAGGCCTTGATCTCAAAGGCCATAACGCTCATCAGGTAGGCACTGAAGACCACCATGGCGGTAGTCAACCCAAACAGCAGGGGCCAGGTGCGGTCCTCTAGCTGTTGTCGCAGAACCTTGTTTTGTTCAGGTTTAACCCACCAGGGGGCGGTGGCCAGGGCCAGAATCGCCAGGTAGCCCAGCAAGCCAAATAGAGCTAGGGGTAGACCCAGAATGGTGGCATAGGGGCTGGATAAAACCAGGTTGCAGCCCTCCGTCGGACAGGCCGCTCCCCCCGTCCACCGGATGAACAGTAGGTAGGCGGTATCCAGTAGGCCCAGACCAGCGATGCCGGCTAGCAGCCCTCGAGAGTGGCGGTTAATCCAACGGGTTTCTTGGCGACGACGTCTCATGCTGGTTCTCTCCATGGCTTGATATCACGTTTCCTAGCTGGGATAGTCATAACTCTGCTCCCCCGCTTGAAGGGTCCTTTAATTTATGCCATCTCGTCCTAGGGCCATAGTCTGACATTCTAGTCTATAGGTTTAGCCCATCGACGGAAAGGATCCAGAGCCATCAGTTAGAATGGGCCATGACCGAGGGACGACTGGGGTCAGAGGTGGGGTGAGTCAGACTCTCCTGCATGGCCTCAAGAAATTGACCGACCCGTACTGGGTCGATCGGTTGGTGGATATCCCCGTGGCGCTTGAGGGAACTGGCCACAATTACTCCATCCGCCACTGATATTAGGGATCCGATGTTTTCCCAATCGGCGCCACTGCCGATCAGCACCGGTGCCTTGCCGGCGGCGGCCTTGGCTAGTTCCAGGTCTTCCCGGCTGGGGGGGTGGCCGGTAGCCCAACCGGATAAAATTACCCCATCCGCCAGACCCCGATGGAGGGTATCTTGTACCGCCGTGGTCAGGTTGGGGGAACCCAGGGGCCGGGCATGCTTGACCAGTACATCGGCAAAGATTTTGACATCGCAGCCCAACTGCTGGCGATAGCGCAGTAGATCGTAGGCGCAGCCCTCAATCAAGCCCTGGTCGGTGGCCATCACCCCGGTGAGCACATTCACCCGGATGAACTGGGCCCCACTGCAGGCGGCGATCGCCAGGGCACTGTGGCCATCATTGCGCAGCACATTCACCCCCAGCGGTAGGGTGACCAGGGTTTGGAGCCGCTGCAGCACCAAACTCATGGCACTAACCACCACCGGGTCGACACTGTCCTTAGTGAAGGGGGCATCAAAAAAGTTTTCCACCAGAATGCCGTGGACACCGCCGGAGGCCAACGCCACCGCCTCCTGCTCAGCCCGATCGACAACGGCCTGTAAACTGCCCTGCCAGCGCGGCGACAGGGGTAAGGGCAAAAGGTGAACCACCCCGATCACGGGGCGAGGGGTTTTAAAGACTTCAGTTAAGTCCACGTTTTTCGTGCCTGGACTCGAGTTACCCACACAGTATAAACCGGCTCATGCAGGCTACTATCCCCCTGGGCCTAATCCGAGGGGGAGACCAGGGACCTCAGCCTCGGCCCAGCCAGCCCTGGCCATTGACAAAACTGTCATAGCATTGCCATCCATCTGCCATGGGCTCGCCATACCCTGGATCTAAGGTAAGAGCATGTTTAGAGTTTCTTGAGATAGGTTCCTATGGCAGACAAACTATCACTCCACGGATTTCGCCCTAACCGTTCATTACTGGCCTCTATGGCTTTGGTCCTGTTGGGCGCCGGTGTGGCCACGGCGGGGAACCAGGGTGTGGAGGTTCTACAGGGTTTGACCCAAACCTCAGCGATCGCCGCCTTAAACAAGCCTGGGACTCCCACCGATTCCTCCCCCAGCAACTCGGCCCTCCCTGCCCCCGCCCTCTCCAGTCCTAACCTGATCGCCGATATCGTTCGCCAGGTGGGGCCATCGGTGGTGCGGATTGATGCCTCCCGAACGGTGCAAACTAACGCCTCCCCCATGGCTCAGGACCCCTTCTTTCGCCAGTTCTTTGGCGGTGCCATGCCCGCGCCCCCCTCGGAGGAGGTGCAGCGGGGGGTAGGCTCCGGTTTCATTACCACCAGTGATGGCCGAATTATCACCAACGCCCACGTGGTAGAGGGGGCGGACCGGGTGGAGGTTACCCTTAAGGATGGTCGCTCCTTCACCGGTAAGGTGGTGGGGGCTGACCCGGTCACCGATGTGGCGGTGATTACCATTGAGGCCCGCGACCTACCCACGGTCAGCCTCAGTAATTCCGACCAAATTCAACCGGGGGAATGGGCGATCGCCATTGGCAACCCCCTCGGTCTCGATAGCACCGTCACCGCCGGTATCATCAGCGCCACCGGGCGCAGCAGTCGTGAGGTGGGGGTGCCCGATAAACGGGTTAGCTTCATCCAGACCGACGCCGCCATTAACCCCGGTAACTCCGGTGGCCCCCTGCTCAACCTCCGGGGTG
>JAYKIM010000048.1:0-6430 GCA_035286245.1 Cyanobacteriota bacterium | reverse complement strand
TGGCTGAAAGCCAAAACCTGGCTCCGACGACAGGCGGGGTGGCAACCCTCCTTCTCAGCCATGAAGGCTCTCTTTGAACTCTTTTTCACCCTAGATATCTTTGACTTCCCAAAAGTACATATGTACTGAAGCTTTTCATGAATCAGACAGGATTGCTATAATTAGAGCAAATCGTAGAAGACGTTTCATGGGCTGACAGAGGAATAAAACAGGGACACGGGTAAACGGTCAGTAGGGTAGGTGCCGGCGACCCTCAGCTCCTGGCCCAAAACCCCACCACCCGCTGTAGACACCAGCAGGCCGCCAGGGCACCAATGCCGTAGGGGGTTAGCCATTTGCCCCAGGGGGGCAGGGCTAGGGGTCGGAGTAGGGTGATCAGCCCCACCAGAGCCAGGACAAAGGCCAATTGCCCCAGCTCAACCCCCAGGTTGAAACAGAACAGGGCCGGAGGAATCGCCTGGGGGGGTAAGCCCACCGCCGCCAGGGCGCTGGCAAAGCCAAACCCGTGGAGCAGGCCGAAAATCAAGGCCACCAGCCAGGGATGGGTGGCGGTCAAGCCCACCCGCCCCCGCTGGCGGTCAACCAGTTCAGCGGCCAGAAATACGATACTGAGAGCGATCACCGCCTCCACCGGAGCCTGGGGTACCTGCACCCAACCCAGGGTGGCGGCGGCCAGGGTGATGCTGTGGGCCAGGGTAAAGGTACTGATGGTTTTGACCAGGGGCCAACCATCAGCACCAGCCCCAGTACAAATAGCAGATGGTCAACCCCACCGAAGATGTGGGAAAGGCCCAGGTGCAGGTAGGTTTGGCTGACCTGCCAAAAACTGAGCTGGGCCGGTAGGGCCCAGGTTTCCTGGCCTACTGGCACCAGAGTGGTTTGGGTTTGGCCATTGGCCCCCTGCCAATGCACTAGCACCTCCAGCCCAGTGGCGGTGATCCCCGGAAAGGTTAGGGTTTGCCCCGCCAGCCCCCGATTTCCACATTGGACTCGCCAGTGACTGACCTGGCTAGTGGGGCCGGTGGCCCGTTGGGGTACCCCGGTCGCCTGACAATGGTCCGGAAAGCTGGGCCTCAGGGTCATGGGGCGGGCCAACCCCTCATCGCCAAAACTAAGGTTGGCAGGGGTTTTCCAGGTAATGGCAAACTCCCCTGGGGCCTGTTCAAGCATTTCCAGGTAGGCGGTTTGAAAGCCGTGGGCCTGGGCTGGGCAGGTACCCACCAGCAAAACCACTGCCATCAGGCATAGCCCCCACCATAGCCAGAGGCTGCGAGTCATGCTGGCCGATCCCCTACCGTTGCCTGGGGCGGGGTTAGCTGGGTCTGGGCGGCGGGGGTGATGATCAACCGGTAGCGATCGCGCAGTCGCTGATAGGCCGCTGCCCCCTGCTGGGCCTGGCGATCGCGCTGCCAGTCCCGTCGCACCTCTGACCGCACCTCCGCCAGGGTAGCGGGGCGACCCGGTTGGATGTCGGTCACCCTGAGCAGATGGCTACCATAAACCGAGGTGAAGGGCCCCTGCCAACCCAGCTGGGTGACGGCGGCCACCTGCTCGGCAAAGCTTGCCCCCAGGCCATGGGCCAGCTGTTCGGGGGTAGCCAGGGTGTAGGTGGGGGGCAGCAGGGTGGGATCGCCCAATTTAGCCAGAGGGTAGGCCAGGCGTGGTTGGGCTTGCAGTCGAGCCAACAGCTGATGAGCCGCTTCGGAGGCTTGATCGCCCCCCTGGTCACCACGGAAGTAAACCTGGTCAAAACTGAGGCGGGGGGGGAGTTGGTAGCGATCGGCATGGGCCTCCAGGTAGGCTTGCAGATCCGCCTCCTGGGGTTCCGCCAGATCCACTCCCCCCTCCATCAAAAACTCCATTTTTTGAATCAGGCGGCGGCGAATAATCAAATCATTTTGGTCCAACCCCAGGGCCAGGGCCTCCTGGTACAGCACCTGATCACGGAGGGCTTGATCCACCAGGGTTTGCCACTCGGCGGCGGTCGGATCTCGGTGCCATTGCCGCCGCCAGTCGGTGCGCAACTGGTCTAGGGTGGGGCTATCAAGGGTTACGGTAGGGGCGACGGTTGAAGGTACCGCAGCGCCTTGCACCACCCCATAGAGTCCAAACAGGAGGGCCCCTAGCAGCAAAAAGTGTACCAGGGGCTGACGCCAAAGCCACCCCCCCAGGGCGAGCCGGTGCTGGCCCTGGGGGGAGGATGGCAAACTAGAGGGCGAAACCGCCCTGGCGGGAGGATGGCAACCGTCGGTGACCCGGGGCCAGAAATTAACCATGGTTAGGGCAAGATGGCGAAGAAATGACTGCTTGATAGGGATCTCGAGTCCAACAAGGACCAGACCCCAGCACGGCTATCCACCTCAGCCAGGAGCGCTGATCAGGGGTCAGCAATTCAATAACACGAACTCACTATATAGAAAAGAAGGAAACTGGGGTATTCAAAAATTCCTTTTCTGAAGGCTACATAGCTGGCAGGGCTTAAGATAACTTTTAGGTTTGGCCCCAACCCCGAGGGTAGAGTAAACCCTTATCAGTTCCCTAGCCCCCCTGCAGCCCCATGGCAAATTTAGCGGATCAACCGGGTCAGCAGCCTGTGCTGTGGCAACGCCGCTTCCAGGACATGGAGGAGATCGCCACCCTGCTCAGCCGCCGATCCCTACGGCAACGCCAGATCAGTCTGACACAGCTAGGCCGGGGGCCGATCGAGGTCGACCTGCTCTTCCTTCAGTTTCATCAGGTACAGGTTTTGTTCACCAGCTCTACCGGCCCAGTGCGCTGCTTAGGGGAGAAAACCCAGGGCTATTTTGGCTTTTCTATGGTTCTGCAGAGTCATGGTCAAGGAATCACAGCCCACGGCACTGAAGTCAGGGAGCATACCCTGTTTGGGTTAGACCCTAACCGTGGCATTGACATGGTGGTACCGCACCACCTGGATTTTTGCAACGTCAACATTAGCAAAACCCTTTTCGATGAATGCTTACAGATTATGGATAGGGGCGACCTGGAGGATCGGTTGCTGGGCCAAAATCTCTTCCATTCCCCCGTCACCCTACCCAGGGTGGCGGCCTACCTGCAACAACTGCGATCGCTGGTGGGGCGGCGAACTCCGCCCTTTCCCCTGTCCTACCTGGAAAGCTTCATTATCAAAGACTTTATCCCCCTGTTGATTGACGCCATTTCTCCGGTGCAGGCATCATTCCCCAGTCCGGTCACGACCAATGGCGCTAACCATCGGGCCCAGTTAGTGAGACAGGCAGAGGAGTACATTCTGGCCCACCTGGATCACCCCCTCACTCTGCAGGACCTCTGTCGAGTACTACACACCAGTAAGAGTCCTCTCTTCCAGAGCTTTCAGTCGGTATTAGAGATGGGTCCCATGGCCTACCTGAAGATCCAACGCCTCCACGCGGTGCGGCGACACCTGAAGGTCGCCGATCCCGCCACCGAGTCGGTAACCGCCACAGCCCATCGGTTTGGCTTCTGGAGCCCTGGCCACTTCACTCGGGATTATCAGCGCCTGTTTGGCGAGCGGCCCTCCGCCACTTTACTAAAGCATTCCGGCTGACAGCAGCTGGCTATCTGCTTCGCAGAGGCTACGTCAACGACAGGCTCAGCCCGCACGGAATGTCTTCATGGAACTGCCTGAAGTTATAGTGTTTATGACCTACTGAACTTGATTAATGACCTTCTTGGGAACTCACCAAACCTGAAACCTCTCGCATCTCGTCACCATCATCCATAGGTCTCTGTTTTTTCAAGATACTCCCTAGATAAAGAGAGCTTACCGGACTCGCCTGAAAACGCCATAAAACAGACTAGACTATAATTGTAGCTCCGATAGTAAAGCTCTTAGCCAGTCAGAATACCCACCTGAGAGGTTGTTTGGAAAGCTAAAGAGGGTCTCAAACCATACCTTCCAGTAGGATAGTACCTTCATGACTCAAGATTTCTGCATCATCTTGACAGGGAAGTATACCTGGGATAACCCCCTTTTTCACAACACAACAGATGTTTGCCAGTTACAAGGGAATCGATAAGTTGACTCCGAACTAGATACTCTGGATACCTCAAAAAATATAAATCTTACTGAGAATGACTAGGAGATTTTATGATTTTAGGTCTCGCTACTTAGCAACAATGTAATCTGTCGAGGTGCCCTAAGTTTAAATTTATTCTTTTTATCACTTTCCCGGAAGATAATTTACGATAACGGATTTTATTAGATAATTATTCAAATTTATTCGACTCTTAAAGCATCTCGTAAGCGTTCAGGGGGTCATGAGAGAATGAGGGTTTCAGCGACGGCTGAAACCTCGGACCGACGAAAATCAGGCTCAATTAGGTCCAGGCGAGCTATTTCAAGAGCTGAAACCCGCGAAGTTCGTACCCCCCCTGAACGGTTACAGCATCTCGATGGGACGTCCAGATTTTCTCTAGATAGATTGACAAAAAAGGCCATACTAGTTCTTGCCTGAATGAGATGCAACTAAATTGGCAAATGCCAGGAATTCCAAGACTTTTGAGACTTGAGTCACACATGATTCACTCAGAAACTGGTATCTATAGTTTTCAGGCGTGCTTAATCATTTTTTCTTATTCAACTCAATTCTCCATGAAGGCATCTTCATTTGAACAATCAAGTATTGATCCCAGATCATGAAAATTACTTTTATACTGCCATGCATTTATGCAACTGGAGGAGTTCGAGTTGTTGTCACCCATGCAAAACACTTGATGCAGAAAGGGCATCAAGTATTTATAATTGCTCCTCAGCCAGCAAGAAAAAGTTTACTTCGAAGTTTCGAAAGCTTCTTTAAGCAAGGTATTTTCTCTCTCCATGATTTTTACGACCCAACTTATTTTGAACTGAATCAAATTCCCTACACCCTTTCAAGCTATAGCTCTGTCAGGGTAGATGATGTACCCGATGCAGATTTGATCATCGCTACCTGGTGGGAAACAGCAGAATGGATAGCGGATTTTCCTCCTGAAAAGGGAAAAAAAATATATTTTATTCAGCACCACGAGACGATTATCGACAAGGAAAATCTAGAGCGAGTGAAAGCTACCTATAAATTACCCTTTCAAAAAATTACTATTTCTCGTTGGTTAATAGAGCTTTTGCTGAATGAGTACTCAGACAAGTCAGCATTCCTAGTGCCAAACAGTGTAGACACGGAATTATTCTTCGCTGAACCTAGGATTAAGAATCCCATTCCAAAAGTGGGCTTCATGTATTCAGATTTATTCTGGAAAGGAGCTGATATTTGTCTGGCAACCATTCACCAAGTAAAAGCCCTAATCCCCAATCTGACAGTTACCTGCTTTAGCTATGAGCCGATTTCTGCCGAAATTCCCCTTTTGAAAGATATTGATCTTCACCTGCGGCCGCCACAGCACCAACTCCGACATCTGTATGCCTCGTGCGATGTCTGGCTGTGTGGTTCTCGAGCAGAAGGATTTGGCTTACCAGTTCTTGAGGCTATGGCCTGTAGGTGTCCCGTCGTTTCAGTAAGGACCGGAGGAGCGCCCGATCTGATTACACCAGGAACTAATGGTTTCTTATTGCCTCCAGGGGATACTGATGGCCTAGCCTATTATGTAATTAAGATTTTACAGCTTTCTAATCTAGAATGGCAAGCCATGTCCAACGCAGCCCATCAGACAGCTACACGCTACACCTGGAAAGACGCGGCAGACCAGTTCGAAAGTGCACTGATTAAAACTCTCAGTACCTGACTTAACTTGCATCCCTCGACCCTGGCACGGTGGTACTGGTCAGCTACGAGGAGATGAATGGAAACTCTCTCCTACGGGTTACATCCCACAGATTGATAAATGATTGGCGAGATGTTTGGTAATACTGCTCAACCGGTGGTCCAAATAGGCGAATAATCAATTGTCGCTCATGGGCCCCATGAGATGCGCAATGAAGTTCTATTTGTAAAGATAAACCTGGCTCTATATAATACTCCCAGGATTTCAGACAGCTTAACAAGATAGTCTTGCTGCAACCAAGTTAAGCAATTATACGGAGAATACTGAAGACTATGCAGCGGAAGCGACATACTCCTGAGTTTAAGGTCAAAGTGGCTCTAGAAGCTCTCAAGGGGAACAAGACGATCAACGAAATCGCCGGTGAGATGGGGATTCACGCGACCCAGATCACCCAGTGGAAAAAGCAAGCTCAGGAGGGCCTCAAGGAGGTCTTTACCGACCGTCGAGGCAAAGCTAAGAGTCAAGAACCTTCGATTGAAGAGCTTTACCAGAACATCGGTCGGCTCCAAGTGGAACTGGAGTGGTTGAAAAAAAATCTGGCCTTACCCCTTGAATCAAAACGACGATTAGTGGAGCCAGACCACTCTGAAATTAGCATTGCGCGTCAATGCGAGTTACTGGGACTCAACCGGAGCAGCTATTACTATGAAGC
>JAYKIM010000047.1:0-14927 GCA_035286245.1 Cyanobacteriota bacterium | reverse complement strand
GAATTCCTCAAGGTGGTGGATTTGATCCTGACGGTGTTTCGCAGCCTGAAGCTAAAAACCTTTAAGGCCCGACTGAGTTTTCGTGATCCCGAGTCCAGCAAGTACATTGGCGATGACGCCGTTTGGGAGGCCTCCCAGGCCGCCATCCAACGGGCGGTGCAAACCCTGGGGATGGACTACTTCGAGGCCCCTGGGGAAGCCGCCTTCTACGGCCCTAAGCTGGATTTCATTTTCCGTGACGCCCTGGACCGGGAGTGGCAGTTGGGCACCGTCCAGGTGGACTACAACCTGCCGGAACGGTTTGACCTGGAGTACGTGGCGGAGGATGGCTCCCGCCAGCGCCCGGTGATGATTCACCGGGCCCCCTTTGGCTCCCTGGAGCGGTTAATCGGCATCCTGATCGAGGAGTACGCCGGCGACTTTCCCCTCTGGCTAGCGCCGGTGCAACTACGGCTGCTGCCGGTGACCGAGGAGCAACTGGGCTTTGCCCAGCAGGTGGCGGAGCAGTTTCTGGCCCAGGGGGTGCGGGTGGAGGTGGATAGCAGCGGCGATCGCCTGGGCAAGATGGTGCGCAACGCCGAAAAAGCCAAAATCCCAATCATGGCGGTGGTGGGCGCCAAGGAACTAGAGGACAACGCCCTCAGCCTCCGCACCCGAGCCCAGGGAGAACTGGGCGCCCTACCGGTGAGCAAGGTGCTCGACCGGGTAACCGACGCCATCACCCATCGCCAGGACTTCTAGTGCTTCGCGACATGGGTTTGGCCATGCTTCGAGGAAGCAGTCAGTAATCAGAATTCAGTAATCAGGAGTCACTGGCCTAGCCCGCTTCTGAGCACCGACTCTTGCCCTATTAACTGCGTAGGATGGGCAGGAGAAACTGGTAGATTTATCCCAGGGTCTCCTAGTAATCTATTTAAGATTCGACTCAGCGATCCTCTCCCAGTCCCCCCTGCCCTTCCCCCCATGACCCTCACCATCCTCGCCGATCCCTATCCCTACCCCTTTGATGGGGACCTGAGGCCCGCCAATACCGCCCTGCTGGTGATTGATATGCAGACTGATTTCTGCGGACCCGGGGGATACGTTGACAAAATGGGCTACGACCTGAGCCTCACCCGCGCCCCCATTCAGCCCCTGAGTCGGGTGTTGGACCGGCTGCGGCAGTTGGGTTTTACCATCATCCATACCCGGGAGGGTCATCGCCCCGACCTGGCGGACCTGCCCGCCAACAAACGCTGGCGATCGCAGCGGATTGGCGCCGGCATCGGCGACCCCGGCCCCTGTGGCCGCATTCTGGTGCGGGGGGAAGCGGGCTGGGAAATCATCCCGGAACTGGCCCCCCTGCCGGGGGAGGTGATCATCGACAAACCCGGCAAGGGATCCTTCTACGCCACCGATCTAGACCTGGTGCTCCAGGGCAAGGGGATTCGCAATTTGATTTTGACCGGCATCACCACCGATGTCTGCGTCCACACCACCATGCGGGATGCCAACGATCGGGGCTACGAATGTCTGCTGCTGTCCGACTGCACCGGCGCCACCGACTACGGCAATTACCTGGCCGCTTTGAAAATGATTACCATGCAGGGGGGGGTGTTTGGCGCAGTGGCCGATTCCCAGGCCCTACTAACCGCCCTGGAGCCTGGGGTGTAGGGACCAGCCCCCCAGACAAAAAAACACCAAACTGGCCATCTGCGTGTATCCTTTATCAGGATTATCGTTGTCAGGATCGGCGGCTACCCCATGGATAAACCCCCTAAGTCCTCTTTGCTGGTTTGGGCCCTGATCGGCGCCCTGGCCACCCTACCCCTCGGTGCACTGCGGTCAGACCAGCGCTGGCTGGCCCAGGATAGCCCCACCCCGCCCCCCAGCTTTACCCTCCAGGAGACGGTGGCGGCGGGGACTCGCCTGCGCATTGACGGCTCCGGGGCCATGGCGGTTTTAAACCAAACCCTGGCGGACAGCTTTAAGCAACGCTACCCTGGCACCGAGGTCATCCTGGCCAGCAACGGCGACGGGGCGGCCCTGGCGGCCCTCCAGGCGGGGACGATTGATCTGGCCGCCCTGGGGCGATCGCTGAGCGATGCTGAGAAGGCCCAAAACCTTACCGAGGTGCCGATCTATCGGGAGAAGATCGCCATCATCGTCGGCCGGGACAACCCCTTTCAGGGGGACCTGACCTTTGGTGATTTTGCCCGCATCTTTCGCGGTGAGATTACTAACTGGTCGCAAATTGGCGGCCCTGACCTACCCCTACGGTTTATTGATCGGCCCGCCAGTAGTGATGTGCGGCGGGCCCTGGCGGACTACGAGGTGTTTAAGCAGCAAGCCTTCCAGGCGGGCAGTAAGACGGTGGTGGTGGGGGAAGACAGCACCGCCGCCGTGGTGCGGGAGCTGGGTAAGGATGGCATTAGCTATGCGATCGCCAGCGAAGTCACCAACCAACCCACGGTTCGGTCGGTGACCATGCACAGCACCAAACCCGACGATCCCCGCTACCCCTACTCCCAACCCCGCAACTACGTCTATCGGGGAGAGGCCAGCATTCCGGTGGAAGCTTTTCTGGGCTTCGCCACCAATCCGGCGGGTAAAGAGGCGGTGGCCGCCGCCCAACGGGCTGAACGGGCCAATGTGACCGCTGGTGCTAACCGCCATCCCGGGGCGATCAGCCTGGCCCCCGACGGCCGCACCCTGGTGCGCGGCGGTGACAAGGGCCAACTGGAGTGGCTAGACAGCAATGGTCAGCCCCTGCGCACCGTCGCCAATGCCCACCGCGGCGTGGTATCCGCCGTAGTCATCAGCCCCGACGGCCAAACCGTGATCTCCAGCGGGGCTGACGGTACAATCCGCCGCTGGGATAGTATGGGCAACCCCGTGGGACCTTCCTTGGCCGGTCAGGGCGGCGCCATTTTAGCCCTGGCCCTCAGCCCCGATGGCCAAACCCTGGTGAGTGGCAACGCTAACGGTACGATAGAGCGCTGGTCCCTGGCCAGTGGCACCCCCCTGGGAGCCCCGATTTCGGCCCATGGCGGTGCGGTTCAGACCCTGCACTACGCCCAACCCGGCCCGGGGTTGTTCAGCGGCGGTAGTGATGGCAGTTTAGCCCTCTGGTCCGCCGAGGGCGTCCTGGTGAAGCGGGTTGAGAAGGCCCACGCCGGTGGCGTCACCCAGATTACCAGTAATCCCGAGGGCCAGGTGGTCACCTCCAGCGGCAGCGATGGTACCGTCCAATCCTGGAACCAGGCCACCCTGGAACCCCAGGGGAACCGGCTTCAGGCCCACCCCCAGGCGGTTACCGCCCTGGCCTATAGCCCCGATGGGGGCACCCTGGCCACGGCGGGGGCCGATCGCACCCTGCAACTCTGGGGAGAGGACGGGGCGCCCCTCAACACCACGCCCATCGCCCTCGATGCCGTCGCCAGTTCCCTGGACTTTAGCCCCGAGGGTGAGCTGGTGGTCGGCACCGCCAATAACCAGGTGGAGCGGCGGGATGTCCAGGGCAACCCCCTGGCAGGTTTCGATATCTCAGCCCTATCCCCCCAACTCGCCGACCTCTGGGGTCGCCTACAACGCCTACCCCGCAATACCTGGTGGATCATTGCGGCGGTCCCCCTGCTGCTGTTCCTGGCGGGGTTGTTAGGATCCCTATTTGGCATTCAGCGCAAGTCTAAAACCGACACCGACCTCAGCCTGGAGCCCATGCCCGGGGCCAACCTGGGGATTGATTTCTCCGGAGTAGGACAACGGCCTACCCCCAACCCTGAACCCGAGTTACCCCCAGAGTCGGCCCTACTCCCTGGGATTGTCCCAGAGCCGGGCGGGTTTAGCCAAAGTAAGCTAGAACAGGCCCGGGCGAATCTGGCGGAAGGTAAACGGCTGATGCGCAACGGCCAGTACGACCTGGCCTTGATGGAATTTGGCAGCGCCATCGAGGCCACCGAGGTGGAACGGATGAATGCCCAGGCCAGTGGTGGCCCAATCAGTGGCATTAATACCATCGCCTCCCAGGCCCAGGCCCAACGGGGCCACGCCCTGGCCATGCTGGAGCAGTTGGCGGAGGCCATGGCCAGCTACAACCTGGCCCTGAGTTTGGATGCCTCCAACGGCGAGGCCTGGGTGGGCAAGGGTCGCCTCTTGACCGGTATGGGGCGCTATGAAGAGGCCCTGTTTTGCTTTGACAGCGCCCTCGAGCTGGATCAGTCCGCCAGCGCCGCCTGGTATGGCAAGGGGCAAGCCCTGCTGCACCTCGGTCGCCAGGCAGAGGCCCAAACCTGTCTGACCCAAGCCACCAACCTGGGGGACCAGGGCCTGGGGGCGCCCCTGACCCCGTTTCCACGCCCTGTCCAGCCATCGGCGGAAATCCCCACTCCGCCCCCCTACAACTATGACCCCGACGTTCCCCTTGAGCTTCAGCAAATGGTCATGGGTCTACCCTCCGCCGACGCCAATATAGCCCACGACAGTTCCCCGGAGCCTAGCCTACCACCGGAGCCGCCCCCGGCTTGGCCCCCAGCGGAAATCCCCACTCCGCCCCCCTACAACTATGACCCCGACGTTCCCCTCGAGCTTCAGCAAATGGTCATGGGTTTACCCTCCGCCGACGCCGATATCGCCCACGGCAGTTCCCTGGAGGCTAGCCTACCGCCGGAGCTCAGCCAGGTGGCCTCACCGACCCCAGGGGACTCCTTCACTTACCCGGGCCCTGGGTCCGCCACGGCCATTGACTCCGTCACCAGCCTGGAGGAGGAGTTGCTCAACCAGGTGAGTCTGTCTGCAGCGGACCTACCAACCACGGATTGGCCGCCGGTGCCTGCCCTGCCCACCGATGCGCCGCCGGTGGTGCCCCTGGAGGAGGGGGACTTCATTCCCCCACCCCCTGAGGATCCTAGCCTTAGTAGTGATCTGCCGCCGGAGCTGTTGGCGGCCATGGCCAGTATCCCCCCCGGATCCCCCGATAGCTTTGACCTGCCCCCGGCGCCCTCCATCACCGCCCCAGCCCCGGTTGCTCCCCGCAGCTGGATACGACTGTCCATAGATCGGGATAAATCCGACCGTTTTTACGTACTCTGGAACCTGGATGAGGCCGATCGCCTGCAGGCTAGACAACAGGGGGGCGAAACCCTGGCGGTGCGTCTCTACGATGTCACCGGCCAGGCCACCCACATGCCCCTCCAGCCCCCGGTGCACGAACAGCGTTGCCACGACGATCTGGCCCAGGACTGGTATCTGACCATTCCCCAGTGGGATCGCATCTACATCGCCGTCCTGGGCTACCTGGGGGGGGCGGACCACTGGGTGGTCGTTGCCCAATCCGCTGAGGTGCCAGCGATCTCCTAAGGTAGCCCTTGACAGGGGTACCCCCATGACGGATATAGATAGGGTAGGTCAGCTAAAGTCAGGTTGGGGGCGGGTGAATAGTAGCGATCGCGGGGGTGCAGGCATGGCCAGGGGGCTAGGATGGACGATCGGGATAGGAAAGCGCTGTCCTGGTTGGCCTGCAATGCTAAGCCAGGGGGGGCTAACCTCCTGGCTTTGGGGTTGGTGGAGGCTGGGGCTATGGGGGTTACTCCTAGCGGTGCTGCTCAGCACCACTAGCTGCAACCTGAATCATTTCGTCAAGGCGGAGGCCGCCAGCTCCCGATTGGTGCTCAGCACCCTGAGCGATCCCAAAACCTTTAACCCGGTGCTAAGCCAGGAATATCCCAATATTTTTGGGTTTACCTTTGAGGGGCTGACCGCTACCGATGGCCTCACCGGTGACACGACCCCAGGGCTGGCGGAGAGCTGGGAGATTAGCGATCAGGGTAAAACCCTGGTGTTTACCCTACAGCCAGGGCTGCGCTGGAGCGATGGCGCCCCCCTCACTGCCGATGATGTGGTATTCACCTACCAGGTGGTGTTTAACCCAGAAATTCCTAGCAATAGCCGGGATGGCTTCCGGATTGGGCCCCAGGGCCTGTTACCGTCGGTTAGCAAGCTGGATGATCGGCGGGTGCAGTTCTCCCTACCGGAGCCCTTTGCCCCCATGCTCAGGAATACGGAGCTGAGCATTATCCCGGCCCATATTCTAAGGCCTAAGGTAGAGACCAAGGGGGGCGACGGTAAACCTGAGTTTCTCAGCACCTGGGGCACCGATACACCGCCGGCGGAGATTATCGGTAACGGCCCCTACCGCCTGGGGCAGTATATCCCCGGGGAGCGGGTGATCTTTGAACGCAACCCCTACTACTGGCGCCAGGATCCCCAGGGCAAGCCCCAGCCCTATATCGAGCAGGTGATCTGGCAAATTGTGGCCTCCACCGACACCTCCTTTCTGCAGTTCCGCTCCGGGGGGTTAGACTCTGTGGGGGTACAGCCGGATTTCTTCTCCCTCCTGAAGCGCAGTGAGCGGCGAGGCAACTTCACCATCTACAATGGCGGCCCCGATCTGGGCACCAATTTCCTGTTTTTCAACCTCAACCAGGCTAGTCGCCAGGGTAAACCCCTGGTGGATCCTAGCAAGTCCCGCTGGTTTAATCGGGTGGCCTTTCGCCAGGCGATCGCCTACGGTATTGACCGCACCACCCTGATTAACAACATTTTCCAGGGGCTGGGGGAGGCCCAAAGTTCTCCCATCTCGGTGCCCAGCCCCTACTACGCCCCACCGGAGATGGGGGTGCGGACCTACGACTACAACCCGGATAAGGCCAGGGAACTCTTGCAATCTGACGGGTTCAGGTACGACGCCAGTGGCAAGTTGTTAGATGATCAGGGGAAGCCGGTGCGCTTTACCCTGGTGACCAACTCCGGCAATAAAATTCGCGAAGCCATCGGCACCCAGATCAAAAGCGATCTGGAGAAAATTGGCATCCAGGTAGATTTCCAACCCCTGGCCTTTAACATCCTGGTGGACCGGCTCACCGATAGCCTGGACTGGGAGGCCTGTGTGCTGGGGCTGACCGGTGGCCTGGACCCCAACGGTGGCGCCAACGTCTGGCTACTGGATGGCTCCCTCCATGCCTTTAACCAACAGGCCGGGCCAGGGCAGGACCCCCTGGAGGGTTGGCAATCGGCGGACTGGGAGGCCCGCATTGCCGATCTCTACGTGCAGGCCGCCCAGGAGATTGACGATAATAAACGGTTTGACCTCTACAAGGAAACCCAGCAACTGACCCAGGAGTACCTGCCCTTTATCTACCTGGTTAATAACCTCTCCCTCACCGCCGTGCGCAACACGGTTAAGGGTATTCAGTACACCGCCATTGGCGGCGCCTTCTGGAATATCCACGAACTGACCGTGGAGTAGGTTAAGCCCTCCGGGTTCCGTGGTAAAACCAGAATGGTTTACCTGGGCTTGGGGCCATGACTTTACGGATTGGTAACGGTTACGACATTCATCGGTTGGTGGCGGGGCGGCCCTTGATCCTGGGGGGGGTGACCATACCCCACGATCGCGGCCTGGAGGGCCACAGCGATGCCGATGTGCTCACCCATGCGATCATGGATGCCCTGCTGGGGGCCCTCAGCCTGGGGGACATCGGCCATTATTTCCCCCCTGGCGACCCCCAGTGGGCGGGGGCGGACAGCCTCAAACTATTGGCCCAGGTCCAGGCCCTGGTGGCCCAGCAGGGCTGGCGGGTGGGCAACATCGACACGGTGATCGTGGCGGAGCAGCCCAAACTTAAACCCCACATCAACGCCATGCGATCTCGGCTGGCGGCGGTACTGGGGCTAGCCCCCGATCAGGTGGGGGTGAAGGCCACTACCAACGAGGCCCTGGGGCCAGTGGGCCGGCAGGAGGGCATCGCCGTCTACGCCGTTGCCCTGCTCACCCAGCCATGACCGGGGGGACAGCGGCGCACCTGGCCCAGGCCCAGGGCGGCGATGCAAAATTTCTGACTACAATGGGGCCTAGGTGTTTCCCATTCCCGTCTTGTCTGTCCTATCCTCTGTTGGGCTCTGCCCTCCGCCATGACTAACCCCGAGCACCCCCGGCCTCGCACCTTCCTCAAAACCATCACCCAGGCCCTGCAATCGGTGCCGGCCCGGGTGGATTTTGGCAAACTGACAGTCAAGCCAGGGGCCCGCACGGCGGAACTACAGGTGTTTGCTAATGGACAGCAGACCACCTACCCCCTACTGGGGGACCACTACCTGCTGGGGCGCAGTTCTAGCCAGTGCGATATCGTGGCCGCCAGCCCCATCGTCAGCCAGGTGCACGCCACCCTCACCCGTGACCCAAATCGCCCGGGCCAGCCCTTTGTGCTGAAGGACCGTAACTCCACCAACGGTATCTATCGGGGTAAGCGCCGGCTGCAACGCACCGTCATGAACCACGGCGACGTCTATAGCCTGGGGCCGGCCGAGCTGGCGGACGGGGTCACCCTGCGCTACCTGGACCCACCCCCCTGGTACGTCAAAACCGCCCGATCGCTGCTCTACGGGTTCACTGGCCTATCCTTGGCGGTGGGGGCCTGGGTGGTGGCGGTGGAGTGGCCCAAGATCCCCCTGCGACCCCTGCCCCAATCGGTGCAGGGGCCGGTGATGGTGTTCGCCGAACAGGAGGGCCAGTGGGTGCCCCTGCGGCCACAACATCGCCAGCGCCATCAAGAACAACCCAACCTATCTGGGTTTTCCGCCTACCTGCCCAAGGCCTTGGTGGCCTCGGAGGATACCCGCTATTACTGGCATCTGGGGGTTGATCCGATCGGCATCGCCCGGGCCTCCTGGGTTAACTTCCAGGGCAAAAAAATTCGCCAGGGGGGTAGTACCCTGAGCCAGCAACTGGCCCGCAGCCTTTATCCAGCCTACGTGGGGGGGGATGACTCGGCGGGGCGCAAAATTCGCGAGGCGATCGCCGCCCTGAAGCTGGAGACCTTCTACAGCAAGAAGGACCTGCTGCTCACCTACCTCAACCGGGTCTACCTGGGGGAAAACCTCTACGGCTTTGAGGACGCCGCCCAGTTTTACTTTGCCAAGTCCGCCCGGGACCTGACCCTATCAGAGGTCGCCACCCTGGTGGGGATTTTGCCCGGCCCCAATGCCTTCAACCCGGTGCAGGACTACGAGGCCGCCGTGTTTTACCGCAATCGGGTTCTAGACCGGATGGTGGCCCTGGGCATGGTTAACCTGGAGGAGGCCCGGCGGGCCCGGCGATCGCGGATCGAAATCAGCCCCGAGGCCACTCGCCAATTGGGCAACACCCGAGCCCCCTACTTCTACAGCTATATCTTTGAGGAACTGGAAGCCGTACTGGGCACCGCCCTGGCCCGGGAGGGAAACTTTTGGGTGCAAACCGGCCTGGACCTGGACCTGCAAAAAACGGCGGAAAAGACTCTGGCGGAGGATGTGGCCAACCGGGGCGCCGCCCTGGGCTACTCCCAGGGGGCCCTGGTTAGCCTGGACACCGCCACGGGGGAAATCCGCACCCTGGTGGGGGGGGTCAGCTACGCCGATAGTCAATTTAACCGGGTCACCCAGGCCCTGCGCCAACCGGGCTCCACCTTCAAGGTGTTTACCTTTGGGGCCGCCCTGGAGGCGGGTATTCCCCCCAGTCAGAGCTTTTCCTGCCAGCCCCTGCGGTGGCAGGGGCAACGGTTTGAGGGCTGCCGCTCCGGCTCCGCCCCCCTGGACATGTACGCCGGCCTGGCCCGATCGGAAAACGTGGTGGCCCTGCGCCTGGCCCAGACCGTCGGCCTCGAGCCGATCATTAAGCTAGCCCAGCGCCTGGGCATCACCTCCCCCCTACGGCCCTCCCCGGGGCTGACCCTGGGGGAGAGTGAGGTTACCCCCCTGGAGCTAACCGGCGCCTTTGCGGCGATCCACAATAGGGGGGTGTGGAACCGGCCCCATGGCATTGTTCGGGTACTGGATAGCAGCGACTGCCCTAACCCTGAGGACCTCAACAGTTGTCGGATAGTTTACGAATTTGGCCAGGCCGGGGATGCCCAACAGCCGGTGATGGACCCCCCCATTGCCCAAACCCTGGTGGGGCTCATGCAGGGGGTGGTACAGGGGGGCACTGGCCGCAGCGCCTTTTTGGGGCTAGGGGAAGGGGGCAAAACCGGCACCAGCGACGATAACCGCGACCTCTGGTTTGTGGGGTTTCTGCCCACGGCCAACCTCACCACCGGTATCTGGCTGGGCAATGATGACAGCAGCCCCACCCAGGGCAGTAGTGGCCAGGCCGCCGCCGTTTGGGGCGCCTACATGGGGCGCATCACCCCCTAGGCCAGCCCTATCGCCCTGGCCTATCGCTATAGGGGAGGGCTACACAAAATTGACGGGCCCTGTCTCTCGCTGACAGCACCCGTCAAAGTCGCTCTATTAAGTTGGTCACGGGTTCTCTCTCCTGAACCTTCTTAGGGTTTACTGACGAGTCTGGAGATCTTGCCTGGCCCCTTCCACAGTCGCCTCTTGCTAGATCCTCGTTTGGTGTTGCCCCTCTGGGCCTTTTCCACTGTTTCTGTGGTGGGGGATGATCTGCATCCTCATCTATATATTAGCAAATTCCCCTGCCATTGGGGGGCTAAACCGCCAGTTCCGTTTCCCTTCGCCCAGGCTGCAGGCTACGGCTATTCCCACCGATCAGGTATACCTAACCGAATACCGTTTACCGGGAGGTTTTCTATGCTGAAGGTAGACAGGTAGGGCCTCCAGTGTGTCAATCCCTGGGGCAGGGCAGCAGGGTTTGCCCTCCAGGCCCAGCCTGGTCAATGAGTTGCCTACAAAGGAGGCTACTATGTCGTTGATTAAATGGACACCCTTTGCGGACCTCGAGGTCCTACAAAAGGAAATGAACCATCTGTTTGAACAATTCTCACCGGCCCGACGGGAACAACTGTTTGGCGGTAGCTTCGTGCCAGCGGCGGAATTGACGGAAACCGATACGGCGATTGACCTGAAACTTGAAGTGCCAGGGCTGTTGCCGGAAAACATTGATATCCAGGTCACCGCCGATAGCGTGGCCATTACCGGGGAACGGAAGTCTGAGGAGACCACGGAAGAAAACGGCGTCACCCGCAGTGAATTTCACTATGGTCGCTTCCAACGCATGATCCCATTGCCGGCGAGGGTGCAAAATGCCGCAGTGGTGGCGGAATACAAGGATGGTATCTTGAACCTCCATCTTCCTAAGGATGTGGAAGAACAAAAACGGGTGGTGAAGGTACCGTTGCAATAGCCGCCTCCCAGGGGCGGTGGGAGCCCGCCGTCCTCAGGGTGGGGTGATAGCCAGTTACCCGATCACCGGAGGATGACCCCATCGCCCCTAGCCCCCTTCTCCTGAGGGGGCGGTTAGATCCAGAGAGAGCATCCTACTTTTGTAAGTTTGCCCTCATCCCCTAACCCCTTCTCCCAAAAAGGACTACCATGTACACACATCTCTGAAATCTTTGTCACAAGTTCTGAAACCCTTTCCTAGTCTCAATTTCGGAAAATAGCTCAATTCTCAGTAAGATCAGGTCATTGAGAATTGGCAACGAGAAATCAAGGTTTTAAAGGGTAAGATCTTTGGAAAACGAGTCCGAGATCGACTTGTGTGTACAGCGTAGCCCAAAAAGGGAGAAGGGGAACTGGATTCAAAGTCCCTCTCCCGCTCTGGGAAAGGCATTTAGGGTGAGGGCTGCAAAAGGGGGATGCACCCAAAGGGGGATCCTAGGTTGACTCCCTGTTCTAGGTTGTTGATGCCAGGCTAATTTCCGTGATCGGCGCCATTTATAAAGGGCAAAACCAATGCCAGTTTCGGGTGTGGGCTCCCCACCGGCAGCGGGTAGGGGTAGAATGGTCCGCCTCTGATCGACCTGCCGTAGCGCTGCAGCCTAGCCCTGGGGGCTACTGGACGGGTTTGGTGGATCAGGTTCCCCCCGGGACCCTATACCAATTCTGCCTGGACCAGCAGCTACGCCGCCCCGATCCGGCCTCCCGTTATCAGCCCCTGGGGGTGCATGGGCCCTCCCAGGTGGTGGACCCTGGCCACTATGGCTGGGGAGATGGGGGTTGGTCAGGGCTACCCCTGCACCGTTACGTGCTCTACGAACTCCACGTGGGCACCTTTACGGCGACGGGTAACTTTGATGCCATCCTGCCCCGGTTACCCGTCCTCAAAGCCCTGGGCATTACCGCCCTGGAACTGATGCCCGTGGCCCAGTTCCCCGGACAGCGCAATTGGGGGTACGACGGCGTCTATCCCTTTGCGGTGCAGGCCAGCTACGGCGGCCCCGAGGGCTTGAGACGCCTGGTGGATGGTTGCCACCAGCAGGGGCTGGCGGTGGTGATGGATGTGGTCTACAACCACCTGGGGCCGGAGGGTAACTACACCGCTGACTTTGGTCCCTACCTGAGCGATCGCTACCCCACCCCCTGGGGCAGCGCCCTCAACCTGGATGGCCCCGGCAGCGATGGCGTCCGCCAATATATTCTCGACAATGCCCTGATGTGGGTGGAGGAGTACCACATCGATGCCCTGCGCCTGGATGCCATCCACGCCCTCTACGATCAGAGCGCCATTCCTCTGCTGGCAGAACTCCAGACCCAGATCCAGGAACGGGCCGCCCGGCGGGGCTACCCCTGCCACTTGATTGCCGAGAGCGACCTGAACGATGCCCGCATCATTACGCCGGCGGCCCAGGGGGGCTACGGCCTCGATGCCCAGTGGAGTGATGACCTGCACCATAGCCTCCATAGCCTGCTGACCGGCGAAGCCGAGGGCTACTATCAGGACTTTGGCGACCTGGATCAACTGGCTAAGGCCCTGCGCCAGGGGTTTGTCTACGATGGTTGTTACTCCCCCTATCGGGACCGTCGCCATGGTAACGACCCCCGCGGTCGATCGCCCCATCAGTTTGTGGTCTACAGCCAAAACCATGACCAGGTGGGTAACCGCCAGTTGGGCGATCGACTCAGCACCCTGGTGAGTTGGGAAGGGCTAAAACTGGCGGCGGCGACGGTGATCCTATCCGCCAATTTGCCCCTGCTGTTTATGGGGGAGGAGTACGGTGAAACCGCCCCGTTTCTGTATTTTGTAGATCACAGCGATCCGGATCTGCTGCAGGCGGTGCGCCAGGGGCGGCAACGGGAGTTTGCCGAGTTTCACTGGCTAGACCCACCGCCGGACCCGGCTAGCCCGGAGACCTTCAACCGCTGTCAGCTGCACTGGCACAACCGGCACCAGGGGCGGGGTGGGGTATTGTGGCGCTTCTACCAAACCCTGCTGAAGCTGCGATCTCAGCTCATCACCCCCACCCCCAGCCAGCCCTACCCAAGGGCCCAGGTGACCCGCCCGCAGGGGCTAATCCGCTGGCAACCCGGGCCAGGGGTGTTAATCCTGATTAATGTGCAACCCCAGGGGGTGTCCTACCGACCTGTCCTTGACGGACAGTGGCAGCAACAGTTAAACTCTGCCGATGCTGAATGGCTAGGTCCCGGCGGTTGTGGCCCTGCCCCCCTGGCCCCCGACACCGAATTATCCCTCTGGCCCGAAAGTGTGGTCGTCTACCGACGGCTGGAGGAACCGACCCTGGAGGCCCCTGGCCCCGCCGATGTCCCCGTCCCCTAGGGAGTTACCCCCCTGCAGCCATGATCATTTTAGTTGTCGAAGATGAACCCGAGATTGCCAGCCTGATCCGGCTTTATCTGGAGAAGGAGGGGTTCACCTGCCAGATCTGTGAGGACGGGGAAACCGCCCTGCGTTACCAGCAAACCCTCCACCCGGACGTGATTATCCTGGACTGGATGATCCCCAAGCTGGACGGGCTAGAGGTGTGTAGCCGGATTCGCCAGAACCCTGGAGCTAAGGACCCCTACATTTTGATGCTAACCGCCCGAGGAGAGGAGATCGATCGCATTATCGGCCTCTCCACCGGCGCCGATGACTACCTAGTGAAACCCTTTAGCCCCAGGGAGTTGGTAGCCCGGGTGCGGGCCCTACTGCGACGCAATCTCCGCCATGGCAGCGAGATCACTGGTCAAACCTACCAGACCAGTCACTTTACCCTTGACTTGACCCGCCGCACAGCCCACCGCCACAGGGACCAGGTCAACATAGAAATCCTAGATCTGACCCCCCTGGAATTTGACCTGCTCACAACCTTCATGAGCCATCCAGGGCGGGTCTGGAGCCGACAACATCTGATTGAAAAACTCTGGGGCGATGATTTCTTTGGCGACGAACGGGTGGTCGACACCCACATCGCGCGCCTGCGCAAGAAAATCGAGCCTGACTCAACCCAGCCCAGCTATATAAAAACCGTTACCGGTGTGGGCTACCGGTTTGATGATGATATTAACCAGTAGTAGGAGGAGGGGGTCAGCGATCAGGAGGGACCAGAGCAGTCTCTTCTGGTGGCTGATAGCAGAATTGCCATGGCTCAGCCCCAGATCGGTAGGATGGGCGAAGGGGGCTGGGGCTACAAGGTAAAGATTTAACACGAGCCCAGCCATTCTGTAGCGGAACCCTTGTCAGAAAGGGTCTTACAGGGAATATTAGGAAAATATTAAAAAATCCATGGGTTGTTGGCCGCCGGAAGAAAATAGTAAAATTGATTACAGAAATAAATATCATGACGTTCACTCAGGGTATTTTGTTCACCGACCCTGGACGGAAGTAAGGAGGCGATCTCCTGAAGGAACGCGCCAAAGCGCCATAGCCTCAAATACTTTGATTTTGCTGACACAGGAGTCACTCTAATGAAATTAACCTACCGCGGCATCGACTACGAACATACCTCTCCCTCTCTGGAGGTCAAGGAAAGCGAAATGACCGGCTGTTACCGGGGTCGTCCCGTACATTTTACCTACACGACCCATGTTTCCGTTCCCCAACCGGTGGCGGATCTCACCTACCGGGGGGTCCGTTACAGCACCACTGTAGACGGGGCCGTACAGTCCGCAACTCCCTCACCAACCTCCCGATCAACCATGCAGACCTTTGATCATTCCCCCCACCGAGT
>JAYKIM010000046.1:0-7366 GCA_035286245.1 Cyanobacteriota bacterium | reverse complement strand
CAGCTCCAAGCCTAGGCTTTGCCCAGCCTAGGACCAGGGTATCAGGCGCACCCAAACTATACCGCGGTAGGCTTAGCCATGACCAGTTGTTGGCCTATTTCCCTGACCTGGTCCAAATCGCCTCAGTTCCCTAGCGCTCCGAGAGGCCAGGTGACTACACCGACCGCTCTACACCCTGACTGGCCTTGATGAGTCCACCCCGCCCCGATCCCCCCCGGCAGGATGGGGACCACACCCATGGCATCCATCCCCTACCCGCAGCGGTGGCCAGCCAGATGGCCGCTGGGCAGGTGATTGACAGCCTGGCAGCGGCGCTTCGAGAACTGGTGGAAAATGCCCTGGATGCCCAGGCCACGCGGATCACCGTTCAACTCTGGCCCCAGGCCGGTCGCCTGCAGGTGGCGGATAATGGGCTGGGCCTCAGCCCCACCGATCTAGAACGGGCCGCCACCCCCCATAGCACCAGCAAGATTTATGGTGAACCCGATCTCTGGCAGGTCAAAACCCTGGGGTTTAGGGGCCAGGCCCTCCATAGCCTGGCCCAGGTGGGGGAGCTCCGCCTCTGTAGCCGCACCGCCACCGGTGACAGTGGTTGGCAGGTAACCTACTCACCCCAGGGAGAACCCCTCACCCTCACCCCCGTGGCCATGGCCCCGGGCACCATCGCCAGCCTTAGCCGGCTTTTTCTTACCTGGCCAGGGCGTCGCCAAAGCTTATCCCCCCAAGGCCGCCAGCGACGGGAGCTGCAGCGGGTAATTCACCATGCCGCCCTCTGCCATCCCCAAGTCACCTGGCGGGTGGAGATCGACGATCGCCCCTGGTTGACCCTAACCCCCAGTCCCAACCTACGCAGCCTATTACCCCAAATTTTGCCGGCGGTGACCCCGGCGGATCTGCGGGAAACTCCAACTTCAACGGACTGCCACGGGCTGATTGGCCTACCCGATCGCTACCATCGCCCCCGCCCCGACTGGATCAAGCTAGCCATTAACGGCCGGGTGGTGACCCTACCGGAATTTGAACTAGGACTGTTGCAGACCTTTCGCCACACCCTGCCACGCCATCGTTATCCCCTATGTCTGATCCACCTGCGCCTGCCCCCCGAACAGGTGGACTGGCATCGCAGCCCCGATAAGTCGATGGTTTACCTGCACCGGTTTGATAGCTGGCTAGAGGGGGCTCGGCAAACTATCGAAGCCCTGCTAGGTCCGGCTGGCGGCCCTATCCCTGGGCCGGCAGGTTTACCCCAGGGGGGCAAAACCACCGAAGCCGAAGGTCACTATGGCTGGCTGGGGTCGCCATCGGTGGATCTCTCCGATCCCCTGCCCCGATCGTCCCCCTCCCTGAGGGCGGTGGCCCAGATCCATCAGCGCTACATTCTGGCGGAGCAGCCGGATGGACTCTGCCTGATCGAACAACACATTGCCCACGAACGGGTGATCTACGAGGGCTTGCAGGACCACTGGCAACTACTAGCCCTACCTAACCCCTTGGTGCTAGAGGGGTTAACACCAACCCAGGTGGAACACCTCCAGCAACTGGGTCTGGAGGTGGAGGCCTTTGGCCCCCAGGGTTGGTTGATCCGGAACGCTCCGGCCCCCCTCATACAACGCCAAGATTTAGCGGCCGCCCTGATCGAGCTGAGTGGCAGCGACAACCTGGAGAAGGCCCTGGTGGCCACCGCCTGTCGCACCGCCATCCGCAATGGCACCCCCCTATCCCTGCCAGAAATGCAGCGCTTACTCCAGGACTGGCAGGGCACCCGTCACCCACGCACCTGTCCCCACGGTCGCCCAATCTGTTTAACCCTGACGGAAACTTCTCTGGCTCGTTTTTTTAAGCGCCATTGGGTAATCGGCAAAAGCCACGGCATTTAGGGCTGGAGTAATGATCTGGGGCGAGACATTTTGGTGGATCAGGGGGAATTATCGCTGCTCCCCTAATATTGCCGGTTATATTACCGGTCCATCGGTGGGTTCTGGCTGAAGGGGACAGCCTGCTCGCCCCCTAATCCTTTTCGATATATTTACGGATACTGTTGAGGTCAATATAGCGATCGGTGGCGTTACGCAATTCCCGCGCAATCATACCGTCGGTGGATACTACGGTGATATGAGTACTCTTAGATCGGAGCAGTTCAATAGCCCGCTCAAAGTCTCCATCACCGCTAAATAAAATCACCTGGTCATACTGGTCGACGGTATTGAACATATCAATGGCAATTTCAATGTCCAGATTAGCCTTTTGGGAATAGCGCCCCGAAGAGTCGTCGTAGTATTCCTTCAGGATTTTCGTGCGAACGGTATAGCCTAGACTAATCAGGGCATCGCGAAAACCCCTTTGATCCTGGGGATCCTTAAGCCCTGTATACCAAAAAGCATTGACCAGGGTAACCCCACCTTCTACGTTGAGAAAATACTCCAAGATCCGTTTTGGATCAAAAAACCAGCCATTCTTTTGCTGGGCATAAAACATGTTGTTGCCATCAACAAAAATAGAGAGTCTCGTTAAACCGTGCCGGTAGTACATAAAAATTATGAATAACTAGTTTTAGTAGGATTTACCCTAGGTAGGTCAGTGAATTGCATTTATGAAGGCAATGATGCTCTGGGTGAAAACCATGAGAATCACCTGAATCAAGATAGGGAGGCTGTTTAAAAGATACCCCTAGGGACCGTGGAATCATCAGTTAAATCAAATATCTACAGCCCGGAAAACAGCTCTATTGCCGCCATCTCCCTCCAAGTAGGAGCCTGTGCCTGAACCATAGGGTTGACCAAAGGGGTTAAGACAGGGGTGAGCCCTCAGATTTACGTTTCACAGCTGGCGAGGTTACTCTAGGATTAATAGAGATAGGAAGGTAAATGCTGAATACACCTTCTGACCGACTTGTGCAACGCTAGAGCAATCAATTCCACAGCAACATCTTGAAATCAGGTTTTAGCCTTCACAAACAGACCCAGATAGGGGCTACAGATCAGCAAAAGACAGAAGCACCCAGAGAACGAAACAAACTAAGGATTTTGTAGTTTAACGGTTTTACCTGAAAAAATCCAGGGAGCGGAGCAAGTTTAGGTCAACATTCAGCTATTATTCCTGATTGATATAGAGTTAATTTAATGGATTTACCCTAAGTCATTATCTATCGGTTCTCTCATAAAACCCCGCCGAGCTAGTCGGAGCTGAGGTAAGACCTCCTGGATAAGAGTCAGAACAATTTACACGGAACACAGTTTTTGATCTTGGTAAACCCTATGGCGACCTCAGACCCGCATCAGTTTGAGATACGCTAAAGTCGTTTTAGATTATCTAAAGAAGCTAATTAAGGTTCAGTCTCTGGGCTACAAGACCCCTTGCCACAAGGGTTATTAATTTCAATAGGTAATCGACTGTAATAGCAAACACTAAAGGTTAATTTGCACCCCATAGCCCAGACCGGAGAATTAACACCGGGTAAACTCAGCCATAGTCTGGATAGAGATTCTGGCTGGCGTTGCCCCTGTGGTCAGGACTAGAGCTATATATCTATAAATTATATACGCTCCAATCAGGATTGTCCCTCCAGGGGTAGGGCAGCAGTGGGTCAGTAAAACTAAGCGCCAACTATTTCACTCTAAGGATGTCTTGAGGAGGTCCCGTAGGGCTTCCGGCAAATCGCTTAAAAATTCATAACCCGTGGCCACCTCAATGCGATGGATCGAGGTCTGGTATTGTCGCCAGTCAGGGTTTACCAGGTTACGGTTGGGCAGGTCTACGGCGATAATTCGGGTCTGGGTAGTCAGGCCGAGATTACCGTTATCCAGGCGATCATAAACGATGATGATTTTCCACAAACGGGAGGGTACGGTGATGGCTCGGGGGCCAATCTTGCCCTGCTGACCGTAGGCTCCGGCAAAGATGTGTAGACTCCGATCGTACTGGTAGACCAGGCTACGACTATACTCCTCCAGTTCCCGCCAGGGCCCCCGGTTATTGTCGGGGGCCTGGGGGATGATGTTGGTCATCAAAAAGGTGGCGCTATTGTCTTTGACCTGGCGGGTGCGATCGCCGGAGGGGACGATGTGGCCGCGATCGTAGTCACTGCCCCGGTAGTCGTTGGGGGTAACCTGGTAAAACCCCTGGGGCAGAGCCCCATCGGGGCGGAAGTTATTCTGCCGGTCGACGGGGCCTAACCAACTGGCGTTAAGTTGCCAGCTGGCCCAGTGGAGAATTTTGCGATCGCGGCTGTAGGCCACCACGTACTGGGGCCGCTGCAGCAGGTAATTATTCGGGTTAACCGTACCGGCGTGGCTGGGGTTGCCCAGCACCAGGTGAGCACTAGGGGGGACCGGGGAGGGGGGATCCAGGGGAGGGGGAGCGGGGGGTAAATCCTCACAGGCCCGACCGTTGCCATCCCCATCTAAACCGTAGGGATCGGCGGGAAAGGACTCCAGAACGGTCTGGGCCTGGGCTTGACTGAGGAAGTCCCCACAGTAGCAATTATCATCAACACAGGGGGGCAGGTTAGCGATGTCAACCCGGCGGAACCAGCCCCCCCTAACCCAATCCAGGTCAGCACAACCCGCCGTCAGACTCGCCATTAGCCAGAGTCCCAGGGATAGGCCCCAGCGAAAGCTCCTGGGTAAAGGTTGCATAAGAGACCGAGTCGCTATAACAATGGAATGGTTCGTTACCATTATCCCCCTCCCCCCCTTGGGGATTTTAGGGTCAATGAGGCCCCTGGGCCAGGACTAGACTCCTGACTGACCCTGGGGTTAGGTTGCCCACGGAGTTTAATGACTAACCGTTTAAACCCAATCAACCGTCGGATGTGATTATGCTGAAACACGCCATTTCCAAGTTCCAAACCTGGTTCCCCGCGCCTCAGGTCCACGCCCACTGCGATGGTCCCTGTGGTGTGTACGATCCCTCCTCGGCCCGCGTAGCCGCCGAAGCCGTAGTCTCCATGACCAAAAAGTTGGTCGATCTAGAGCCGCCAGCTCCGGGGGACAAGGCCGCCGCCATCGCCTATCAGAATACCTTTGCCCGTTACACCGCCATTAAGGAAGAGCAGGCCCAACTGGCCAAAGAGGAGCTCCTGATCCTCTGGACGGACTACTTTAAGCCGGTCCACCTGGAGCAGTTCCCAGACCTGCACGATACCTTCTGGAAGGCCGCCAAGCTCTGTTCGGCCTGTAAGGTGGAGGTTAGCCCCCAACATGCCAGTGAACTAATGGCGGCGATTGAGAAGATCCATGCCATGTTCTGGGCCACCAAGAACCGCAATGTTACCTGGTACACCGCCAGTTAACCATGACCGGGTCCCCTCCTCCCCAGCCAGCATGCCCCGTTAGGCTTAGGGCTGACTTAAGCCAGCCAGCCCTAACCAACCCCACGGAGCCCGGCGGCCAGCCCCCCGGTCAATTGCGCCCCAGTCAATTGCGCTCGTCGCGATGGACGGACCTACTGCTATGGTTGCTAGGGCGTCGCTGGCGGCTGCGGGTGGTGGGATATTCCATGGCTCCCCTGCTGATGCCCGGCGAAGAGGTGTTGGTTAATCCCCATATTTACCTTGGCCAATCCCCTCAGCCTGGGGATCTGGTGGTGGCTCGTCACCCCCACCGCCCCCAGTTGCGGTTGATTAAGTGGGTGGTCTATGGGGTTAGCCCCCAGGCCCAGGGTGGGGCGAGGTATTTCCTGGCGGGCCTTAACCCCGAGGCGAGTACCGATAGCCGTAGTTTTGGCCTGGTACCCCAGGCCAATCTGCTGGCCCAGGTGGTTTGTCGTTTTCCCTAGCCTGCTCGCCAGGGGTAGCTAGTTCAGGTGCCGCCGCCGCGGGTAACCCGTTGTCAACCCCTCGGACTGGGGGTTAAGCCATTGCTGGAGGGTACCGAATCTCCCCCGCTTATCACTCCCATCAATTTTTATAAAGCCTGGGGGGACCCTCAGCACCGTATAATTTTTTTAGGAGGCCCTAGTTTAGTTCCGTAAAGGAGGCGTTAGGGCCATCGACCACGGGATTGCGGCCATTCATTTTTAAGCTGATTTGATAGTTAACCTGGCACTTTCCATTCCGGGATTGTGTCTTTTGTGATAAGGACTAACCTGACCATGACTACACCAAACGACGTCGATAACGGTACCCCCTCCATCTCTGAACCCGAGACTGGTGGTCGTCGGCCCGGCCGCACTGCGCGGTCCAAATCATCCGCCAGCGCGGGCGGCGGTCTGGTTAAGGCAGAGGGGCATGGGGCGGTGATCGTGCTGGAGGATAGCACCCGTCTGGTGGAAAGCGACACCCTCCCCAACCACCGCCCCATTGCCCTGAGCACCTTCCAGGTGGTGGGCAGCCTCGACCGAGCTGGGGATCGCCCCATCGCTGCTAATACCTTTGAGGTGGCTAACACCGATACCCTGCCCGGGCACCGTCCCATCGCCGTCAGCACCTTACCCATTGCCGACCTGCACGTATTGCCCGGCGATCGCCCCATTGCGCCTAACGATGTCATCGATCCACCGGCGGCGGTCCTGATGGGTTATCTAGATTAACCTACCCCATGGCTCTGCCGCTCCCCGACATCGAAAATAGCTATTGCGTTGATCACATCAATTGCCTGCGCCGTAGCTTCCGAAGCCGTCTGGGGCAAGACCTGGTAGACCCCTGCCTCAGCCCTGTAGAAGCATCCCTGCTGATCTACAGGGCTCCCTACGTAGTAGTCTCCCACGGATTAGGGCCAGACCCGGTTTTTAACTACGGTAATCAGGCGGCCCTGAATTTATTTGAAATGTCTTGGTTAGAGTTTACCCGTCTGCCCTCTCGCCAATCCGCCGAGCCCCCCAACCAGGCGGAACGAGCCGAGCTGTTAGCCCAGGTGGCTCGTCAGGGATATATCCGCCACTACAGCGGGGTTCGCATTGCTAAAAGCGGTCGCCGGTTTCGCATCAAGGATGTAACGGTCTGGAACTTGGTGGATGACCAGGGGGCTGACTACGGTCAGGCCGCCCTATACAGCGCCTGGGAGTTTCTCTGACGGTCTAGTGATCGTTACTAGGGCGGAGATGGACTGGTTGTCAGCCCCCACCTGGGCCCGCAGGGTCACCATGGACTGACTACAGGCCTGGAGGGAGAGTCCATAACCCAGGGCCAGGGACGGATCGATGGCCCGCCCTGGATCATCTTGAAACAATCACTACAAAAGACCGGAGGGAATGGTTATACCCTGGTAAAGGCTTGGGGAGATTGAGGGTAAGCAGGTCCCTAGAGAGCATCCCAGTTTTGCAAGTTTGCCCTCATCCCCTAACCCCTTCTCCCAAAAAGGGAGAAGGGGAACCGGATTCAAAGTCCCTCTCCCGCTCTGGGAGAGGGATTTAGGGTGAGGGCTGCAAA
>JAYKIM010000045.1:0-5425 GCA_035286245.1 Cyanobacteriota bacterium | reverse complement strand
TTGGGCCCAACGGGCGGGCCTGGGCTGGGTGGCTAAGAACGGCAACCTGATCACCCGCCAGTACGGCTCCTGGGTTTTTCTCGGGGAAATTCTTACGAACCTGGATATCCCCGCCGATACCCCCCACACCAACCACTGCGGCACCTGTCGCCGTTGTCTAGAGGCCTGCCCCACCCAGGCCATCACCCAACCCTACGTGGTGGATGCTAACCGTTGCCTGGCCTACCACACCATTGAAAACCGCTCCCCCACCCTACCGGAGGAAATCGTCCCCCACCTGCAAAACTGGGTGGCGGGGTGTGACATCTGCCAGGACGTCTGTCCCTGGAACCAGCGCTTTGCCCAACCCACTGATGTGGAAGAGTTCCAACCTTACCCCGGAAACCTCAACCCCAGCCTCACCAGCCTGGCCAACCTCTCGGAGGAGGACTGGAACCAGCGGTTCCCGGCCTCGGCCCTACGCCGTATTAAACCGGCCCTATGGCGCCGCAATGCCCGGGCCGCCCTACGGGGGGCAAATCTACCCTAGGATTCGGTGGCACCATCGCTTACCCTGTAGTAACCTGGGATTCATTGCGATCGCTCGAGTAGTGTTATTGTGCTCCACCGGACTATCTTAGTTTCCTTGTTAACCCTAGGGGGGCTGGGCCTACCGCTGCCCGCCTACAGCCAGGCCTTAGTCCCCTACGTCCTGCCCCTCGATTACGATCAGATGGCTGAGCAGGGGCGCTTCCTGGCCGGCGAAGCCCAACAACTAGCCGAGTTTCGCCAGTTTAACCAGGCCCTGGCCCTGGCCCAACTGGCCTCCCAACTGGCTCCCAAGGATGGACAGGTCATGGCCCTGCTAGGGGGGCTCTACCTGCAAAATGGGGAAACCGATCGGGCCATCACCCTCCTGGAACAAGCTAAAGCCCTGGTGCCTGGCGATGCCAGGGTGCTATTTTCCCTGGGCTCCGCCTACTTTCAAAAAGGAGATTATCGCCAGGCCTCTCGGTATTTAGAGCAGGGGTTGAAATTCGAACCCAATAACCCCAATGCCCATTTTGACCTGGGTAACAGCTACTTCAGGCTGCAACGCTACGACCAGGCCGTCGCCAGCTACAGCACCTCGGTAAATCTACAGCCTGACTTTTGGCCCGCCCTGAATAACATTGGTCTGGTCCTCTATGAACAGGGTAAGACAGCCGAAGCCTTAGACAAGTGGCAGGCCGCTTCCCAGCTAGTCAACAACCAGGAACCTGAACCCAAGTTGGCCAAGGCCGTAGCCCTATACCATCAGGAAGCCTGTGGGTTGGCGGCGAATGTGCGCCGCGATCGCTGTCAGGAAGCTTTCTCCCTGGGGGTAGAGGCCCTGGAGCAGGATAGTCGTTACACCGACCCCTCATTCCTTGAGCTCAATCTCTGGGGGCCCCACCTGGTGAGCTCTACCCAACAGTTCTTCGAATCACCGATTATGAAACGGCTGCTGGGGGAACTTTAGCCCCCCCAGTATATGCCCCCTGGGCTGGGATTTAGGAGGCCTTTGGGCGCAAGCCTGTCAGCCAAAGGCCTGGGTGTACTTAGTCGCGAAGTTAGGGGTGGCAAAGTCCCCTGGTCCTCATCCCCCAGCCCCTTCTTCCAGCTTCGGGAGAAGGGGAGCCGGATCGGATCAAAGCCCCTCTCCCAGGCTTGGGAGGGGGGCTTCGGGTGAGAAAAAAGTAGGACTCAAGGTAGGGTTTTGGATCTACTGAGTCTGGATAAACTCCTGGAGGGTGCTGGTGATGTGGTCCACCAGGTTATCGGTGGTGCGTTCCATCTGCTCGATTTCCTGAACCATCTCCTCCGGCAGGGCCAGCAGCTCCACCAGACGATTGTAGGCGGCCTCCTCCTCCTGGTTAATCAACTCCTCCTCAGAGCTGCGAGCGCTGGCGCTAATCACCTGATAACCCAGCTTCAGCACCACCTGCCGTTGGGCGGTGCTGGTGAGCTTGGGCACCAACTCATCCAGGGGAATATTTTGAGTCAGGTAGTTTTCCAGCTCCCCCCTCAGATCAGCCTGGTGTCTGGGATCTTGAGCAAACAAACGACTAAACTGATCCAGCATCACCGCGATTTCCTCCTCCGCCAAGTCCCCATCACTCCAGGCCATGGTGGCGACGGTTCTGAGTAGGTTCATCTGGGCCGGACTGATCGATGGGGGGGCGTTAGGGTCAATAGCCATGGCAGCCTCCGTCTAGGTTGGATTAGTGGTAATTGGGACATTACCACGGGGATCAGCAGAGTCCGCCTATCTTTATTAATGATTAATCGTTATGGAGTTTCCTCAAACAATTCAGGGGCAATGGTTAGGGGGGAGACAGGCTAATCGCCTCTATCCCCTAGGTGCGAAGCCCTTTGGCCTCGGCCAGGATCTGGGGCAAACCAATCTCACTACAGACCTCATAGAAGGCGGTGGTGGGGGGTGTCACAAAGAGGTGGGCGATTTTGGCCAGGGTTTGGTCATAGACCGTGTTGTGGTGCTCCTCCATATTTTCAATATCGTCCCAAAGGATAATAGCGATGCCCCGATCGCTGCCCGGCTCCTGCATCAGGTAGGCCCCTTGAAACCCCTTGCCATAGGTGGAGACTGCCTTTTCGTAGAGTTGGCGCGCTTCGGAAAAACAGCCCGGCTTGAATTCGCCAAGGGCAACATAGGCGTATTTATGCTTAAGAAAGTCATCGAAATCAGACATGGCCACCATCGCTGAAAACCATCGATCTGCCCCCAATCCTAGGTCTGGGCGGCAGGATTACATTTTCCAGTGTGGACTTAAGCGGTACAGTCCGACCGGTTTCTAATCTAGGCTTTAGATTTTCACCCTGGGCATGGGCAAAGCCAGAGGGGGTTGGGGTCAAGCCCGTCAATGAGGGGCTGTTCAGAATTTTGTGTAAAGCCTGGTCCTAACAACTAGAGATCAATGGTTTCAGCCTGAGCTGACCTGATTTTCTGAACACTCCCCCATGTTTAACAATCACAGGGCTGTACATACCGATCACACCCCTGTGTTTAACGATCGCACCTCTGCATATATCGATCACAAGCGTGTGTTTAACGATCACATCGGCGTGTTTAACGATCACAGGCCTGTGTTTAGTGATCACAGGCGTGCAACTATCGATCACAGGGGTGTGTTTAGTGATCACACAGGTGTGTTTAACGATCACAGGCCTGTGTTTAGCATGCACTCAATGGTGATCGACATAAACATAGGCCACAACAGCGGTTTTTGGTCGATTTTTAGCGTTTTCAGGCCTGTGTTTAGTATGTGCTCAATGGTGTTCTCTAAACACATAGATTACAACAATGGTTGCACGCGTGTGTTTAGAATGTGCTTAATGGTGATCGATATATGCATAGACTAAACCTTTGGATTTCTGGCCACTATGTCCATCTTTAATGCCCAGATCACCACCCTTCACCGTGGCAAGACGGTGGAGAACTTCTAAACCCTACCTTACTGCCCCAAAGAGCGGGGCTTAAACTCGATGGCTGGCATCGGTGAGCAGGTAATCGCTCCACTGACCGAGTCGTTGCCCTGCCCAATGGCGCAGCCCTCGCCAGCTCTGCACCCACCGATCCACCAGGGATAGGCGCCAGGGGGAGCTGGGAAAGCGGTTCAGCCAGGTAAAAATACCCCGTTGTTTCGGTAGGGTGACCACCAGGGCCCCCTGGCAGTAAGCAACCTCCATGGCCTGATCCTGCACTGGGATGGGGAGGTCAATGGTCTGTTGAAAATAGTTGAGCCCGCCACCGTAGCCCCAGGCGGGGGGGTAGGCCGGGGATCGCTGACCAAAAAAAGTGAGGGATCGCTTGGTGGCCCGCACCTGGACCTGCTGGGGGGTAACCCCGGGCAAGAAGGCGGTAACCACCAAACTATCGGGGGTTTCCTTAATTTCCACCGAGGGTAGTTGTAGCCGTCCCGAAGGCCCAATGCCCAGGGGCAGCAGGGCGGCGGCCAGGGCATCGTGCTGGGCTTGGGCCGCCGCCAGGGCAACATCAAAGGTCCAAGTGGGTGGCCAGGGTGAGTGGGACATAGCTGCTTCTCCCGTCTAACGTCAGATCACGGCGATCGCGATCGTTGTGGATAATTCCATCATCCCGATTGGCGGGAGGATTGACGGGGGGGAGAGCCGCCTCTGGGGGGCGGTATAACCGTATTAGGGAGCTAAACCCTCAGGGTCACCAGTGGAACACACCCTTTTAAGAGGGCATCACCGGTAGCACCAGCCCTACCAGTTGACCATAAAGCAAACTGAAGCCGATGCCCCCTAGCACCCCACCGGCGATGCGCAGACGCAGGGAAACCGGGGCCAGGGTGGGTTGGGGCAGGGTGAGCCGGCCCAGGAAAAAGGCCATCAAGCCAATGCCAGCTTGCACCAGGGTAAACCCGAGCAGGTAGGCGCCCAGGGCCTGGGGCTCGGCCCCCACAATGGCTTCTCCGTAGGCGTAGCCGTGGCCAAGGCCGATGCCAGTGGCCAGGAGGGCCCACACCCATCCGGGACGGCGATCGCCCAGGCCTAACCCAAGCCCCACCAGCACCAGGGCGGCGGCAATGGCCAGCTCTACCCCGGGCAGGGTAACCCCGGCCAGATGGAGACCGGTGCCCACCAGGGCGGTGAGGGCAAACCCCAGGGGCAGAATCGCCCCCCGGGGCTGGGTGGCGGCTAGCAAACCGACGGCGATAATAGCGGCGGCGTGATCAACCCCGATGATCGGGTGGGCCAGGCCCGATAGGAAACCCTGCCAGCTGGTCTGGGGCGTCATCCCCCCCATGGCATGGTGGGCCAGGGCCGGGGAGGCCATGACCAGCAACAGCACCACGGTGGTGATCACCACCAAACGACGAAGGGACACCCCAGACTGGGACGGGCGGAAAAATAAGGGAAAACGCTGCATAAATACTCTGTGCCTCGCAGATGTAGGATCCATCACTAGCGGCGGGCATTCTGACTGGGGTAGTCTGGGGCAACCGTGGGGTCTGTTTCCCAGGCCGGACTCCCTTCACAGTTGCGGGACAGTGGAGGACTTACACCCCCTTTCCCCCTTACTTCAGCGGCTGATCCCCGCTGGAACCGATAGCTATGGTGCAGCATACCACTAAACCCAGTCCTCCTGGCGGTGGGGGTGGGGTCCTGGGCCTGGCGGCGGCGCGTCAGAATGCCGGGCCCGATCGGGCCTTAACCGATCAACCCTAGCCTGGGGGTCTTGGTCAAGGGGGTGCCAGGGTCATATCGGAGAAAATCGGTCATCATAGAGAAAGCGAATGGTAGGGCAAATGGTCCATGGCTGATTTCAATATTCAGGCTCCCTTTGAACCCAAGGGGGATCAACCCCAGGCGATCGCAGCGTTGAGTCGCTTTTTGCAGGACCAACACCGCTACCAGACCCTGCTGGGGGCCACCGGCA
>JAYKIM010000044.1:0-3952 GCA_035286245.1 Cyanobacteriota bacterium | reverse complement strand
CCACCTCTGGCTCCGGCCCTTTGCTATTGCACCGTTGGGGCAGGCCCAGGGCAATTACACTCTCCTCGATAGAATTTCCGCTGTCCCCCAGGAACCTGCCTGTCGCCGCATCAAACACACTAATGCTGCGGCTGCCGTGGGGGCTGATGGGTATGCCGTCATAGGACTGGTTATTGACGCTGGTTAAATTATCCTCATCGGCGGTGACAAAGTAGCGTCCGTCGGGGGTCAGGGCAATACCATCGGGCTCACGGGCGGAGGTAAACGCCTGCCTAAGGGAGAGGTCATAGGCGCTGGAGCGGCAATTGCCGGTTTCAACCTTATCTTGAGTTAAACCCAACCCCTGACGCATACCGACATCAAAGTTTTGGACCGAAAAGGCCCCTGGGGTGAGGGTGCTGGGCAGGGGAGAGGGCACCTGGATGCGACTGACGGCGTTATTTTCCTGCAGGGTAGCCAGCACAAAGGAACTATTGGGAGCAATGCGAACGGTTTCGGGCTGGGGGTCGTTGGAAAAGAAGGGAATGTTGTCGGGGGGAAGGGGGACCTCTACCTGGGTCATTTGCCCCGCACCCCGCCGTAAATCAATGATGGAGACGGTGCCGGGGCGGTTCTCAGGGTTGGTCAAATCCTCCTCATTTTCCTCGTCCTCATTGGCCACGGCGGCAAACTGACCGTTAGGGGCAATGGCCACCGAGTCGGGCCCCCGCCCCACCGTGACCTGTCCGATCGGCGTCAGATCAGGTAGGGAAAGGGCTACAACCTTGCCGGGAACCTCATCGAAGCTGGCGAAGTTGGCCTCATCCCCATCCCTAACCCCCACCAGGGCAAAGGCCCCATCCGGACTGATGGCCACCCCGGTGAGCTCGGCGGCGGTTGATCCGGTGGGGAGAAATTCCGCCGTCAAGGCCCAGGTGCCGGCGATGGTGAGGGTGTCTTTGCCAATTGCCACCAGGGTGGCGGTATCATCCCCCACCACCAGGGCGTAGCGACCGTCGTCGGAGACATCCAACATTTCCGCCCCAGCCAGATCGGTTAGGGTGGAGACCAGCTTCCCCTGGATAGGGGTGTTTTGCGCACTGACCCTGGGTAGACCAAAGCTCAACGGTAACCAGGCCAGGGTGAGCAATGCCATCAATCGAGCCCGCCGCCGGATGGTCTGCAACGGAGATAGGGGTAAGCCTGGCGCGCCAAAACGAGTCCGATTCATCACCTTTGCCTGAAAAACGTAAGGATACTTTGGCAACCATACAATGACTGCTGATGGCTTACGTTAAGAATAGGCTAAGCGAACCTTAAGCTAGGACCGGGCAACGGTTCCCCTGGAAATCGACCGGCTGGCCTAGGCCAAGGGGGAGGTCATAGCCCAAGGTTGGAGGGGTAGGCCCGGTGTTCCTGGTCTATGATGCCAATGTACGCTCCATACTACTAACCAGGAACAGCATGTCTAAGGAAAAGAAAGGCAATCGAGAATCTAAAAAAGCTAAAGCTGAAACTAATCTTGACAAAAAGAAGAAGAAAGATCCGAAACGTTATGATGGAATTATCTAGGTTTTAGGGGCTCAGACCTACCCATAGCTGGGCAAAATATTAGGCTTGGCCAAAATCCTCAGGACCGGGAGGTGCGGTGAAACCCGATACTGGGTAGGCATTCTGGTCAAAGCCACAACAGGGACCTATTTTCGGAAGTCTAGGCCACGATTTGATACCTAATATTCAACAATAATTAAATTAATCGTGGGAAGGGTTATGTCCTCAGCATCTCAAGCAGCCTTATCTCAAGGAACGTTGGTGACCATCATTGGCGAAGCGGTACTGGAGGATCGGTTAATCAACCTGTTGACCCAGTTAGCGGTATCTGGTTATACCCTGGTTCCGGCTAAAGGGGCGGGCAGCCACGGTCGTCGGATGGGCGATATCGCCGGTTACAACACCAATATTGAAATCAAAACGGTCGTCACCGCTGAGGTTTGCGATCAGCTGTTTGCAGCCCTGCGTCCCCTGCAGGAAACCTACGCCCTGATTGCCTTCCGGCAAGCCGTTGAAGGCCTATTTGATTAACCCTACTAGCCTGCGTCCTGGGCCGCCGACATCACCATGCCCCTGGAAGGCCACGCAGGTTCCCTGCGGTTCGAAGCTCTTGCTCTAGGGGGGTTGGCCGTCGTCAGCTCCTCCAGGTCACGGGCGGCGGTCAACCTCCGGTTGAGGGGGAGGTGGTAGAGACTTAGTCTGAGCCGCCCCAGCTCCAGGTGGGGCGGCCATTGTCCACCGCCTTTTTAAGAATTACGGTGGTGTAGCCGTTGGGATCACGCTGACCGGTCATATCCAAAATCAAGTAGGCCTTTCCCCCCATCAGGCGCATGCGCAGATAGGAATGGCCCTGGTAGTCTTCCCCCCCCAGGCTGACCATACCCGCCGCCGCCTGGCAGTCGCGGTACTCGGGCCGCAGGGTGCCCACCCAGGTGACACTGAAGGGGTCGCTGGCGGCGATCGCCATATTCGTGGCAATTGCCCCTAACTCGGCGCTACCATCGATGCCGTAGCTGCCTTCCCGGTAGGGCTGCAGGGTTTCTGTCAGGGTCACGGTATCGGGGCAACGCATGGTGGGACTGGTGGTCCTAGACAGCAGGGGCGCAAACCGCAGCTCGATGCTACCGGCGATCGCCGCCCCGCTTGAGATCACAGACCAGACCGTTACCCCCGCGATGCCCAGGACCCATCCTTGTAATCTCACCATCCCAACCCCAACTCATCCCTATTACTACGGTTTAACCCCTCTGAGCAAACCATAGTTTGCCGCGGCCTGCCGTTAAGTTATTTATAGCGCTGGCTAGCACCCTCAGCCTAGGGTAGCGTTGCCCGGGGGTTAGGGCCCTACCGCCTTTGTCAGGAGCTACTCCCATTATTATTGAGCCCTTGAAACCCATCCCTACCCGGGTTGGATCGGCCATGGCCAGGGGTCGCCCAGGCAGTATAGCCTTGGCTAGACCTCTGCGACAGTACCAATCCTTTAGCCCCCAAGCTGGCGGGCTGGCTCGCCTTCAGACAGCTGTGGCTAGCCTAACCCGGGACGGATCCTTGAGAATCATGAAACTACTTCCTGACCCCAGGACTGGCATGGTTTTCTTGAGAAAAGTTCTCAACTAAGCGATCCTGTTATCAGAAGGGGCAAGGAAACACCATGAACCATCGAGGCCATCACCCTAACCCCTCATCCCCCAAGATGAGAGGCTGGTCACCCTTTACCTACAGGGGAGGGTCGCTTCATCCCAGGGGCAAGGGGAGGGAAGCTCTGGCGGCCGAGGTGTCCGCTGATCTCCCTGGTGTTGCCCTCGCCACCACCCAGGTCGGAGATCGGGTGCGGATAATCGCCCTCAACGGCGGCGAGTCTAATCCTTACCTGATCGGCATGGGGTTGGTACCGGGGGTCCACCTGGTGGTGATGAGTTGTACCGGCAGTGGTTCGGTGGTTGTGGCACTGCAAGACCAACGTCTAGGGTTGGGGGCAGACATGGCCCAACGCATTCAGGTGGACGTGATCGATGCCCTGGAGGTCGAGTTGGGGGCCGGTGTCACCCCTACCATCTCCTCCCCCTTGGATCCACCTCCAGTCAGGCTGCAGCACGCGGCGATCGGGTCCCGATTACGGGTGGTGGGTTATGAACCCATGGCCCGGGACTATAAGCGCAAGTTACTGGCCATGGGTCTCACCCCTGGCACCGAGTTGCGGGTGACTCGCCATGCTCCCCTTGGCGATCCGACCGAGATTGAGGTGCGCAACTTTCGCCTCAGCCTGCGCAAGCACGAAGCTGACGCCCTGATCACCAGAGAGCATCCCAGTTTTGCAAGTTTGCCCTCATCCCCTAACCCCTTCTCCCAAAAAGGGAGAAGGGGAACCGGATTCAAAGTCCCTCTCCCGCTCTGGGAGAGGGATTTAGGGTGAGGGCTGCAA
>JAYKIM010000043.1:0-7053 GCA_035286245.1 Cyanobacteriota bacterium | reverse complement strand
TACCATTTTTAGAGGTCTTTTCTACTTTTTCAGCTATCATTCAACACTTCTGCTCCTTACCTTCATGCTCGAGGGGCTAGAACTGGAAATCCCTCCCAATAGCAGCTGATTCTTTAAAATGAGAATTGCTGCCAGCAAGGCCTACAGGCTGAGAGCAACGCGACGCGCGATCACAGGCCTGTGTTTAACGATCACATCTGCTCCCCCCTTGAGGGTCACCTAATTGAGGCAGGCTAATGCTAGAGGTCTACAGCCTCGTAGAGCCCCTTAATCGGGCAAGAAAACTCAAGGCTGAGGAGTTCCAGATCATCCTCAGGGCCGTAGGGGATCAGCTCCCAACGGCGGCGATATTGGGCAAACTTAGCCCCTCGATCGTAGCTTTCGGTGGCGGGGGACAGCACCTCTACAATCACCGTCGGATGTTGGACAAACCTCAGCGCCGTCAGATCCTGAGGATGGCAGGACACCAGCAGGTCAGGGTAGAAGAAAGCCCCACCATCCTCAATACAGACCTTTACATCGGCCACATTGACGCGACAGCCCCGTCACCGCAGGCAGGGCCGCCTGCAGGGAGCCCCAAACCCGATTTGGCCTTAGGGAGTTTAGGTGGTGGTCTGCCAAAGCCGCCCCCAGGTGGAGGTGTTTCGTCGCAATGCCGAAGGGTTGTGGGTGCTGTATTGCTCTAGGGCCGGGGAACCGGTGTCATTGACCAGCGTTGGCTGGCAAGGGGCGATCGCCGACCTCTACGAAGAGGTCAACCGCTCTGAGGTGGCTCCAGTCGGGCCTCAGGATGCAAGGGCAGCGGGCGAAGCCACCAGGGAGTGAGACCTGGTTGGCGCTGGTTCAGCTCAGGAGAGTTTGCTGAAGAATTACTTATTGCTGCCGTAGTTAAGTGCTATATTCTGCCCAATTGACTTCTAACGGTTTCATAGCACTCCAGCAGTCGCTGGTTCAATTGCCGGCTATTGTGGTATTGCTCTACGAAGGCCCGGCCTACAGCCCCCATTGCCTGACGCCGTGCAGGGGATGTCAGGTCCAAAATTACCTCCTTCATGGCCAGCCAATCATGCTCTGGCACTAGTTTGGCGCTCTCCCCAGGGACTACGATCTCGGCAATGCCTGAATGATCGGTAGATAGGACGGGAATACCAGCCGCCTGAGCCTCCAAAATCACCATGGGGGTACCTTCCGCATGCCCATCGGCTGCCGTAACACTGGGCACTAGTAACAGATCGCTATGGTGTAAATAATCGATCACCTCCCGGTTAGGCCGCCCGCCCAGAAAGGTGACCCGGTCGGCAATGGCCAGGGAGGCCGCCAACGCCTCCAATTCAGCCCGACAGGGACCCTCCCCTATGATGGTGTAGTGCAGCGGGGTGTGGACGGCGGCAGCGGCGACGGCCCTGAGGCCATCGGCGATGCCCTTTTTAGGAACCAGGCGAGCCACGGAGAGGATGTTCAGAGTGGGGTGCAGGGTGGCTGCACGGGGATGGAAGAGAGAGGGATTGACCCCCAAAGGATGAATGAGAATTTTGTCGGCAGGGGCACCCATGTCCACTAGCCGGAGTCGCATCCGTTGACTCAGTACTAGATGTAAATCTCCAGTTTGAAAGAGATAGCGGTAGGTATGGGCGGGTGTTCTAGACACATCGTAGCCATAGAAAGTGGTAATCAGAGGGGCTTCCACTACCCCGGCTTGGCGTAGAGCGGCTACCATCGCCCCTACGGGTCCAAAATGGGCATGCAGGAGATCGGGTGGACGACAGGCGCTGACCGTAGCGGCCTGGAAGAGGAGCCGTAGAGAAGCGGCTTCCATACCTCCGTACCACGGATTAAGCAAGCCCAGTCGTTTCAGCAAGCCTGGTGGTGGCCCCAAAGCCAAAAGGCGCAGCGCCGGGAGCAAACGTTGGCGGCGGGATGCCGGTATGTGGTGATACCGAACCTGGGGCAGCAGCTCACGATTAGCCATGTCAGTATGAACCCAGTCATGGTCATCCCCGCCATCGGCCAAAATTGTTAGGGAAACACCAAGCTCCTTCAGCCCCAGGTACTGTTGAGCCACAAAGGTCTGGGACAGGCAAGGAAAACGACGGACAAAGGAGAGAACTTCCATGGTCACCTGTTCCTGGATGGCCATCTTGCCAAAGGAGCCCGCAGGTGATGTCGCCAGGTGAGCTCCTTTGGAGGGCACAACCTGCCCTTGGGTCGCTGATAGCGGTGGGTGACCAGATCTTGCCAAATCTCCTGGAAAAGAGCCTGGTAACGGTGGACCATGGAGTCAAGGGTATACCCCCCAGCCAGGATTGTAGCCCTGGCGGCAGCAGACATCCTGCTGCGCTGCCCAGGATTTTGGGCTATGGTGGCCAGGCGATCGGCAAAGCCTCGATGGTCACCGACGGGTACACAGTAGCCATTGACACTGTCCTTAACCAGGTCTGGTATGCCGCTGGTAATGGCGCTCACCACCGGGATACATCCGTAGGCCATGGCTTCGAGGACCGCCAAGGGCAGACCTTCGTAGGCGGAGGGCAGCAGCAACACCGTGTGGGAACGGTAGATCTGGGCCATGGCATCAGGGGCGACGGTTCCTAGCCAACGCACTTGACTGGCCACCCCTAACTGATGGAACATCTGCTGCAGGGCGGCCCTGGCCGGTCCCTCTCCGGCTATGGTCAATTGGGCTGGGACCCCTTGGTGATGGAGACTGTGGAGGATTAGGGCCAGATCCCTAACTCGCTTTTGGCGCTCCTCCAGGCGCCCCGCGTAGAGGATGGTTAAGCCGGTCTCTGGGGTTGACGCTGTACCCGTCATGCTGGGGTCAACGGCTGGATTTATCGGGACTCCATAGGGAATGGGACAGGTAGGAATATGTCTCAGTTCTGGCATCAGCAGGAGGCGCTGAGTAATCTCGTGACTGACCCCTACCACGGCATTGCACCAGGGACCAAGACGGCGCATATGGTCATAGTGCTGGGGATCGTCGCTATGGGCAATGCCAACCACACCAATGGAGGAGGGCAGCAGCGGGGTAATGGCTGAGTGCAGTACATCATGATTGGGGAGATAGATGCAGGGAGCCTGGGCGGTGAGATAGGTTTGCAATCTCCGCCAGCGAGCTGACCAGGTGGCAACCACAGGCAAGGCCAATTGCTCTATGGGTAGATCATTGGGCCAGGGGAGAGGCTTCTGGTCCCGCCAAAGGCTGCCGGTAATCAGCAAGGTGGCATGGGTGCCCTGACGACGGAGCCCACGGACCAGGGCTGCACTAAAGATATTGACACCATTGAGGGTCCATTTGGGGGTACCAATAATTAGACGCATTTACATTAGCCAGAGGGAATTGATCAGCACTGCCCTTTAAACCCTGCCTAGCCGCTTGATCAGCCGTTGCACTAAGCCAGGGGGGCGATTATTACGTCTTTGGGACTGGTTTTCAGATAGCTCTGAGTCAAGGGGTTCAGAATGAATAATTTTATAGTTGCTCAATAGCTTTTTAGTGATGGCGCGATCGCTGCCCAGTCTACTGTAGAAGCCATCGTCAACGGCATAGATCAGAAGGTCTTGATCTTGACGGGTTACATGCCAGAGGTCAGCTTCCTCTGGGATCAGCACACAATTTCCGGCAATTCGGGGCGTCGATGATCTGTTGGCAGGGGAGGCATGAATGGTTCGCAGGTCGTAACAGACAGCCTGGCCGATCGCCAGCTCAATCTCCGTCATGGTGGAGAGTTCGATATCATCATACTTCCTATAAAGATTTGATCCACAGAGGGGTGTGTAACGATGGGACCCTGGCAGCACGTGTAACCGTCCTGCCGCAGCGGTGGTTTCCGTTAGAGGGGCCCATATCGCCACGGCGGAATAGTACCTGTCGTCAACAAAGGTGAAGTCAGTATGGGGGGGGATGACCCCGTCCTCACCAGGATATTTGGCAACAAAGGCACTATTAACAAATTTGTAGGCATCCAAAAAAGCCGATGCTTTTTCCCCAATCCCTTGACGTACCAGGTTTTGTGCCCTTAAGCGGCGATCGCCATCCGCATCATGACAGGAAAATACACAGCCTTCCTGGTTGTATGGATAGAGATCTCCATGGGCCTCAGCTAAACCCTTCATGTCCTCAGGTTCAGCCAAATTCACCACCACATAGCCCTGGCTTGAGAAGGCTGCCTGCAGGGCCGCATCTTTGAAGGTGGGACGTTTTGCTATGGCCATGGTGGAAACTGTCATGGTGGAAATTAGTTATGCGTGGTGCTGAACTGGATTAACAGGTACTTTTGCCTGAAGCTGGTAGATGGATCACCCCAACGCAGCCCTAGGCAGGAGATTGGGCCTACTGGGATTTCAGGCTCGCTTAGGAAGGGGAGACCAGCCCCCTTAAGGTGAGTTCAACCCGCTTCCTCAGGCGTTTGATCGCCAGGGTCGGACCGGGAGGCTCCGGCGGCAGCCAGGAGCGCCAGCCTTGCAGATCCTCTGGGGGAAGTATGCCTGTGACCGGACGGCGGAAGGGCTGGGCCACTACCTGCTCCATTACCTGCAGATAGGACTCGGTCATGGCAGGAATGGTAAACCCCCCGGTCTCAATGGTCTGCTGGGCTGCCTGGGCCATCTGCGCCAGTTGTTGAGGGTTTTCGGCGAGATGGCTGATGTAGTTGGCAAAGCCCTCAATATCGCCAACGGTGACTAAAAAGCCATTTTCACCGTGGTCTATGACTTCATCTACCCCACTACGACAGTGGGCTACCACGGGTACGGCACCATGGGCCATGGCCTCCAGCAGGCTCACGGGCAACCCCTCAAAGGCCGATGGCAACAGGAAAACATCTGCCTGTGCCATCAGGGTTTGGACGTGGTGGTTGGCCATTCCCCCCATGAAGCGCATCCTCCCACTCACCAGGGCCTGGGCAGAGGCCTGGAGAAACTCCCGCTCCTCTGGACCACTGCCGACAACGGTGAGTTCCACCGGTACATGTCGGTTTGCCAAAGCCTCAAGGATAGACAGCAGGTCAAATACCCGCTTTTGGTAACGAATTAAGCGGCCAGCGTAGAGTAGCCGCAGGGGCCTCTGGGGCGATCGCGGCCTCCTCCCAGAGGCGGAAGGCAGGGCCACCCCATAGGGAATGGTGTATAGTCGGTCTACCAGGGCAGGGTCTAGCGCCTTAATCTGATCGGCAATCACCCCACTCACCGCCACTATCCCGTTCCAGGTCGGCCCCAGCTTCAAACAGTGGGCGTAGTGGGCGGGGTCATCGCTGTGGACAATACCCACCACCTTTACGGTGGCGGGTAGGGTGCCGCAGATACCGGAATGGTGCCAGTCATAGTTAGGAATGTAGATACAAGGACCGGCCTCCAGCAGGGTACGCCGCAGCAATGCCCATCGCTGTTGCCAACTACTGCCGGGGCCAACGGCAAGGCTCCGCACCGGTATGTGTTCTGGAAAGGGCATCGGATCCGGCACCTTTTCATCCGGACGGGTAATTAAAATCTCCGCCCGTAGGCCGCGCGATAGCAGCCCCTGAACCAGGTGGGTGGCAAAAACATCCACACCGCTAATGCGACCTTTGGTGGCGGCCAGAATGATGCGATGCTCACTGAGGGGCGCGGTATGGGGGCGGTGGTGCCGGCTTACCCGAGTGGCGGTCCGGGGTTCAGGCCAGAGGGGAACCTGATTCACCAGTCGTGCGAAGGAACTGTACCGGCCTGGTAGGATGGAAACCCCACCAAAGCTAGCGGGGGGAGGGGTCATCATTCCCCGGGGACGATGTCGGGCCCGCTGGGTACGGGTCTCCAGGCGATCAAAGAGGGCTTGCCAGCGATCGATCATGGTTTCCAGGTCATAGCCCAGCTGACGTACACTGGTCGCGGCCCGCTCAGCCATGGCGACTCGTTCCACCGGGTCAGCGGCTAGTCGAGCCACAGCCGCAGCAAAGGCCTGCATGTCTCCGATCCCACAGCGAAATCCCGTTTTACCGTCGGCTACGATATCCGTTAGGGTTTCGATGTCAGAAACCACGGGTACGCAACCATAGGCCATGGCCTCTAGCAGGGCATTGGGAGTACCTTCAAAATCCGAAGGCAGGATATAAACGTCCTGCTGCCTGAGGGCCTCCAGGGTTTGCTCGTAGGGAAGGGTACCTGATAGGACCAAGCGGCCATCGGAGATAAACCGCGCCGCCGCCTTTTCAATGGCTGGACGGGACTCACCATCACCGATCAGGGTAAGACAAAACTCTACACCACGGATTTCCAGTTGTTCGAGCAGATCGATGAAGTCGAGGCTACGCTTTTGGTACTCGCATAACCTACCGTGGTACACCAACCGCAGTTTGCCCTGGGCTGGACGGATCGGCACATCATTGGGCATGGGTACACAGATCGGAATCGTGACCAGATTAGCCGCCAGCCAGGGCATCCAGAGGGCCGCCCGCCGCTGAATGGCGGAGTTCACCGCCACCACCCCATCCCAGTGGCGAGCCCATCGCTCCACATGTTCGTACTCCAATCGATAGTCCGTCATCATCGTTGCCACCACCACGACCCGGGAGGAGAGACGGGGGGTGATGCAAGTAGACCGAAAATCAACAACGGGAACATAGATGCAGGGAGCCTGTTCCTCCAGGAACCGTTCAATCGCTATCCAGGCCTCGCTCCAGCGGTCATAGGCGGTGAGGCGGATTAGGTCAATGGGTAAGTCAGCAGGTAGCGGTGGACTATGGAGGGGATGGGTAACCAGGGGGGTATGTTCCTCGGTTAACAACAGCCGGGCATCTTCCCCCCTGGCCCGTAGACCCCGAACCAAGTTGGCAGCACAGATATGAGCACCCCCCAGACTCCACTCCGGTAGACCAACAATGATGCGTCGGGTCATATCGTCTCCTTAGTTTAGGTATTCAGCCCTATAGGGGGCGTATATAGGTTCAATGGAATCGTTTCAATACCAGGGGACTCACTTCACCCCACCAGAGCTTTAAGGGCCAACCGGCAATCAGGAGGTAAACCAATGACAGGGGCCATAGGGATGGATGGCGCAGTAACATAACCCATAGAGAA
>JAYKIM010000042.1:0-13302 GCA_035286245.1 Cyanobacteriota bacterium | reverse complement strand
TGGCCAGGGCCGCCGCCATTTCCGTCCCCACCAGCATGGTGCCCTGCTGTTCCATGGTGACGGAGACCATCAGGGGTAGCCGCTGACCCGCCTGGCTAAAGGCCTCCTCGATCGCGTTCAGGGCCGCTTTGATCTGTAGCACGTCCTGACAGGTCTCCACCAGCAGCAGATCAGCACCACCGTCGATCAGACCCAGGGTCTGTTCCACATAGGCCTCCTTCAGGCTGTCAAAGTCGATGTGACCCAGGGTGGGTAACTTGGTGCCGGGCCCCATGGAACCGGCCACGAACCGGGGTTTTTCTGGTGTGGAGTACTGGTCCGCCAGGCGACGGGCCAGGCTAGCGGCGGTTTTGTTGAGTTCGTAGGCCCGATCGGCCAGATCGTACTCCGCCAGGACAATGCTGGTACCGCCAAAGGTGTCGGTTTCAATCACATCGGCGCCGGCCTCTAGAAAGGCCCGATGGACATTTTCCACCGCCTGGGGGTTGGTTACCACCAGGTATTCGTTACAGCCTTCGTACTCAGGGCCACCAAAGTCAGCGGCGGTGAGGTTTTGCACCTGTAGGTTCGTGCCCATGGCACCGTCGAAGACAATCACCGGACGATCAGGGCTGTGGAGTCGATCAAGGAAGGAGGTGGCCATAACAAGAATAAAAATTTATTTAACAACTGAATTAATAAAAGGAAATCGGGCCTGACCTGAAACTAAGGAATGAAAAGATATGGTCTATTATCGACCATTTCCCAGGCCGATGCCAAACTAAAGTCACCGCTCTGACTAAGGATTCTGTGAAAATTTCCTATCCCTCGCATTAGTTTATTTTCTGCCGCCTAAAGGATTCTTACTATATGCTTTGACTATATCTCGCTGAATTACGCGCACCTCGCCATGGGCCGCCTTACCACCCACGTTCTAGATACCGCCCTAGGGCAGCCGGCCACTGGCCTACGGTTGACGATCTGGGCGGTGAATGATGCGGCAGATATTAAAACCGCCTTGAAGACGGTGGAAACTAATCTGGAGGGACGCACCCATGAGCCCCTGCTGGAGGGACGGGAATTCAAAAAAGGTACCTACGAAATCACCTTTGATGTGGCCGCCTACTTTGCCCAAACCGGGGCGACCCTCTCCGATCCCCCCTTTCTTGATCAAATTCCCATTCGCTTTACCGTGGCGGATCCTAACAACAATTACCATGTGCCCCTCCTGGTTTCCCCCTGGGCCTACAGCATCTATCGTGGTAGTTAACGTCTTTAGGTTGTCTATCAGGGAATGAGTACGGTTCTCCATCCCGATCCCCGTCCCGGTCACCTCTACGTGGTAGGTACCCCCCTGGGTAATCTAGAGGATATGAGCTTTCGGGCGGTGCGTATCCTCCAGTCTGTAGACCTGATTGCGGCGGAGGACACCCGTCACACCGGTAAGTTATTGCAGCATTTCCAGATTTCCACCCCCCAGATCAGCTACCACCAACACAACCGCCAGGGGCGTACCCAGGAACTACTGCACCATCTACAGGTTCAAAACCAGGCGGTGGCCCTGGTCAGCGATGCCGGTATGCCTGGGATCTCAGACCCTGGTCAGGAGTTAATTACGGCCTGTATCGAAGCGGGGGTGCCGGTGGTGCCAATCCCTGGACCTACGGCGGTGATTACGGCTCTTTGTGGCTCCGGGCTGGCCAGCAATCGCTTCCTATTTGAGGGGTTTTTACCCCCCAAGGGGCGGGCTCGCCGCGATCGCCTCACCGCTTTACGGCGGGAAGAACGCACCATGGTGTTCTACGAAGCCCCCCATCGCCTGGTCCAGACCCTGACGGACCTGGCCGCCACCCTGGGGGAAGACCGCCCCATCGCCCTTGGGCGGGAACTGACCAAGCGCTTTGAGGAATTCTGGCGCAGTTCCCTGGGGGAGACCCTGGCCCATTACCAGCAGCAAGCCCCCAAGGGGGAGTTTACCCTGGTGGTAGCCGGGGCGGTCGAGGGCGTTTCCGTGGTCTCTGAGCAAGCCCTACAGGAGGAACTGGTGCGCCTGCTACAGCAGGGGCTCTCCCGCAGTGAAGCCAGTCGCCAACTGGCCCACAGCACCGGTCAGCCCCGGCAGTTGATCTATCGCCTGGCCCTGGGCATCACCCCCTAGGGCCCTACCCACCGATCCAATGCCTGAACCAATTGCTGACCTGGGCAAGACCCTCCCTCGAGGTTGGTTGGCCCGATGGCAAGGCCGTCTTGCCCTCTATCTGGCGGATACTTTCCGCCACAAATAGCTCCTGTAGAAAAATGGGGCGATACTGTTGACGTTCCTGGGCCGCCTTCAGCCACCGGCGGTAGCGGTGGAGTGCGGCCTTGGGCAGCAACCCACTGGGATGGCGTTGTTGTCGTTCCCATTGCAACGCCTGCACCAGTAGGCGGGTATGGGTGCGGTGGTAGGCGGCATCAGCCTTCAGGGTAGCCAGCAACTGCTGCCCCTCGGGGCTGGCAGCCAGGGGATGGCTGGCCTGCCGCAGATCTAACCAGGGTATGGTGCGCAGCGGGTCGGGGAGGTGTTCTACGGCAATACTATGGAGAAGCACAGGGACAATCCGCTTATTCATACTCAAGGCAAAGAGCAAACCCTGGAGACAGAGGGCGTTGTGAATGGCATGGGCGGACAGTAAAAAGACGTAATTATCACAGGCTTCAGTGGCGCGGGAAACGGCAGTTTCCCAGTCGGTTTCAGGGAGCCCATGGCCATGCCGGTCCCAGAGGCTGAGACCAGCTTCCAGGATTAATTGCCGAATCGCCTCAATGGCATGGGTAGGGTTTGTTCCTAGGGGTAAGGTCAGGTCTTGATCGGCGTAGGCTAAAAATACCTGGGTCAGAGGCTGGTCCGGGGAGTCGTCCCTCCACCCATGGCTAACGGTAACGGGGGCATTTTCAAACAACGTCACGGTTATCACCTAACCATTAGATATCAGTAGATATAGCGTTGGCCAGAAGGTTGAGGACAGAGTAGATCGGTCAGTTTGATGTCTCGTGGTGGTGTTGATTCAATAACCCCCACCAACCTCGTTTCCAATCATACCGATTCCCATCCGGGTGCCCAGGACCCTTCGCCCATCTACCCAAATGTTTTTTTTTAAGCTACGCTAGCTAGCTTGCCCGCGGTCTAGGGTCTAGGGATGTTGCTTTATCGACCCATCTCCTCACTACCGGATCCCAAGTTCCTTGCCTATGCCTGGGTTGCGGTCTACCTTGATACCCTCGTAGAGGGTATCAAGGTAGACCCAGCATAAATTTGCCTACTACTCCTGACCGCTGAGTTGTGACTTCTGACCCTCTTGAAGGGTGGTCTAATTAACGCCGCATACTTCTAGAGATAACCCATGGGGTTGACCGGGTTGCCATTGCGCCGAACTTCAAAGTGCAAATGGGGACCTGTGGATAGCCCCGTCGACCCCACTGCCGCTACGGGCTGCCCCTGCTCGACAGTTTGCCCCTCCCGCACAAACAAGCGACTGGCATGGGCATAGAGGGTACTCAGGCCATTGCCATGGTCAATCACCACCGTTTGACCGTAACCGCCGTACCAGCCGGAGAAAATGACTCGACCAGAGTCGGCGGCTCGAACGGTACTGCCATAGCTGGCGGAGAAGTCAACCCCAGCGTGGAAACGGCTATAGCCCAAAATAGGATGGACGCGGTTGCCAAAACCACTGGAGATGGGAGCGTTGGCTGGAAAAATAAACCGCCCCGTACCCCGTACTATGCCGGACTGGGCCGCCAGTTTTTGACGAATCAACCCCGCCAGTTGCTCAGAATCCCTCAACAGCTGAGTCTCCGCCGCCTCCAGGGCATCCCGCTGCTGCTGCAGGCGATCTATGAGCTGGTTTTCCTCGGTAGCCTCCGCTTCGTACTCTTGCTTTTGGGAGAGTAGTTGCTGCCGTAAAAGGGCTACCTGGTTTTTTTGGTTTTCCACCGTGGCTTTCTGGGTTCGAATCGCCTCAGCCTTTACCTTTAAGGCCTCCAGGACCTGACGATCGGCAGCATAAACCCGCTTCAGTTGATATTGACGATCAAGAAACTGGTTCAGGTCTTGACTTTGGAGCAGCACGGCCCAGCCCTCACTGGCCTGCTGGCGTTGCAGGAATTGTAGCCGGCCCACCGTGGCGCTACGCACCCTTTCGTACTCGGTTTCGGTTTTTGTAAGTTGCTTCTCAAACTGGTCCAGAGTTTTTTGGGCCTGGGCCAACCGATATTCGGTTTCAGAAATTTGGTTGGCGGTATAGGTTATGTTTTGTTTCAGGTCCTTCAGATTGGCTTCTGAATCATTCTGCCGCTGTTCTAGCTGGTGTTGCTGTTGATCGATCTGGCGACGCTGTTGATTCAGGTTTTTCTGTTTGTTTTGCAGGTCTTGAATAGATTGGGCCAGTAAAACTGGGCTGGTGGCCAGACTGACAGGAACAGGGCCCAATAGCACCAACACCGCTAGTAGACTGACCAACCCCAGATTCACCAGTGCTAACCATGGCCTCCGGCTAGACCCTGGAGAACGACCGGAGGGTAAGGGGAACCAGGGGGGCAAGGGGGTCATGGCTGTGCTTACCGATGGGAGAATCTAAGGATGGAATAACGTGACCAGGCCAAAGCTGAGTAGGGCAAGACCAGCGCCTCAATGGCACCAGCCTAGCCGTTGGGGGGTGAAGTAGGGACGCCACCATGTTACTTCCCCAGGTCAGCCCCAGCCACCATAGGGCTGACCCCCCAACGACCCCCAGGACCAGACTCAGAGCCCTTAACCAACCCTCGCCCTGACTGTCCAGGCCGAGGCCGGCGAAAATTGCTATGAAGGATAGGATAGTGGCGGGGTTGCTAAGGGTCAATAACGGGGTCGACCCGAAGAGGGCCTTAGCGGCGTAGAAGCCATCGGCGGTGGCGGCTCCTAGGCCGGTGGCCAAGTCTACCCAGGGTCCCTGGGTTTAGGGTACGCCGGATACAGAGGAGGGCTATGGGACCGACTGGAGCCGTGATCGCCAACCCCAGCCCTAAGCCCTTGAAGAAAAGCTGTATTGGAAGGGCTGGAAAATATGGCACCTTATTAAAGAGTGTTTAGTCAAAACTGGGAGTTAGTGAACGTGGTTTCCACTATACGCGATGTTTTACAGCCGATTGCCGACTGGTTTTCTGGTTTTGGGGTGCCAGAGCCGATTGTGCACTGGGGCCATCCGCTGATGATGGGGATTGTTTTGTTTGTGATGGGTAGTGTGACCGCCTGGACTGGTTGGCAGGGGCGTCTCAGTCAGGATAGGGATAAGCAGGTGGAGAGTCGGTCTAGGCATCGGCGTCTGGCGCCCTGGCTGGTTACCTTCATTAGCTTGGGCTACACCGGCGGGGTCCTCTCCCTGGTAATGCAGGACCAACCGATTCTGGCCAGTCCCCACTTTTGGACTGGCACTGTGCTAGTGGGCTTGCTGGTGCTGAATGGAGGTATTTCCATAACCAAGTTTGGCGGTGGCCAGTCTAGCCTGCGTACAGTTCATGCCTACATAGGTACGGTGGCAGTGGCCCTGATGATAGTCCATGCTGTCCTGGGTCTGCGACTGGGGCTAGCGATTTAGTCAGACTCACGGCCATCCAACGTTAGGAACCAGTAGTCAAGTGTTGACCAGACTACTGGGTTCTCAGTTGCTATGACTAGAGCGTGCCCATCGTCGCCTACAATGCTGCACCCTACTTGTTGACTGGCGGTTCCAGCAGTCAGATAGGTATCCTAGAGGCTTGAGACTCCCAGAGGTGCTACAAAACTAGACAGGGAGCTAGAGGAAGGACAGCCTTTCGCCTATGATAAAAGTATTATCCTAATAGCGGTTTTGATTAGCCATGGACATTCTAAGCTTGGGTTGGGTTACCTTACTGGTTACTTTCACTTTTTCCCTATCGCTCGTGGTTTGGGCTCGCAATGGCCTCTAGGCCATGGCCGTAGCTCAGTCATGTACCTGATAGCAGTGGAGTCTATTTTGGAAACCCAGGCCTTTAGCCTGATGGCAGGCTTAGCCCTGGCTCTGATGGTGATCGTCACCGGCGGCGTCATATATATAACCGCCGCCGACTGGCGCGATCGCCGCAGGCGTAAACAGGATAGGGAAGCCAGTCAACCACAACGGGCCAAAATGGGCAAGAAAAACCAAACAGGCTAGCCCTTTTAGGTATCCTGTGGGCAGTAGGATCAAGTTTTTGTTCAAAGTAAAGACCAGGTTCTACCTCACCCCTAGGCTAAGCTGGTACTTATGAGAATAATCATCCTTGGAGTGGATACTTAATCTATGCGATCGAAGGCCGTAACTCTATTTCTAACCCTAGGATTAACCACCACCCTGGTGGGTTGTAACGGTAGCGATACCGGTAGTGAAGAAGGGGAGCAGGGACCAACAGAATCTAGCCCTACGCAGCCTGAGAATAGCGAGGGGGGTGAATCTAGTGCCCTACCTTTTCCCCTCCGGACACTCACAGCAGAGGATTTAAGTTAGGTTTTCCAATCTAAAGGTGCTGTCCTGTAACCGTGATAGCTCTAGTTCCGATGTCCCCCTATTAGCCGGCGTCGGAGGTTTTTAGGTATATCTGTCAGTGTTGCCACAGCCTGTAACCATGATTATTGAAATTGATCGGGTTTTGACTGCTGAACAGATTGCCACCCTGCAGAAGCTAATAGGTCAGGCTGAGTTTCTAGATGGCAAACTGACGGCGGGCACCTTTGCTAGGGAGGTTAAACATAACCAGCAATTGGATGGTACCACCGAAATTAGCAAAACCATCACAAAGCTGATCCACCAGGCTATTCAAGACAATGCCCTGTTTCGATCGTTAGCTCAGCCCAGGGTTATCCGTCGCTGTTTGATTAATCGATACGGTCCAGGAATGTCCTACGGCTGGCATGTCGACAATGCCCTTATGGGTCAAGGTAAAACCCTGAACCGATCCGATCTTTCTTTCACCCTATTTCTCAGTGATCCGGCGGTCTACAGCGGAGGTGAGTTAGTGCTGGATACTGACGAGGGAGAGCGTTGCCTCAAGCTTGCTGCCGGTGCCATGGTGCTCTACCCATCCACCTATCTCCACCGTGTAGCTGAGGTTACCGCCGGAGAACGATTAGCAGCAGTGAGTTGGGTGCAGAGCCTGGTGCGCCATGGTGAACAACGCCAGCTTTTGTTTGAGTTAGATACGGTGCGCCGATCTCTGTTTGAAAAATACGGCAAAACGGAGGAAGTGGATCTGCTATCCAAAACCTATGCGAATCTGCTGCGACAGTGGGTAGAAATCTAAGCCGTATGTCTGATTGATGCCGTGTGTCTGATTGATCTAGAGTAGTCGAGATCGCTCCGGCTTGCGACGACTATCCCAGGATAGGTTAAGGGCGCGGCGAAAGTCTCCCATGGCCTGATTAGCACCATGGCCCAGCCGAATACTGGTATGGCCCCGACCAATGTAGGCTTCCGCCAGATGAGGGTCAATATCAAGGGCCTGGTTGAAATCAGCCAGGGCCTGGTCCCACGACTCTAGGAAGTAGTGGGCATAGCCCCGATCGCAGTAGGCTAGAGAATCACTGGAGTTAATCTCAAGGGCTTGGTTAAAGTCAGAGATCGCCGCCGGGTAGTCTTGCTGGCGGCTCAGCACCCGGCCCCGATTAGCCAGAATCCGGCTACAGTGGGGACGAAACCCCAAAGCCAGGGTATAGTCAGCGATCGCCCCAGCCATATCCCCCACCTGGGAGCGCAATAGGCCACGGCTATCATACAAATCCGCCAGACGGAAGCGCAAATCCATGGGCGTATCCTGACTGAGGGTGGCATCGGGGTTATCCAGGGCCAGACCCACCAGGGTTTGATTATAGGAGCGGTCCTGCAGGGCGGGGTTTAGCTCCAATACCGTTGTATAGTCCTCGATGGCGCCAGGAAAATCTCCTAATTCATGGCGCAGCATGCCCCGATTAATATAGGCTTCAGCGTAGTCCGGTTGGTGATGGAGGGCCTGGTTAATATCCAGGGTAGCCTGGTAGTAATTGCCTAGTTGAAAGTAGGCGACAGCCCGGTAATTGTAGGCTTCAGCATTTTGAGGCTGCTCCTCCAGCACCGCCGAGAAATCCACGATGGCCCACTGGTAGGCCTCCCGGCGATTTTCCGCTAGGGCAGTGTGGGCCCCTTGTTTGAGATAAGCCAGCCCTCGCCACAGGAGTACCTTAACAAAACTGGGTTGTTCCCACAGCACCATGGAAAAGTCCGTAATGGCGCCATCGTAATCCTCTAGGTCTAGCTTAATTCGGCCCCGGGTGCCGTAGGCCTTAGTGGCGGAGGGCTGCAGCTCTAGGGCGCGATCCAGATCGGCCAGGGCATGGCTAAGTTGACCCAACAACCGATACACACTACCCCGATTAATGTAAGCATTCACAAACTCAGGTTCGAGGCGAAGCGCCTGGGAAAAGTCCTCCAGCGCCTGGTCATAACGGTGCCAGTCACGGTAGGCACAGCCGCGATTATAGTAAGTTTTCGGGCAGTGGGGATCAATATGAACAGCCTCAGAAAACTGCTCTACGGCCTCCTCGAAGTAGCCCAGTCGGGCCAGGTGGATGGCTGACTTCAGACAATCGCTAACGGTTAGGCTCATGGCTGGGTAACTGACGGTAGAGATCCAGGCGTTGATCCCATTATGGGGGTTTGATCAGATCATCGGTAGATAATCGACGCGAGGCAACATTCTATACACAGAGACTTTACGGTTACTTATTATGACCTATGGTCACCGATGCCAACTGCGGTAAATCCTGGCCCCCCCACCCCCCTGCCCCAGGCATGCTCAGTACAGGTCCGCCCGACTGGTGATTACCCAAACCGAAGCCGGTAGATTAGCATAGGGGTACCCTGACTGAGTCAACATAATGATGACTTACCCGATAGACTGGCAGGAGATCGCGGGTAATTGGGTTTTAGTTCCTCCCAATCCGGTAGCGATAGTCCACTTTTTAGGTGGGGCCTTTGTGGCCACTGCTCCCAGTTTAACTTACCGCTGGCTGCTGGAAAACCTGGCGGAGCAGGGCTACGTCGTGGTGGCGACCCCCTTTATCAACACCGTCGATCATGAGGCGATCGCCGAAACCGTCCTGATCAACTTTGATCAAGCCCTCCGCCACCTCTATCGGCACTGGCTACCCGCCGGCACCGACCTGCCCCTTTATGGCCTGGGGCATAGCATGGGCTGCAAACTTCACCTGTTGATTAATAGCCTCTGGGAGGTGGAACGGTGGGGCAACATTTACATGAGTTTTAATAACTATCCCGCCCAGCGATCGATTCCCTTTTTAGAGCAGGTGGCCCAGCTTAGTCCGACCTTCAATATTGAATTTACCCCCTCCCCCGAGGCCACCCTGGCCCTGGTGGCGGATCAATACCCGGTGGCTCGTAATCTACTGATCAAATTCCGCAATGACAGCCTAGATCAGACCCGACCGTTATCCGAAGTGCTGGTGCGGCGCTTCCCTGAGTTGACGACGGTGGCGATTTTACCCGGCGGCCACACCACCCCCATTGCCCAAGATATTGCCTGGCAACCAGGGGATTCTTTCACCCCCCTAGATGCCCTCGGTCAATTCTTTAAACAAGAATTCTATCGAGACTTGAACCACCTAAAGCAAAGCCTGGTGTTATGGTTAAATTCACCGCCCCTCGGAGTGGGGTAGTACTTCAACCTGGAGGATCGGGAGGGGTAGACCCACCTTCCCACCCTAGAACAGTTGCACCCAATATAGATAAGGGTATTATCAAAACCATAGGGTCCAGATTTGGGCATATATTGACGACAAGGCCATGACCTATTCTTCCTCCTCCTCCCGACGGGCATTAATTTTACAGCGGAGCTTTTCCCCCTTTGGCAATAAGCTGATCCAGAGTGGCTACGTTGACTCCGATCAAATGCATAAGGCCCTGGCGGAGAGTCGCAGAACCGGTCAGGCTCTCACCGATATCCTGGAGTCCCTAACGGGGCAGCAACTGTCCCCTGAGTTACTACGACAGTACAAAAAGCAGCAGCTGTTTGAGCTCAAGATCCTCTACGGTGTAGAATCCCTCGATCCCGAGCTGAATGACATTTCCACTGCCCAAATTAGCCACCTGATCGATACCTTAATTCCGGTAGATACCTGCCGTCGCCATCGCCTGATTCCCCTGGCGGAGCAGGAGGGAGAGCAGCCCTCGGTTTTAGTCGCCATGGTGGACCCCGAAAACCTAGAGGCCCAGGATGATCTAAACCGTATTTTGCGGCCCCGCAACCTCGCCCTCCAGCGCATGGTGATCACCAGCGAAGATTACCAGCGCCTGATATCTGCCTATCTAGACGAGGCGGTGGCCCGTCAGAAGAAACAGGAACTGGATGCCGCCGTGGACGTCAGCACCAGCCTCGAAGAGTTGGACTACCGCCATGACCACCTGGAGGATATCCACGACACCGAGTCTGATCTGGGGGAAGCCCTCAAGGATGCGGGGGCGGCTCCGGTGATCGCCCTGGTCAATAAAATTATGGTCAAGGCTTTACAGGAAGGGGTCTCCGATATCCACGTTGAGCCTCAGGAAGAGTTTTTGCGGGTCCGCTTCCGTAAGGACGGAGTGCTAAAGGAAGCCCTGCCCCACATGCCGAAGAAGATCATTCCGGCGGTGACCGCCCGCTTTAAAATCATCGCCGAACTAGACATCGCCGAACGTCGAGTTCCCCAGGATGGGCGCGTGAGACGAATATTCCAGGGCCGTAAGGTGGACTTCCGGGTCAGTACCCTGCCCAGCCGCTGTGGGGAAAAGGTGGTATTGCGGATCCTGGACAATGCAGCCACCCAGTTGGGTTTGGATCGGTTTGTTACCGACCCCGAATCTTTAAAATTGATCCAGGAAATGGCCTCCCGCCCCTTTGGCTTAATCCTGGTGACCGGGCCCACCGGTTCAGGTAAAACTACCACCCTCTATTCCATGCTCTCGGAGCGCAACGACCCAGGCGTTAACATCAGCACGGTAGAGGATCCGATTGAATATACCCTGCCGGGCCTGACCCAGGTCCAGGTGATTCGAGAAAAGGGTATGGACTTTCCCTCGGTGTTGCGGGCCTTTTTGCGGCAAGACCCCGACGTGATTTTGGTGGGAGAAACCCGGGACTCGGAAACCGCTAAAACCGCCATTGAAGCAGCGCTGACTGGGCACTTGGTATTGACCACCCTGCACACCAACGATGCGGCGGGGGCGATCGCCCGTTTAGACGAAATGGGCATTGAACTTTTCATGGTCTCCAGCGCCCTGATTGGGGTGTTGGCCCAACGGCTAGTCCGGCGGGTTTGCTCCAACTGCCGCATTCCCTACCACCCCACCCCTGAGCACCTTGCCCGCTTTGGCCTCAGCGCCTCCCTGGAGGCCGACATTACCTTCTACAACGCCAATACCCTCAGCGTTGAAGACATTAGCGTCGCCAAGGCCAAAAATACCCTCTGCCCCAATTGCCAGGGGGCTGGGTACAAAGACCGGGTGGGGGTGTACGAAGTCATGCGAATTACGGAGCGCCTGCAGAAACTGATCTCCGACGGGGCACCGGCGGAAGTGGTGAAGGAAGCCGCCGTTGAAGAGGGCATGAAGACCCTCCTGGCGTACAGCCTCGATCTAGTGAGGCAGGGCCTAACCACCCTGGAGGAGGTGGAGCGGGTCACGTTTACCGATACTGGCCTAGAGGCAGAACTAAAGGCCAAGCGCAAGGCTTCCCTGACCTGCACCAACTGCGCCGCAGAGTTACACCAGGAATGGCTGGATTGTCCCTACTGTCTAACCCCTCGTTTTCATGATTACTAGATCCCTAGGGTGCCATTTCCGTCCCCACCAGCCTATCCACCCACACCCCTTAGCAACCTAGTAGAGCCTGGCATACATCTACCGACTTCCCCTGACCCTTGAGTTCTGACTCCTGATCCCCCTCCTTCGGGGTCGCCTAATTGACGCCACGTAGTACTGGAAAGGTAACACCATGGAACTGATGATTGAAGATTTAATGGAAGAGGTGATTGAACGGGGTGGGTCAGACCTGCACCTGTCGGCGGGGTTACCTCCCTACATCCGCATCAGTGGTCGCCTTACCCCCACTGACCATGAGCCCATGAGCCCGGAGTCTTGCCAGCGGTTGATTTTCAGCATGCTGAATAATACTCAACGCAAACATCTGGAGCAAAACTGGGAGTTAGACTGCTCCTACGGTGTCAAGGGGCTGGCCCGCTTTCGGGTCAACGTCTATAAGGACCGGGGTACCTACGCCGCCTGTTTACGGGCCCTGAGTTCCCACATTCCCACTATGGAGGTGTTGGGTCTACCCAATATCGTTCGAGAATTGTCGGAGAAGCCGCGGGGGTTAATTCTGGTGACCGGTCCCACCGGGTCGGGCAAGTCCACCACCCTGGCCTCGATGATTAACAACATCAACCTCACCCGCTCTGAGCATATTCTCACCGTAGAGGACCCCATTGAGTTTATCTATGAACCGGTGAAAAGTCTGATTCACCAGCGTCAGATTGGGGAAGATAGTAAGAGCTTTGCCAATGCCCTGCGGGCCGCCCTACGGGAGGATCCGGATGTGATCCTGGTGGGGGAAATGCGGGATTTAGAAACCATCGCCCTGGCCATCTCCGCCGCTGAGACCGGCCACCTGGTGCTGGCCACCCTGCACACCAGTTCCGCCGCCCAAACCGTGGATCGTATTGTTGATGTGTTCCCCCCCGATCAGCAACAGCAAATTCGTATCCAACTCTCCACCTCCCTGGTGGCGGTGCTCAGCCAAACGTTAATTCCCAAGGTGAATGCCCGACCCGGTGAGTTTGGCCGGATCATGGCCCAGGAAATTATGGTGGTGACACCAGCGATCGCTAACCTGATCCGGGAGGGCAAAACCGCCCAAATCTACGGGGCCATTCAAACCGGTGGCAAGATAGGCATGCAAACCCTGGAGCGGGTGCTGGCGGATCTCTACAAATCCGGGGCGATTTCCTTTGAATCCGCCATGGCCAAGACCTCCCGTCCCGATGAACTACAACGACTGATGGGCACAGCGCCGGTGACCCCTACCCAGGCCCGTCCGGGCATGGCCAACGCTCGATTGTAGGGGGGCGATCGCGGCGGATACGGGGTTCCGCCAGGTAGGGCTATCGTTATAATGACTGGACATCCTTTAGATCTGCAGTCATGCCTACCTACGTCGCCATTGGTCGTGATACCACCGGTGCCCAACGCCGGGAACGGGTTGCGGCAGAAACCCCCGGAGAAG
>JAYKIM010000041.1:0-15329 GCA_035286245.1 Cyanobacteriota bacterium | reverse complement strand
AGGGCAGGGTCAAGGCCAGCACCTCAGTGGAGGCGACCACGGTTTCGCAGGACAGCCCCCGCACTAAACTAATCGCTCCGACCAAGTGTCCCCGGCCCAATCGCTCCAGGGTGACCGGTTGCTGGCTGCGGGGATCTTGCCCCAGCACCCGGGTTTCACCCTCCAGCAGGACAATCACCTGCTGACTCAGCACCTCCCGCCGCAACAGGGGTTGGCCGACTCGATATTTGTAGGGTTGGGCGCTTTGCAGGAGCTGCTGCAGGGCCACCTCGGGCAAACAATCAAAGGGTTCCAGGGTTTTAAAGGTTTCCTGGAGGGACAGGGGAGTTTGGGTCATAGAAGCACGGTATAGGGAGGTAGATGGTGGCGGAGAATGGTCTCCACCGGAGACAAGTTACTATAGGTTCAGACACATGGGTAGTTAACCCCTTACCTTACTATTGTTTACAGAATCACCAATCGTCCATCCGGATAAATAGGTAAATTGACAAAGATAAAAAACTTAACACGGTAATTGCTGGCCCCTCACGCCGATCGCCAGCTCGCCAATCGTTGCCAACTGCCCCCACCGCACTCCTTCTCAAACTCTTGCACAATCCACTCCTGGGGTTTACCCAGCCGTTTGGCACTCTTTTGCAAATAGGCGAAATAGTCGAGCATTTGCTGGGGGGTGGGGTTCGGGCCAAACAGCGAGCCATAGTACCAACTGGGCTGGGGGCGCCGGCCACAGTGCTCCCAAAAGGACCGCTCCGCCCAGGTGGGGGCATTTTGGCGGGCGTAGGCGCGGCGGCGGTGACTATGGAATAACTCGATCAGGGTGGGTAGGTCGTTGATTTGATGGGCCTGGTGGGCGGAGTAAATCTCCACCATGTCCTCCAGGTTGAGGGGGCGATCGCTAATCCACTGGTGGCCGCAGTCTGGGCAGCGGGCAATAAAGGAGAGCACAATCCGCCCACACTGGGGACAGGGCTTGGTGGTGGGCGGTTTGCCCCCCCCTGACCCCTGCGGCTGCACCGGCAGGCTATAGTCCTGGATGTCCTCCGGAAAACCCAGCCGTTGCAGGTTGCCCGCCTGGTCGAGAATAATGCCGGCCGGTTTGCCGGTGTGGGGGGAAATCCGCATGACTCGGCCGATCTGCTGGAGATGCAGGGCGCTGGACTGGGTGGGGCGCAGCATCAGCCCCACCTCCACGCTGGGCTCATCAAAGCCAATGCTAATCACATTACAGGAGGTCAACACCAGCAACTGCTGCTGGCGCAGATCGGCATAGAGCCGCTGCCGTTCCTTGATCGGGGTGTGGCCCGCCACCGTATCGGCGGCAATGCCGGCCCGACGGAAGGCCTCCGCCACATGGTGAGCATGCTCCAGGTCAACGCAGAAGGCAATGGTGCGCTTGCCAGCACAAAGCCGCTGCCATTCCCGGACAATTTTGTCGATCAACTCGGGGCGATCGCAGGCCTGTTTCAGCCCCGCTTCGTCGTAGTCCCCCGCTACGGTTTTGACGCCGGTGAGGTTGGCCAGCCCATCCTGGGGCATGCTGTAGTAGCGCATCGGCGCCAGGTAGCCCATCTGCTGCAACTGGCCTGGCACCGGCGAGGCCACCAGGGTATCCAGGTAGTCCCCCAATTGTTCCTTACCGAGCCGCTCCGGAGTGGCGGTCATGACCAGGTGAACGGCCTCCGGGAAGGTTTTCAGCACCGCCTTGCCCACCTGGCTAAATAGGGTGATGTGGCCCTCATCGTAGAACACCACATCGGCGGGCCATTGCCTCCACCAGCGGCGCTTGGCCATGGTTTGAATGCTGGCGATCTGCATGGGGGCCTCACGGTTTTCCTCCCAGCCCGCCTTGATAAACCCACACTGCAACCCAAAGGCCTGCATCTTTTCGTAGGTTTGCCCCACCAGCACATCCAGGTGCACCAAAAACATCAGTCGCTTACCGGCGGCCCCGGCATGGGCGCAGATTTGACCGCTGATCACGGTTTTGCCGGCGCCGGTGCCGGCCACGATGGCAATGCGGCGATGACCCTGGTTAATCTGGCGATACAGATCGTTAATCAGGTCCACCTGGTAGGGACGCAACTGCGGTGGTGCCATGGCCATAGACTGATAAAGTGTCCTACCAGAGCGCTGGAATAGCGTCTAAGTCAGGGTTAGGTTGGGGGCGATCGCCCCCGGGCCGGACTAAGTCGGGCTGGAGAGGCGAAATATCACCACTGGGGGCCGTGGGGGTAGTTTGGGCGGGGGTCGGCTGGTTAGGGTTGATGGTGACCGGCGGACTGGTTTGCCCTGGGCTGACGGGTGAACTGGGGGCCGTGGTGGGCTGGGCCCGGGTGCTGGCCGCGGGGCTGGATACATTGGCCCCGACGGCGGCGGTGCCCCCCCCCTGGGGGTCACGTTGGCGTCGGACTAAACGACCCGCCTGCTCCACCGGCAAACTGCCCAGCGCAGCGGATGCCTGGGATTTGGCGGCCTGGTCAGTCTGCTCTGGGTTAGCAAACAGCCGACCCAGGCGGCCCGCCCCGACCATCCCCAGCAGCACTAGGCCCGCCATCACGGCGCCAATCAGGTAGCGATTCATGGCAGCATCCATCAATACTCTGGTACTATCATCGCTTAAGTTACTGAAATTGGACCATTCCCTGGCGAAGTTTTCCTGGCCTGGCCTAGGTTTGGCAGGATCCTTGACTGTCTCCAGGGTCTTGCCGATGTCGATCTTGCTCTCACAGCAGGAAGGGATATGATCAATAAAACTTAGGAATGACCATAACGCTTCGCCGTAAAAATCTGTATGCAAATAATGCAAGACTACTTACAACGTTATAGCTTCCCTAAGGCTCTCATAGTTTTTATTCTCGCTCAATTGATTGGCACAGGGCTCGCCTTAGGATTGGTGAAAGTCGCCCCTGGCTTAGCTAGCCTACCAGGGGTGGGATTAGAAATTTTGCGAGGTGTTCCAGCTCTGCTGATCATTATCTTCTTCTGGCTAGAAATGGTCCTAAAGAAGGTTAACTATAGCCAGAGTCTAGGGCAGGTTTTTGAACGAATAACTCGCTTTGATGTTGTGGCCCTGCCCCTATTTAACCTGGCCATTGGTATCCTCTCAATTTTAGTGATTCTCTACGGCATTCACCTTTTCTCCCCAAGTTCTTTTGACAACGCCCTAGATAGTAAACAATCTTCCCTGATTGGCCTTTTAGTAGCGGGTATTATGGCTACGATTATTGCCCCAATTTCTGAAGAGATTGTCTTCAGGGGGTGGATATTCAATGCCTTGAAAAGAAAGATACCGTTATGGCCAGCCCTAATCCTTTCCTCGATTGCGTTCTCTGCTATTCATCCCTCCCTCGCATCGATCACCACTTTTTTATTTGGCTTGTGTGTGGCCATAGCCTACTACAAGACTCAAAACCTTTGGGTGGGCATCATCATCCATGCCCTCAACAACTTCCTGATCTCTGCTCAGTCCATCATTGAGCATGTCTTGATCCAGCGAGGCCTAATTGATGAAGCCACTAATCTTAATCAAATCGCTTTAATGCTGGGGGTTCCTGGTCTGTTGTTGACGGTTTCCCTCGGTTATTACCTGGTGAAACAGCGACAGTTCTTTAACTTAAGGGTGCCGCTGTATCCCTAGTTGCTAGAGCCTTAAATCGGCGGAGGCGAGCCAGAATTTCCCCCTTGCTGATTTTATTTATTTTCTGAGTTCATCAAAGATGATAGGCTTTACCCTGGTTTTAGTAACCTCGGTAGATCATAAACATGCTCTTTTGTCATGATCCAGCCCTCACCCTAAATCCCTCTCCCAAATTGGGAGAGGGACTTTGAAGCACCTCCTGCTCCCCTTCTCCCAGTTTTGGGAGAAGGGGCTGGGGGATGAGGGCCACGGGGCTTCACCAGGAATTTTGAGGAATTGCGAGATGATTCAGCCGATCTTTCTAACCATGGCCATGATAGGGGCCCTAGTGGTGGGGGCGATCGCCCCCACCACTGAGCCCTTCCACCCCCGGGCCGCTGCTGCTGCATCCCCCCAGCCAACCCTGCGCACCTACAATGGTCCGGCCCAGCAGATTCCCGTTAAGGCCCAATACCTGGACACCATGGAGGTTGCGGGGACCGGTAGCGGGGAGGGGGTGGGGGTTTTCTTCACCTTTAAGCCCCAGGGCAATGCCCTGGATAGCGCCCAGGTCCATATCTTTTTGCCCGCTGGGGCGGCCACCGCCGCCGATCAAGAGCCCTTTGTCACCGGCCCCAACGGCCTAATGCAAAGTAACGGTTGGCTAACCAATCGCATCCAGCGGCAGGGGTCGGCAGACTTTCCCTACCCCTGGGTAGAAACGGTGATCAGCTTCAGCACCGACCAGGAACAATCCGGTCAAATTTTGCTGGGGCAAATCCATGGCCAGGCGGTGCAGGTAACCCTGTTGTATCCCGCGGAAATGGACGGGGCCTACTGGCCAGCCGCCAGAACCATCCTGGATAGCCTGGAGTTTGACCCCGGTCTATTGCCCATTCATGGCTCGGGTGTCTAGGGTTAGGGCTCCCCACACCCCAGATTCTGGGCCTTGGGGCCCACCGACCCCAAAGGGTTCTTCTGAAGCCACCACCCATGACCACTGCTAGCCTACTGCGCGATCGCCTGGTCCACCTGGAGGGCCAGGGTTACCCCGCCTACAAAGCCCTGCGGGGCGACTACGCCATGGCGGATTTTACCCTCCACCTCGACCACATCCAGGCCGATCCCTTCGCCGCCCCGAGTCGGGTGCGGGTGACGGTGCCCCAGACCACCGCCCAGTTCCCCCCCGACCTCTGGACCCTGCCAATCCGGGCCATTGCCCTGGCGGACTACCTGACCCGCCAGTTCCACCGGGCCAGTCAGGGGCAAAACCAGCGACTGGGGTCGGGCCACAGCGGCTTGATCGAGATTATCCGCCCCAGTCAGGCCATCCTGGAGCGCAGCGCCGCCAGGGTGACGGCGGCGGCGGTGGAGTTGCGCTTTCAGGTGGGGCTGCCCGCCCAGGGACGGCGGATTGCCGGGCGACAGGCCGCCACCCTGCTGACCGAAACCCTACCCAGACTGGTCCAGCAAACCCTGGTCTACCCCAGCCTGGATGGCGTCGCCCTGACCCACCACTGCAACACCGCCGAGGATGGGGAGGCGCTGCGATCGCAACTGGCGGATCAGGGCCTGGTGGCCTTCATCGCCGATGGCGCCATCCTCCCCCGCCGCAGCGGCATTGATGCGGCCCCCCTGGGGGCGGCGGCGGTGCCCTTCCAGTCCCCCCCCTCCCTGCGGGTGCGCCTGTCCTGCCCCCACGCCGGCCCCCTCACCGGCATGGGCATTGGCCGCGGCGTCACCCTGATCGTTGGTGGCGGTTACCACGGCAAGTCCACCCTGCTGCGGGCCATTGAAATGGGGGTTTACAACCACATTCCTGGGGATGGACGGGAGCAGGTGGTGACCGACCCCAATGCTCTCAAGGTGCGGGCGGAGGATGGCCGCAGTGTCACCGGGGTAGACATCTCTCCTTTTATAAATCACCTGCCCCGGGGCCAATCCACCCGCTACTTTTGCACCGCCAACGCCAGTGGTAGCACCTCCCAGGCCGCCAGCATCATGGAGGCCCTGGAGGCGGGGGCAAGGATGCTGCTGGTGGATGAGGATACCTCCGCCACCAACTTTGTGATCCGAGATCGCCGCATGCAGGCCCTGATTGCTAAGGCCCAGGAGCCGATTACCCCCTTCATCGACAAGGTCCGCCAACTCTACCGCGACCACGGCCTCTCCACCCTGCTGGTGATGGGGGGCAGCGGCGATTACTTTGACGTGGCCGACACCGTCATCGCCCTGGAGGAGTTTTGCCCCCGGGATGTCACCGTCGAGGCCCGGGCCATCGCCGCCACCTATCAAACCCAACGGCAACCGGAGGGGGGAAGTAACTTTGGCCAACCCCAGGGGCGTCGGTGGCAGGCCCCAGCTAACCCAGGGGTGCCCAAAGTCAAGGTGCGAGACCGGCAACAGCTGCAGGTGGGGGCCACCCCGATCGACCTGGGGGCGGTGGAGCAAATTGTCGAGGTGGGGCAGGTGCGGGCTATTGCCGCCGCCATCCTGGCCACCATCGTGACCCCCCACCCGCCCGCCTCCCTGACCACGGTGCTGGATACCACCATGGCCCACCTGGCGGAGCAGGGGTTAGATTACCTCAGCCCCTGGCCAGTGGGGGACCTGGTCAGCTTTCGCCGGCTAGAACTGGCCGCCGTTTTGAACCGTTGGCGCCAGTTGCCCATTCACCCCCCCGGCTAGGGGGCAAATCTCGGTGTATCTACGTAGACCCGGCCCAGGGCCTCGGTAGAGTACCGTAGATTAACGATGGTGCTCGCCAGTCTTACTGTCCAAAATAGAACACAGTTCTTAACGAACCAGCTCTTGGAAGGACATACGCAGATATGGTGACACAACCCTCTACTATTCGCTCTCGGGGCATGGAACTGCTGATGCAATATCAACAGAATCCCACCGTGTCCCTACGCAACCAACTGGTCCGCCTCAATGTCGGACTGGTACGTAAAATCGCCCACCGGGTCAGCCATCAGTGCTCCGAACCCTATGAAGACCTGGAACAAATTGGTTACCTGGGCTTAATTCGGGCCATCGAACGGTTTAACCCCGCCCAGGGTTGTGCCTTCAGTTCCTTCGCCGTCCCCTATATCCGTGGCGAAATGTTGCACTTCCTGCGGGACCGGGGCACCGCCGTGAAAATTCCCCGCCGCTGGCAGGACCTGCAAAAGGAAGGGGAAAAGCGCCAGGCGGAACTGATGCGGGAACTGGGTCGCCAGCCCTCCGATGTCGAGATGGCCGAACGCCTGGGGGTACCGGTGAAGGAATGGCGGGAGGCCAAGCTGGCCCATCGCAACCGCCTGCCCCTCAGCCTCGATGCCACGGTTTCCCAGCAGCAGGACTCCACCATGACCCTGGGGGATAGCCTGCCCGATCCCCACTACCAGACCCTGCAGGACCTGGAGGAGGACCGGCAGCAGGTGCAGCGGGCCCTGAGCCAACTGGAGGGCAAAACCCGCGCCGCCATCGAGTTCGTCTTCTTCAAGGGGTTATCCCGCAAGGAAGTCGCAGACAAAATCGGCGTCAGCCCCATGACCGTCACCCGCCGTATCCAGCGGGGCATTGAGGAAATGGTGGTCCTACTCCAATCTCGGGACCTGCAAACCGATCCCTAGGTTCCAGCCCCGGCGGATTAACCCCAGTTCATCTGGCTCATTGCTATCCTCTATATCTCTCTATTTAAACCCTTAGTTGTATTGGAGGTAATCAGGGTGCTTTACCTCCTCCGCCGAGGACCCACCGCCACCTAGCGGACAGCGTCCAGGCCAAACATTCATAGCCAGCATTTGTATCTATAGGTTAATCCTGACCACTGAATTCTGCCCCCTGGCCCTTTAAGCTTCTCCTAAACTTTCCCAACCTTTTGCTAAGGTAGTATAAGTTCTAAAAAGGTTTATTGTTTATGCCTTACACCACTGAAGAGGGCGGCCGCCTGAATAACTTTGCTAACGAACCTAAAATCTACGAGGCGGAGCCCCCTACGGCCAATCAAAAGCGTAACTACACCATCATGGGGGGGTTAGCCCTGGCCCTGGTGATTGGTCTGTTCGTCGTGGCGGTTTCCGTATCCCAGGGGTAGGCCCAGGCGGTGAGAGTTTATGGCTAGCCGGCGGGCGGCGGTGAGTACGGGTGGTGCCCTTCAGCCCCAGTGGTGTGGGGGCCCCACCGGCAGCGGTAAGACCTCCTGGTTGCTGCAGCACCTGCTGGACTGGCTAGCTCAGAATCCTCTAGATTCCCTGGCGACGGGTCAGAGTTTGCTGGTGTTTGCTGCCAATGGTGACAATCGCCTGGTGCTTGACGATCTCCTCACCCCCCTGGCGCCAGGGCGCGTTACCGTACTCACCACCACTCCCTCCGCCTTCATGCAGGCAGAGGTAACGCTATTTTGGCCCCTACTGCTGTCCCAGCTAGGACCCCTACCCCAGTTTCCCCTGCGGCTGCGGCCGGAAAATGAGCAGGAGTTGGCCAGCCGCTTTTGGCAGGAGACCCGGCCCCAGGGATTGCCAGTGGTGGAGGGATGGTTGCCGACCCAGACGGTGCGGCGATCGCTGGATTTTTTACAGATGGCGGCCTCAGCAGGGATTGCCGCTGAAGATCTGCCTACCCTGTTGCCCGAGGGCATCCCCACCGGCTTTGCTGCCCCCAGCACCTGGCGGGCGATCGGGGAGGCCCTGGTGGCCTGGCGAGACTGGTGTCTGAGCCAAAGTTTACTGACCTACGGGGTGATGACGGAGCTGTACTGGCGCCATCTGCTGCCCCAGCCCGCCTACCAAAAACAGCTGCTAGACCGCTACGCCGGTCTCTGGGTGGATGACCTGGATGAGTACCCGGCGGTCACCGCCCAATGGCTGCAGGTGTTTATCGATCAGCACCGCCCCCTGGCCATCACCTGGAACCCCCAGGGTAAGGTCCGCCTGGGGGTGGGGGCGGACCCAGACCACCTGGAGGCCCTCAAGGCCCAGTGTCAGGTGGTGGACTTAACTGGGGTAGCCACCTCTAGTTTGGCGGATGCCTGGGCCAAGCCGGTGGTGGAGTGGGTGTTTAACCCCCTGGCTAGCCCCACCAATTTGCCTTGTTTCCAGGCCCTACAAACCACCTCCCGGGGGGAGTTGCTGCGGCAAACCGCAGAGGCGATCGTCACGGCGGTGCAGAGTGGGGCGGTGACGGCGGCGGAGGTGGCGATCATCGGCCCCGGGCTGGATGCCATCGCCCGCTATACCCTAATCGAAATCCTCGATCACCAGGGGATTCCGGTGGCCTCGCTGAACGATCAACGCCCCCTCATCCATTCTCCCCTGGTGCGAGCCCTGCTCACCCTGCTGGCCTTCATCTACCCGGGGCTGGGGCATTTGCTAGAGCCCTCGGCGGTGGCGGAAATGCTGATGGTGTTGAGTTACTCCCCCCAGCCCCCTCACCCAGGGGGCTGGTTAGGGGGGTTGCAGATTGACCCGGTGCGGGCGGAACTGTTGGTGGATCACTGCTTTGCCCTCCACCTGGAGCAACCGGAGTTGTTGCCGGTGAAGCGGTTTGATCGCTGGGACCGACTGGGCTACCGGGCTACCGAGAGCTACCAGCGGATCCGTGGGTGGATTGACCAGCAGCGCCAGCAACGGCAACAACGGCTAATTCCTGGGGTAGTAGGCATGCTGGACCGGGGGATTCAAACCTTCTATGGCGGCGGGCACCAGCTCCCCCCCGATCAGCTCAGTGCCCTACGGGAGCTCATGGAGACCGCCCAGCACTACTGGCGGGTGGAGGAACGGCAGCGCTCTGACCCCGCCCTACCGCCGTCGGCCCTGGAGCGGTTTATTCAGCTTCTGCGCCAGGGAACGGTGACCGCCAACCCCTTTCCGGCCCAGGCCCTACCGGGGCACGGTGGCGGCGTCACCATCGCCACGGTATTTCAGTACCGCCTGCAGCGCCTACGCCATCGCTGGCAGTTTTGGCTAGATGCCGGGTCGGCCCGCTGGCTCACCGGCACCGATAACCTGTTTGGCTTTCCCATTTTTCTGCAGAGTTATGGGGGGCGGCCCTGGCGCACCGATGCAATCGAAGCTCTGCACCGCGATCGCCTGGAGCGTATCCTTCGGGATTTGCTAGGCCGCACTACAGAGCAGGTGATTCTCTGCCACAGCGATCTGGCGGTCAGCGGCCAGGAGCAGGTAGGCCCCCTGCTGCCCCTGGTGAGCGCCGCCGCCCCCCCGGGCTAGGGAAGTTGCTGTCAGCCTTTATAACAGGGCGGTTACATCTTCACCGCACTCATCCGCCAGGTAGGACAGGGCGCGGAACCGCAACCCCACCAATTGTTCGTAGAGGGGGTTAATTTTGCACATGGGGGGAATGTGCACCAGTTTGTGGTTAAACAGCACAATATCTCGCTCAAAGGGGCATTGGGAGGGAATTAACCTGCAGAGGAAACGAGCCAGGCGGGGGTCGTGCACCTCCAGGTGATCTAGCCATTCCCGGGCTGGCTTCAGGGGGTCTATCCCCAGATCGGAGGCGGAGGCCTTGGGCTGGTCAGGGTTTTGGGGCTGGCAGAGGGTACCCCGTAGGGCGGACAGTGCCTCTGGCGCCAGGTTGAGGGCGGTGCCCAGGTCCTGCAACAGATAGTCCTCCTCGGGGGAGTAGGTACCATCCGCCAGGGCCACCATCACCGCCATGCGCAGAAAGTTCTCCGCCGCCTGGGTATCCTTCCCCAGGGCTTGCCGCAGCTCAGCCGCGGTAATCGGCTCGAAGTGGTCAAGGTCTAGGGAGGGAGCCAGCTCCTCCTGGGTCATGGTGGTAATTAGGGTCTGCTCCTGGGAATCAAAGTCCCCATCGGCCCAGGCAACGGTCAGGAGACCCCGCAGCCAGACCTGGAGCTGATCCTGGGTGTAGGGGGATGGGTGAACGGCAATCATGACGCCTCCTTAGTAGCAAAGGCACGGAGTACTTAGCAATTTTATTTTACCGCCGTCCTCAGTCGGGGGTAGGGGCGGGAAACCGATGACCTTTGCGGAAGTTAACGGTTGCCCACCCCATGCCCTGTGCTAGGCTCAAGGCAAACCCCAGGCTAAGCACTAAGGAGGCTAAGACCCATGAATGGCAAACGCATTAGCTTTTCCGCCCTGGTTACGGCGGTGATTGGCCTGGTGATCGGCCTGGCCCTGGCCGCCATCGCTGGGCAACGCTACGTTAGCTCTGCCTACCGGGATTTGCCCCTCAAGCTGGCCCTATCGGGAGCGGCCCTGGGGGCGGCGATCGGCGCCGGTCAGGAGGTGGTGCGGGAACTGAAGCAGCACCAGGAGGAGGACCAGGCTAAGGCCAGCTTTTTCCACCAACACCATTCTGAATAGGGGATCTCAAGGCAGAATACAGAAGCCAGTAGTCAGCCGCCAACCGGGGTTCTCGCTTCAGAATTCAGGGTTCGAGCCCCACTGCCCTGAAATTCTAATCGAGCAACTTGCTCAGCTAGCGCTATAGTGGAGCAGATCTTCAGAGCTTGCCCGGTCCCTCCGCCTGGCTAATCGTTCCCCTGGTTTTTGTTTAGCCCTTCCTGAGGCCTTTTGCCATGGAGGCCATGCCATGAAATTTCCCACGGCTGCCGCCGGATCGGTTAACCCGGCCCCGCCAGGGGAGGGGCATTTGCTGGGCCTGCTGGCGGTTGGGCTCTATGCCCTTTGGACCCTGCTGCCGGGCAGTAGCACCCTGATGGTGTCCTGGCCCTGGGTGGTGGTGTGGCAGGGGGCGCTGTTGGTGCCCTGGCTATGGCTACTCTGGCAGCTCTGGCACAAACCCTGGGGGGATCTGGCCCTGGGCCAGGGGCTGGATGGGGTGGTAGGGCTGGCTCTGATCAGCCTGGGGGTGGCGATCGCTGGGGCAGAATTTCCCGAAACCGCCCGCTGGTATGGCTGGGCCGCCCTCACCGGTGGGGCTAGCCTCTACGCCCTGCGGGGCTGGTTGCAGGATAGCCAGCGGGCCGCTGGGTTATTGCGGCTGCAGGGCTACCTCAGCCTGGCCTTTATCGGGTTGAGTCTGGTGCTTTGGGGGGTGCAGATCTATCAACCGGAGCTGGCCCGTCTGCAACAGCTGCAGGCCTACGGCGTGGAGGCCACCTTTAGTTTTCAATTCACCAGCCTCCGTAATTGGCAGCCCCTGGGCCACCAAAACTACGTGGCCGGCTACCTGGTGCTGGTGTTGCCCCTGCTGTTGGGCCTGGCTATCCACGATCGCGGCGGGCGGCGTTGGCTCTGGGGTGTGGGCACCCTGCTGGGGCTAGTGGACCTCTACACCACCAGTTCCCGCGCGGGGTGGTTAGCCCTGGTGGTGATGGGGCTGGTGGGTCTAGCCGTGGCCCTGGTCTACAGCCCCCTACCCCGGCCCTGGCTACTGGGCGGCGGGGCGATCGCCGCGGCCGCCAGCCTGCTGGTGATCCTCAGCAACGGCCGACTGCGCCTGGTGCTGGGCAACCTGGCCCAGGGCGACCTGGCCGGTGGCGAGCTCTCCTACCGGCTGGTGACCAATGCGGTGGGCTGGCACATGGGCCGCCACCACCCCTTCACCGGGCTGGGACCCGGCAGCGTCCCCCTGGTCTACCAGCGCTACCGGCCCCTCTGGGCTGGCCGGGAGGCGGAACTGCAATTTCAGCTCCACAGCACCCCCGCCCAACTCTGGGGCGAACTGGGTCTGGGGGGCATAGGGGTGCCCCTGGCCCTGACCCTGGTGTTGGTCATCATGGTGATCCGCTGGGTGCGGGTGAATGGCCGCCGCACCGCCTCGGGCCTACCGGCGGTGCTGGCCTGGGCCCTGGGGGTGGGGCTGTTGGGCTTTAGCCTGGTGAGCTTAACCGATTACCAGCTGGATATCCCCGCCATTGTCGGGGTGCTATGCCTCTACATTGCCACCCTGGCCAGCAGTCTGATGCCGACCCCCGCCTATCCCGACCGGCCTCGATGGCGGCGGGGAGCGGTGCTGGCGGGGCTAGGACTCACCCTGGCGGCCCTACTCTGGTTAGGGCCCATCCACCGGGCCTGGGCCCTCTCCAGCCAGGGCTTTGCCGCCCTGGAGCAGGGGCAGGTACCCACCTTTGTCCAAGCCCTAGAGCGGGCCCACCACCGGGCCCCCTGGGAACCCTACTACCCCTACCAACTGGGCTGGAACCTGGGGGAATTGAGTTACCAGACCCGCCAGCGCCCTGACCTGCGGGCCTCCCTCCTGGGGGAGGCGATCGGTTGGCTAGGTCGGGGTAACCAGGTGGGGCCTTACCAGGAGTTTGGCCACAGTAACCTGGGTTGGCTGCAGTTGGAAGGGGGCCAACCCCAGGCGGCCCTGGCATCCTTTCAACGGGCGATCGGGTTAGTGCCAGGCAAACCGGGTGTGTTCTTTGGGTTGGGCTTCAGTGCCCTGAGATCGGGGGACCGGCCCCGGGCGATCGCCGCCCTGGGCTTAGAAACCCTGCGCCATCCTGTCCTGCTCACCAGCCCAGTCTGGCGTCAGGGCCCCCTGGCCCCCCTCTATCCCGATCTGGTGGAACACCTGGAACAGCTCTACGGCCAACTGCTGACCGACGCCCCTCCCCAGTCTGACCTGGAGTCCTTCCTGCACCAGGGCCGGGGGGCGCTGCGCTGGTGGCGGGGGGATGGGGATGGGGCCCGCCAGGACTGGGAGATCGCCGGTGGCCCCATCCAGAGGGCCCTGCTGGATCTGGACATGGGTAAGCTGGTCAATCCCGCCACCCTGCCGGAGAGCCCCGCTAAGTACGCCATCCTGGCCTGGCAAGAGGCGGAACAGCGATCGCGGTGGCTAGAGCGGGCCTGGCTGGCTCAACCGGAGGACCTACCCCAACTGGCGGAAAGCTTACCACCGCCCGCCATGATCCAACGCCTGGCGGAGAGCATGGCCGGGGCCTCTAGCTTTGCAGACTGGCTACACCGCACCGCCCCCAGCTGGGAGCCCCGCAGTGGCCGCCTGGGCTTTGGGGTGCTCAGTCGCCACATTGATGGCCCCAACCCCTCAGATTTCTATCCCCGGGTGGAAAATGTGGCGATCGTCAAGTTCTTTGAGTCGATTTTTCCCTCGCCGGTGTTTTTCCCAGCCCTGGACCGGGCCCTGGCGCCTTACCAGCAGACAGTGAGCCCGATGCGGTCTGATCAACTCTAAACACATCAGTCGGCCACGCAGGACTAGTTCAGCCTCACTCATTCTGCCACTTTAGCACCGCCGCCCCTACCCCCTGCTCCCGCTTGCGTTTAGCATCCTGCTCTAGCCAGCCAATGATCTGTTCCGGGGTGAGGGCCTCTACAGAGGTTCCCAGGTCTGCTGCTATATGGGTCAACAACCTGGCAGTGGAAATGGTGAGCCGGGCCAAAAACTTTTCTGGGGAGGATAGCAGGGCGGCATCCACCGCCGCCGACTCAGCTTCGGTTAAAAACTGTAGGGATTGATCCATGGTGCCTCAGGTTGCCTTATTGCCACCAACCGGTATTCCCATAATAACTGAGGGAGGGGGCATCAGCAGGGACTGGACCTCAGAGGAGGCCGGAAAGCTGAGGGGCAATCACGCTATCGCCTGGGGAGGCCCCTTAGAGATCACCGAGCCGTAGCCCGGGTCAGGGGGAACGACGAGATGGTTTAGGGTGAACCGTCAGAGAGTAAGGTTGACCATTGTGGGTAATTAGTAGGGGCTGACTACCGCTAAGATCTGGGCCAGGGGATCTGGGCAGCACCTCAGGGGTGAGGGTAATCCGATCGATGACGGCTCCCTGGGGTAGGGTGAGGGTTTGGGCTAGCTGCCCCTCCTGCTCAAGCTGTTGGGTGGCGGACACCAGGGTCGATAGGCCATTAATCAAGTCTCGAATATGACGACGCAGTTGGGGATCACCGGTGAGCTCATCCACATCCGCTAGCACCTTATGGGCTCCCTGAAAGACCGTGCGAGCAGAGTCAAGGGTTTGTTGGAGGGTAACTAAATTGGCGGGAGTATTGACGGTGGAGGTGATCGCCCGAATATCCGCCATAGCAACGGTGGCATCGGCGGATAGGGCATCCAGGTTATCTAGAAATTGACTGTTTTGAATAGCTGGGGCAAGGGTGGCCATAATCACCTCCAGGTTGGCGGTGCTGCGGTTGACATGTTCCAGGCTGCTGATCAGGTTACTGCGGTTAGCGGCAATCAAGCTATTCACCTCGGTGCCGGTGAGTTCAAAGGCAGTGGCGGCGTTGCCAATTTTTTCTGAGGTGCGGTTAACGGAGGCTAAGAGGGGACCAATATCGGCCTGGACCTGTTGGGAGAGGCTGGTTAAGCCCTGAGTTAATAATTTGCCGTTTTCGGTGAGCTGGGTGGCGTTGCTCAGGGTGGTTTTAATGCCCCCCATAATGCTAGGGTCAGCAAAGGCGCTGGCTAACCCCTGGGTTGACTGGATCAGCGAGCCAAAGCTGGCTCCCACCTGGCCTGATAATTGGTCTCCGTCGCAAATAATCACCTGACTCTGGCAATCGGGTCGAAAGGGGGTGAGAGCTAGTTCTGGAGCAGAGAGCGATCTCACCGGCGTAATGTCCAGGGTAGTATCCCCAATCAACCCCGATTGGTTTACCTCAATCCTCGAATCACTGGGTATTTTCAGGTCAGGCTGGATAATTTCCACCGTCACCGTCACCTGGTTCGACTCTGGCCTAATGCTCAGCACCCGCCCCACCCGCACCCCCCGAAACGTGACAGCAGTACCCTCCTGCA
>JAYKIM010000040.1:0-8959 GCA_035286245.1 Cyanobacteriota bacterium | reverse complement strand
GCCCACTCCCCCAACCGTCCCCACAGCCGTGTGGATTAACCCTCCTCTACCTGACCCTCAATCAACTCAGGAGGATCAACACTAATTTCTCCATCTGACTGTCTCAAAATCATTGACACGTTCCGGTCTTAACCAATCACCCTAGCCTGGTGGAAGCGAGTCAAAACCTCTGCTCAGGGGTCGGTTCTACCGATTTACTTTTCTCAGTCCTCTGGTTAAAGCTAAGTGTTCTAACTAGAGTGCTAATTGCGGTGATTATTGGAAACCGTGATGCGGGTACCGGCCCAATTCAACTTCTGGCGAAGCGTACCATAGTAGGAGTAGTCTGAGCGCAGAATAATGAATTTGGTGACATGGTCAGCTATCCGAACATCCACCCGCTGCCCCGGCCAGATGGCAGTTCCCAGCACTCCGTCCGTCCAGAGTTTAGTACTCAGATCGGGGTCGGCTAGGGGCCACACACTGATCACGGAGTCAGCGGGTAAGACGATGGGACGGCTAGACAGACTAAGGGGACAGATGGGGGTAACGATAATAGCTTCCATGCCTGGATGGACAATGGGTCCTGCGGCGGCTACAGTGTAGCCGGTTGAGCCGGTGGGGGTACTGATCAGCAGCCCATCCCCCTGGTATTGGTCAACCACTTCACCGTCAATTTCCATCTCCAGGCTGGCGGTGATCATCCGATCAGGGGAGGCGGGCTTGATGGCCATTTCGTTTAGGGCTAAAAATCGATCGCTGGCGGCCTCCAGGTTACCCGCATTACCATGGAAAACCTGGGCCTCCAACATCATGCGCTGCTGTAGGTTGAAGCGATCGTGGCGTAAACGATCCCAGAGCAGCTCGATATTATCCAACTGATCGGAGGTTTCGGTTAAAAAGCCCAGATGGCCACCAACGTTAATCGCTAAAATAGGTACCCCTTCAGGAGCCAGATGACGGGCTGCAGCTAGAGCAGTACCATCACCGCCAAACACGATCGCTAGATCGATGGGTTGGCTAACCGATGCTAAAAAAACTGGATAAGGATTATCCTTGGGGCCACTAGGACCCCGTAAAACCCGAGTCCCCATTGCTTCTAATTGATTGGCGCAAGTCTCTGCCCACTGCTGACTGAGCCGGTTTTGAGCCTTGTGAGCAATAATAACTTGGTTAAGCTGCACTGGCTAAGGAGGAAAGTAAGAGCAACACAGCGCCCTAGCTAAAGGTTTAAGCAAACTATAGCCTTTAGACTAAGCATTACCACTTCAGTAGGTTAAACTGCTCCATGTCAACAGTATCGCGGTTTCGGTAGATAGACAATACTATCGCTAACCCCACCGCTGCCTCAGCCGCCGCAATGCTAATCACAAAAACAGCAAAAACCTGACCATTAATACCTACCGGGTCAAGGTAGTTAGAAAAGGCCATGAGATTGAGATTAACCGCGTTAAGCATCAGCTCAATGGACATTAGAACGCGGATCACATTACGACTGGTGACCAGGCCATAAATGCCAATACAAAATAGGGCGGCGGCAACGATCAAAAAGTACTGGAGTTGCATGGTAGGAGGTAGGGCAGAGCGCTAAGATTCAGGGAGATTACTGAGGGAGCTAGCAGACACCAACTCACGGGGGCGTTCTGGAAGCTGTAAAGTGTCCGGCTCAGGTTGCCCCGGCGCCACATCAGGAATAAATTCGCGACGGGCCAGCACAATTGCGCCAATCAGGGCAATCAGCAGCAGGACGGAGGCAAGCTCGAAGGGTAGTAAATAATCAGAAAAGAAGTGCTTACCAATTTCGATGATGGCGCCTTCCCCTATGGGAGTGAGGTCAGATAGGACCCAGGGGGTGTTTGAAACCGCTACCGCTAGCAGAGCAAACAGCCCTGCACAAACGCCACCGGTAGCCAACTGGCTGAGCCAGGCTCGGGTCATGGGGGTAAGGGGCTGGCGTTTATTCACCAACATAATGCCAAACAAAATCAGTACGTTCACCGCACCCACGTAGACTAGTACCTGGGCTGCGGCTACAAACCCGGCGTTGAGGAGGATATACATACCCGCTATGCTAATAAAAACACCCCCCAGCAAAAAGGCCGAGTAAACGATATTTTCTAATAGCACCACGCCGAGGGCACTACCCAGCATCATGGCTGCAAGCAGTATGAAGGTAACGAATTGAACCCCTTGTCCTAAGGTCACTGGCTTGTGCTCCTGCTAAACAATCAACGTTAAAATTTGTTCTAAGGCCTGACTGAGATAGCCGAGCCAGTCAACTTGATCAGGCCTGACCCTTGGGCTCCGTCGCCGTTTCCTCCAAGATTTCCTGGGGTAGTTTACCGGCTCGCCGCGAGTTAGGTGGCAAATCGTGGGGATCCATTACTCCCTTAGGGAGATAGGCCAGCTCTCGCAGCGGTGTGACCATAGGATCTTGAGTGACCTTGTAGGGTAGACGACCTAGGGCCACATTGTCGTAGTTGAGCTCATGGCGATCATAGGTGGCCAACTCATACTCTTCAGTCATGGATAGACAGTTAGTCGGGCAGTACTCCACGCAGTTGCCACAGAAAATGCAAACCCCAAAGTCGATACTATAGTGCTTTAGGGTTTTCTTCTTAGTTGCCTTATCAAAGTCCCAATCTACCACCGGTAGGTTGATCGGACATACCCTCACACAAACCTCGCAAGCAATACATTTGTCAAACTCAAAGTGAATGCGACCACGGAAGCGTTCCGATGGAATTAACTTTTCGTAGGGATATTGAACAGTAATAGGGCGACGACCCATATGGTCAAAGGTAACCGATAACCCTTGACCAATGTACTTGGCTGCCTGAAAGCTCTCCTTGGCGTAATCGCCAATTTGTTTGAGAAAACCTAGCATGGGCAATCCTCCAGCATTCTTGAGAGTTTAGACGGTTTAGATTTAGGAATATCAGCAGCTGCGCATATCGGTAGAGATAGCCGTAGCTTAAGACCTTAGGACAGAATAACCTCAGCTTCCCCTAGCCCCCAAAGGCTATGGGAAAAGCAAGCTTGAGACCAGCGGTCAGTAGCAGGTTAACCAGGGACACCGGCAGCAAAAACTTCCAACCAAAGTCAAGCAATTGATCAATTCTCACCCGGGGTACTGTCCATCGCAGCAGGATCGCCGTAAATACCAGAGCATAAGCCTTAAACAAAGTCATCATTATGCCAATAGAAGCAGCTATAACCTGTAGCCAAGGGGTAGTTTCACTAATTCCTAGGAGACTGGATAGCCAGGAAATCGACAGAGGGAACTCCCAACCACCCAAGTAAAGAATAGAGACAATTAGGGCAGACAGGACCAGATTAACGTAGGAACCCACGTAGAACAGGCCAAACTTCATGCCCGTATACTCCGTTTGATAACCGGCGACCAGTTCTTCCTCAGCCTCCGGTAAATCAAAGGGCAGCCGTTCACACTCTGCTAAGGCCGCAATCCAAAAAATTAAAAAACCAGCCGGTTGTCGCCAAATATTCCAACCCAGGATGCCATAGCCAGACTGCTGATTAACAATGTCAATGGTGCTGAGGCTATTGGACATGAGGACCACCGCCAGTACCGCCAGCGCCATGGGAATTTCGTAACTAATGGACTGGGCAGCCGCCCTCAAGCCACCTAATAGAGAGTATTTGTTATTAGAGGAGTAGCCCGCCATTAGCAGACCAATGGGGGCAATACTGGATAGGGCAATCCAGAGGAAAATGCCTACCCCAATGTCCGTAATCACCATATTCTGGCCAAAGGGAACAATCAGGTAGGAGAGAAATACGGGAATAACTACGATGGCTGGCCCCAAGGTAAACAGAATTGGATCAGCCTTAGCCGGGGTTATATCTTCCTTGAAGATGAGTTTTATACCATCGGCGGCGGCCTGAAGAGTACCTAGAGGGCCTACATACTCTGGCCCAATGCGTTGCTGGGCAGCAGCGGAAATCTTTCGTTCTAGCCAAACTGTTACGAAAATACTAACAGTGGCGCCGATTAAGATCAGCACCATTGGCAACGGTAGCCAGAGAGCCTTAGCCAGGCCAGACGGCAGGCCAAAACCGGTTAACGATCGTATAAAGCTGGCCTGTAGGTCAATTCCTTGGTTCATGTGTTACCCCTTCCCCATTCCCCTTAAACATAACCTATGTCAGGAGTTGTTTGAAGCCTTCAACGATAGTCATCTGTAGGTCTTTCCATAGGCATTGACCCGGTATAACTATGGAAAGCATAGCCAACCCAACTGCCTATTGAGAATGCTAGCTAACTCCTAACTATATCCTCAGCCGTGGGTAATGGTGTAGATTTTTGACCTCGAAGGTCGACCTGAGCCTTCGGGGAGCTGTGGACCTGAGCAGATCACCGACAATGTCTTAATTCAAGCAGGCGCATCAGCTTCTAGGCCTAATTTTTATCTCCTACAAAATGCTGAGATATAAAAGTCAGCTATCACTCCCACTCTCAAGGTTATGGTTGAAGCTATAGTATGCTTATACGGCTAAGAAAAAGCCCTCCCATCCAGTGGATGAAGAGGGGCAGGAGTTCCTGAAAATCGTCACTATAGGTATGGTGCGTCATAATTGGGGGTGTGCCCAGGGGGGTGAGACCCATCCCTCCGCCAAAGAAAAAGCCCTCCCATCCAGTGGATGAAGAGGGGCAGGAGTTCCTGAAAATCGTCACTATAGGTATGGTGCGTCATAGTTGGGGGTGTGCCCAGGGGGGTAAGACCCATTGATTAAGACGGTAGGGAGATTTGAAACTTATCTTGATCCCAACCGGGTGGTCGATTGGTCAGGTGAACGTAGTCTTGACTACGGACCCCTGTATAGATTTGGGTTGGCCTGAAAATTCGGTTTTCCGCGAGCTGTTCTTTCCAGTGGGCTAGCCAGCCGGCCACTCGAGCAATGGCGAAGACGGGGGTAAATAGATCGACTGGAATATCCAACTTGCGGTATACAAGGCCAGAGTAGAAATCCACATTGGGGTAGATTCCCTTATGGCCTAGCTTCTCAGACACGGCCTGCTCCATTTCCAAGGCGATCGCATAGTATTCATCCTGGCCAAACTTATCAAATAGCTGCTCTGCTAACCCCTGAAGAATGGTAGCTCGCGGATCCTTGACTTTGTAAACCCGATGACCAAAACCCATGATTTTAGTTTTCTGTTCGATGCAACGATCCACAAAGGGACGGACATTCTCAATACTGCCAATGGTTTGCAGCATCTCAATAACTTCCTCATTAGCACCACCATGCAGAGGCCCAGCCAGGGTACCTACCGCCGAGGCCACTACGGCGTAGGGGTCGGTGAGGGTAGAGGCCGTGACCATGGCGGAAAAAGTGGAGGCATTAATTGTGTGCTCAGCATGCAGGGTAAGGCAAATATCAAAGATCCGAGCCGCCAGGGGATCGGGTTCCTGCTCGTTGAGCATATACAGAAAATTGGCGGCATAGTCTAGATCGTCTCGAGGTTGTACCGGGTCATTGCCCTTGCGAATCAGTTGAAATGCCGCCACCATGGTGGGAATTTTCGCCAGCAGTCGTACCACCGCCTTTTGAATATAGATGGGGTTATCTAAGGCTCGTCGCGAATAAAATAACCCTAGGGCGGCGGCAGAGGCCTGCAGGGCATCCATCGGGTGGCCGCTTTCTGGGAAACACTTCATCATGTCGCGGATGCGGTACTTAAGACGGCGATGGTAACGAATTTGATGTTCAAAGGCCTCTAACTCGGCATGGGAGGGAAGTACTCCCCAAATGAGTAGGTAGGCGGTTTCGAGAAAGCTACTGTGCTTTGCCAGTTCTTCAATTCGAATACCACGGTATTCAAGGATGCCAGCCTGCCCGTCTAAAAAACTGATACCAGACTGGGTCGCTGGTACCCCTTCTAATCCTGGTCTGTACTCACATGCGGTCATAGATAAATACCCATGGGTGCTAAATCATAATTTCAACGACGGCAAGCACTCTGCCGTTATTAACGCTACCAAATTGTGGATAAGACGTTGTAATTTCTGGAATCCTTAATTCTCTGGCCAGGCTTCACCAACCAGGGAAATGCTCAGACTGGGTAGGGCTGGGTGAGGTTATCCAGGGATTTTTCGGCTATAAAGCCTAGGTAATCCCGATCACATACTTCTTCCATTCCTGATGTAGGCCGCCGTGAATTTGACGGGTCACTTCAAAGTAAAGACTGCTGTGGGGCTTGCGAGGCTGACTCACCAGAAGCATGCCAGCTTCCTTAGGGGTGCGGTTGCCTTTCTTAACATTGCAGCGCACACAGGCAGCCACCATATTCTCCCAGCTGTCTCCCCCCCCTCGAGAACGGGGAACAACGTGATCAAGGGTAAGGCCATCGCCCTTGTAACCACAGTACTGGCAGGTGTGATCGTCTCGCTGCAAAAGGTTGCGACGGGTTAGTGGAATATCTTTATAGGGAATGCGCACGTAGTGACGGAGGCGAATTACAGTGGGCAAGGGAAAATCGGCGTAGAGAAACTTACCGTTGTGTTCCACCTGCTCAGCTTTGCCCTTGATAATGAGCACAGCAGCCCGTCGCCAGCTCGTGATGTTGAGCGGTTCGTAGGAGGCATTGAGCACTAGAACCTTACTCATCTGTATATAGGATGAAGGATTTAGGTTGATGTTAGCACAAACCCTCTAGATCCGGTTGGGGCGCTGGACTAGGGCCCATCGAGGGCGCTAGGATGGGCCCTAGTCATGGTGGGAAGGAGTTAGGTATGCTGAGTTGGGAACAGACTCCGAGTTTGCAGCCAATGCGATGCTGTCGGGCTTGGGTAGAAATTAATACCGTGGCTTTGCGCCACAATGTCCAGCAAATTAGGGCACACCTCAGTCCCTCCACTGATCTGATGGCGGTTGTTAAGGCTGATGCCTATGGCCATGGAGCCGTCACCGTAGCCCAGGTCGCCCTTAGCGCTGGGGCCACTTGGCTGGGGGTAGCCACTGTGCCGGAGGGTATGGAATTGCGGGTGGCGGGAATTCAGGCTCCGATTTTAGTGATGGGGGCGGTGAACAGTCCGGAGGAAATGGAGGCTATGGCCCACTGGCGGTTGCAGCCTACCTTAGTGATGCCCAAACAGGCATTAGTGTTTTCGGAAGTGCTTTCCGGTCTGGTGGCTGCTCGCCCCGCCAGTGTTCATCTGAAGTTAGATACGGGGATGAGTCGATTGGGTTTTCCCTGGTCTGAGGCGGTTGAGTTTGTACGGTTTGTCCGTCAACTCCCTCACCTGCGAATTGCCAGTCTCTATTCCCATCTGGCTACCGCAGATAGCCCAAATTCTACCATTATGGAGCAGCAGCAGCAACGATTTGCTGATGCTATTGGTCAGTTGAGGACCCAACAACTATTACCACCTCGGTTGCACCTGGCTAATACCGCCGCCAGCCTAGCCAATCCAACCCTGCACTATGACATGGTGCGGGTGGGTTTAGGGCTCTATGGGCTCTATCCAGCTCCTCACCTGCAGGGGCGATTAAATCTTCAGCCCGTTATGCAGGTTAAGGCTCGCATCACCCACCTCAAGGAGGTGCCCGTCGGCACGGGGATTAGCTACGGGCACCAGTTTGTCACCGATCGCCCGATGCGCCTGGGGGTGGTGGGTATTGGCTATGCCGATGGGGTGCCTCGATCGCTATCTAACCGCTTTCAAGTCTTGGTCAAGGGGAAGCGGGTACAACAGGTGGGGGCGATTACCATGGATCAGTTAATGATCGACGCTACTTCTATTCCTCATCTGCAGGAGGGAGATGTGGTTACCCTCCTTGGTCAGGACGGGGATCAGCAGATTAGTCCTGACGATTGGGCAGCCATAGCTAATACCATTTCCTGGGAAATTCTCTGTGGATTTAAACACCGATTGCCCCGGATTGCGATCGAGCAGGCAATTCCCCGGACTCGCTCCACCTTGCCCCGGCTTGACCCGTTACAGGGTGACCTTAGTTAGCCAAAATCCTAGACGATAGGTCACCAGGCTCTGGCGTTGCTAGATGAATGGGAAGATCCCCCATGGTTGGTAAGTTTCTGACTTTAGTTTTTCCCCAGCTGGAGTTGCAAGGGTAATACCAAAATTTTGCTTGGGCACCCCCGGCTCAACAGGGCGCATTGAACTCGTCCCTGGGGTTTAACCTTTTTGAAGCCGGTGACTTGGATTTGGTGCCAGAACTTCGATCACTTCATTACTGGATAATCTGCGGCCCAGATGGGCTGGTAGGACTGGATAGCCCGCAGGTACTGGACCCGCTCAAAGTCACTGGGGTTGGGGCACTTCAATTGGCTCATGCTGCCCCGGAGCTGGGCCAGGGACGCGTACTCGTGCTCCTCTAGCCACCGCTGCAGGTCCTGCTCGAGGGTTTTCAGGTGGCCGATGCCGTGGCGCAGTAGGGTGGCCACCAGCAGGGTGACATCGGCCCCCGCCATCAGCAACTTCACCACATCCTCGGCCCGGCTGATGCCGCTACTGGCGGCCAGGCTCAGGGGTAGTTTGCCGTAGAGCAGGGCTACCCAGGTGAGGGGCAGGCGTTGCTCCTGGGGGGCACTGAGGATCAGGTTGGGTTGCACCTCCAGGTTTTCGATGTCGATGTCCGGTTGGTAAAAACGGTTAAACAGCACCAGTCCGTCGGCACCGACGCCGCTGAGGCGCTTGGCCATGTTGGCCATGTTACTAAAGAAAGGGCTGAGCTTCACCGCCACCGGAATCGACACCGCCTGCTTCACGGCGATCACAATATCCAGGTAGGCCTGCTCCACATCGGCACCACTCAGCTCCAGATCGGTGGGAATCCAGTAGATATTCAGCTCGATCGCATCCGCCCCCACCGCTTGCAGCTGGCCAGCGTAGTCTACCCAGCCCCCCAGGCTGGAGCCATTCAGGCTGGCAATAATGGGGATATCCACCATGGCCTTAGCCTGGCGAAGGTGGTCCAGGTAGGTTTCCGTGCCCAG
>JAYKIM010000039.1:0-3942 GCA_035286245.1 Cyanobacteriota bacterium | reverse complement strand
GAACGGTTCACCATTCCCCCTAGAGGGGGTCAATGGTCATGGTGATGATGGTTTCCAGGGCTTCCCCTGGGGGAATGGTGAGCAGGTGGTTGCCGGTGTTGAGGGCATTGCGGGGGCCGGTCCAGGGTTCTAGGCAGTAAAAGTCCTTGCCCTTAACGGCCCAAAACACCAGGGTGGAATAATGGTCATCAAAGTTTACGGTGAGGCGGGTCTGGCGACCGCGATCGCAGACCGTGGCCGATTTCCCCGTCAGGTTGATAAAGGCGACATCAATCTCCTCCTGATCGAAGTCAAACTGGCCCCCAAACTCATGCACCCTGGGCTCCCCCTTCACCTGGTACTGGGTGGCGGGCAAATCAACGGTGAGCAACGACTTATCAGCCACGGCAAAGTAGGGATGGATGCCGGTGGAAAAGGGCATGGGGGTGGCGGAATGATTGTGGTGGCGCTGCCGCAGCTCTAGGCTACGGCCCCGTAGGGTATAGGTGTAGTCAAGGGTAAACTCGAAGGGATAGACGGGCCGGGTGTGATCATTGCTGGTCAGGGTAACCGTGAGACTGGCCCCCGCTGCCGTAGATTGCTGGGTGACGGTCCAGGGCAGACTGCGGGCGAAACCGTGCTGGGGTAGGGAGTAGGCCTGGCCCTGCAGCTGGTAGGTGTCGTTCACCAGGTTGCCGCAGATGGGAAACAGCAGGGGAATTCCCCCCCGCACGGAGAGACTGGGGTCCTTGAACCGCTCCCCATCCAAATAAAAGATCTCCTGGCCCCCCACCTGCCAATGGGTGACGATTCCTCCCCGGTCAGGCACCACCCAGGCCACCGCCTGATCCTCGGGGTCCTCCAGGCGATAGGTGGGGTACTGATTTTGTTCAAGGGTAATGGTGGCCATGGGAGTGGTGCCTGCAATAACTGTTTTCAGCTTGCCACAGAATGGTTAAGGCCCGATAGAGGCGGTGAACTGGACCTTGCCCCTCAATGGTCAAAAATCCCGGCGAACTGCAGCAGATCCAACCTGACCAGGGTGGGTAGGCAGGCAAAGCAATCCTGGGCCAGCTGGTGGCGCCCCTCCCGTTCTAGCATGGCCGCCAGGGTGGTGTAGACCGAGTGCAGGTAGCGGACATCATTGGCGGCATAATTCAGTTGCTCCTCAGACAGGTTGAGGGCATTGCCCCAGTCTGAACTCTGGGCGGTTTTATCCAGTTCAATTCCCTGCAGCTCCTTGATCACGTCCTTGAGGCCGTGCTTGGGGCTATAGGTGCGCACCAGTTTACTGGCCAGCTTGGTGCAAAACACCGGGGCCACCTGGATACCCAGGTGGTGGCGCAGGGTGGCCAGGTCGAACCGGGCAAAGTGGAAAATCTTCAGGCATTGGGGGGCCTCCAACAGCTGCTGTAGCCGGGGAGCGGCGGCCTGACCCGGGGCAATCCGCACCACGGTGACCGCACCCTGGGGGTCCGCCAGTTGCACCAGACAGAGCCGATCTCGGTGGGGAATCAACCCCATGGTTTCGGTGTCACAGGCTATGGCGCTGGCCTGAAGGTAGCGCTCCAGGCGATCTCTGGGGAGATCCCCATCACAAATCTGAAAGTCATCGGTCATGTCCTCATCCTCCCCCCCTGGGATTGCCATGGGTAACCCGTCAATTGCCCCTAACCTCTAGGCCGCCGAGGGGCACAGGTCCGCCAGTAAGCAGGCCTGACAATTAGGTCGCCGCGCCATACACACCGCCCGACCGTGGTAGATCAGCCGAATTGACCAATTTTCCCAGTCGGGCTGGGGCAGCAACTTCATCAAATCCTGCTCAATTTTAGCGGGATCCTGGTGTTTGGTCAGCCCCAGCCGTTGACTGAGGCGTTTAACGTGGGTGTCCACCGTCACCCCGGCGTTAATACCGTAGCCATGGGCCAGCACCACATTGGCGGTTTTGCGGGCAACCCCGGGCAGGGTGAGCAATTCCGCCATGGTCTGGGGCACCTCCCCCCCAAACTCCTGGACAATTTTGCGACAGGCGGCCTGGATATTTTTGGCCTTGTTGCGGTAAAACCCGGTGGATTTCACCAAGGTCTGCAGCTCCAGCAGATCCGCCTCCGCGAAGGCCTGGGCATCGGCGTAGCGCTGGAAAAGGGCCGGGGTCACCTGATTGACCCGCTCATCGGTACACTGGGCGGAGAGGATGGTGGCCACCAGCAGTTGCAGGGTGGTGATGTAGTTGAGGGAGCAGGTGGCCTCCGGGTAACGTTCCTGCAGACGGGCCAGGATTTCCCGAGCTCGCTGGGCCTTGGTAGGGCGACGCTGGGCCACTATTGCCCCAGATTTTGAAAGATTTCCAGCTGACTGGTGTCCCGCACAATCAGAAACACCCCCAGCCCCAGTAACAGCACGAGACCGGTCTGCATGACGTTTTCCTGCAGACGATTGGGCAGGGGCTTACCCCGCAAGGCCTCTACCAGCAGAAAGGCCAGCTGGCCACCGTCCAGGGCCGGTAGGGGCAAAATATTAATAATCGCCAGGTTAATACTGATGATGGCGGTGAAGGGAAACAGCATGGCCAGGCTGGACTGGGCCAGGTCCGCCCCCTGTTCAACAATTTTCACCGGCCCGGCCACCTGACTGGCCATTTCACTAAAGTTGGTCACCAACTGGGTAAACCCCTGGACGGTGCGAATCAGCATACCCTGGAATTCCTGGGCCGCTAGACCGAACACCTCGAAGGGATGACGGGGGCGCCGATAGCCAAAGTCCCCGTTGCGCTGTAGTTGCACTCCAATCACCGCCGTGCCATCGGGCCCCACCGTCGGAGTCACCGCCAGATTAAGGTTGCGACTGCCCCGCTGCAGGGTGAGCTGTACCGGCCGGTTAGGGTTAGCCTGGATCACCTGAATAAACTCAGGAATGGTCGTCTCCGTCGCCCCCAGGGGTTGGCCGTTAACCTGGGTGAGCACATCACCGGGGCGAATCCCCGCCTTGGCGGCGGGGGAGGTGTCCGCCATCACCTGGGGCACCAGGATGCCCGGTTGGGGATTGAAGGTTTCGGGAATGCCAACGGTGGTGAACTGGGCCACAAACACCAGGTAGGCGAACACCAGGTTGGCAATCACCCCGGCGCTAATCACAATGGCCCGGTCCAAAATCGGTCGATTTTTCAGCAGGTTGGGGTCATTGGGGGGAATCGGGCTGTCGGGATCATCGTCGGGAAACCCGACAAACCCCCCCAGGGGAATGGCCCGTAGGGAATATTCGGTGCGGGGCCCCTGGTAACGCCAGAGAATCGGGCCAAAGCCAATGGCAAAGCGATTGACATGGATGCCCTGCCAGCGAGCCGCCAAAAAGTGACCCGCTTCATGGACGGCCACCAGTAACGCAATGACTGCGATCGCAGCAATAACGGACATAACCCAATTTAACCCGTGCTAATAGTTTTCCTATTCTAACCCCCGGAACCCGCCCGCGGGGCGACCGGGGGCAAAGCCGAGGTCGGTTGCAGGTATTGGCGGAAAAAGGCCACCTGTAGCTGGGCCGCCAGGTATTGAAATTCCGGGTCGATCAGACTGTGGCCGAGGCCTTCAAACTCGTAGAGGGTGACGGGCACCCCCGCCGCCGCGATCGCATCGTGAAAGTTACGCACCACCGCCAGTTGCAAAAAATCTTCAGCGCCGTGGAACAGCAGGGTTGGGGTGCGAATGGCGGTGGCCTGATAGAGGGGGGAGTCCCGCTGATAACGCTGGGGGGCCTCCATGGGGGTTTGGCCCACCAGGTAGGCCAGCAGCGCCCCGTAGCCCAGTTGCCACTCGGTGAGGGTGTCCAGCAGGGAGCACTGGGGGTTGGCGGCGGCCACCAAACGGGGAAAGCGGCTGATCAGCTGGGCGCTGTAGTAACCGCCGTAGGAGCAGCCGGTCACCCCCACCTGGCCCGCCCCGGCCCAACCCCGTTGCACCATCTGCT
>JAYKIM010000038.1:0-9419 GCA_035286245.1 Cyanobacteriota bacterium | reverse complement strand
TAGGGGCACTGCCGGTTTCCTGCAGAACCTGCTGGAGGGTGGCGCTGATGCCTTCCGGTCCCCAGCTACAGCCCTGCTCCAGGTAGGTTTGGGTGGCTTTACCGACGGCGTAGGTACCGTAGCCCGCGGCGCTGGCCTGGGCGGTCATCGCCCCCACCAGGGCGGTCACTCCGGAGGCGCTATCCGCCAGACTAACCAGGGCGGCGGTGGTTTTTCCTGCCCCCAGCAGGCCACTGCCCAGTTGACTTAACACCAGCACCCCGGAACTTTTTAGAATCGCCTTCCAGAGCTGCCCCACCTGGTGGTTGGTCAGGGGAAAGCCGTAGACCTGGGCCAGGCGACGAATCATCACCAGATCGGCGATCGCCCCCCCCAGTAGATCCAGCCCCGCCAACGGGTTGAGGGCCACCGCCAGGGCCTTATACTTGGCAAACTCCCAGATGATCGCATCGGCCCGGTCGCGGTGTAGCTGGCTGACATGGCTGACCAGGGCGGATTCAATCTGGCGGGCGCTGCGGAGGGCATTGAGGGTAACCAGGGCGGTGCCCTCCTCCCTCACCAGGGTGAGCAGGGCCTGGCGGAGCGGCTCGATTTGGGCCGGGGGCTTTTCCCAGGTCTCCGTCACCCGACCGTCGGGCCACTCGGTCCGCACCGGCCAGGGGGCCGGGTCAGCCGCTACCATCACCACCCCATCCACCACCGCCGAGGCGGGGGCAGGGGTTTCCCCCAAACTCTGGCAGAGCTGTTGCAGGTTAGTGTAGACGGCCTGGCGATCAAGGTCGGGGTAGAGATCAACTTTGTTAAACACCAACAGCAGGGGTTTATGCTGCTGCCACAGATCCAGCAGGGCCAGGTATTCCTGGCGGGTCATTTCCCCCGCCACCACAAACAGAATTAAATCCGCCTGGCGAGCCACGGTTTGGGCCATATCGCTGCGGATGTCCCCCCCCACCTCATCCAGCCCCGGGGTATCGATTAACTCCATTTGCCAGGGGACCTGGTCCCCCTCCGTCGCTAGGGAGGGCTGCCAGTAGACCGAACGGGGCCAGCGGGTGACCCCATGGCAGGGGCCCGTATCCAACAGGGGCTCACCGATCAGGGCATTGATTACCGCCGACTTACCCCGACTCACCAGGCCAAACACCGCCACCTTCAAACAGCGACTGTCCAGCTTGGCGGTCAGGCTCTCCATCTGGCCAAGGCCGGTTTTCACAGCGCTAACATGGCCGTTCTGATCGCCGCCCCTCCCCTGCAGGGCAGCGGAGTAGCGAGCCACGGCCTGGTTCAGGGTTTGACGAGCGCGGGGTAACAAGGAAAGGGCCATGGCGGGCAAGGGATGGAATGGGGGAATTCTAGGCGGGAATGCGATCGCTGTCCAGGGCTGGCGCCAAAACCTGGGCCTCAAGGGTTACCGGAGCCGGACCCAGGGCGGCGGGGCTGGGCCGCAGGATCGACAGACCCTGGTTTACCAGAGCGGTGAGCAGGTTGGGCTGCCGGTTTTGGCCGATCACCTCCTGCAGGTGCTGGGCAATGGTGGACCAGGACAGGGCGGTGGCAGGGGTGCCGGCCAGGGCGGCCCGTTCAAAGTAGTCGATCAGCGTCAGGCCCGCCATCCGGGTCAGGTAGGCGGCACTGAGGCCCTGCACGGTGCCCGCCGCCAGGTAGGTGGCAAAGTGACTCTTGAGCACGGCGGTCAGGGCCTGGCTGGAGATCTCCACCAACCCCAGCTTCACCGTCAGGCCAGCCAGGGTGCCGGCGGCCACCTTGGCCTGATCAAGGGAGAGGTTAAAGCCGTAGAGTTGCCCCAGGTCCATAATCAGCTGGCCGTTGATGGCAACGGTGGCCAACAGGTCCAGGCTGGGGACCGGATTGGCGAAGGCCGCCGCCCCAGCCACCCACTGCAGTTGCTCCACCAGGGGTAGGGCCCGTTGTCGCCGCACCTGGTTGAGGTCGGTTTGCACCTGATCGGCCAGGGCCTCGGCCTGGCGGAGGGCGGTGGCGGCCACCAGGTTAGCTTGGGCCGCGAGCAGGTTGTCCCGCACCACCTGGGGCAGGGGCTCCAGCACCACGGGGGAGGGTTCCAGGCATTCCTCCAGGCGACCGTCGGCCTGGTGGCGTCGCACCTTAGTGGGGCGGGGGGCCACCGCCACCGCCACCACGGGCACCGGGGCGGGTAGGGCCTGGACCCGTTGCTGCAGTTGATCGATCAGGGTCTGGCGATCGGCGGGGGAGTAGTGATCGGTTTTTGTGAACACCAGCACCGCCCCCTGCCCGGTCAGCAGCCGTTGCTGCAGCCAAGAGAAACTGGAGTCCGTCAGGTCGCCGTCGGTGACCAGCAACACCCCATCGTAGGTGAGCGGATCGGGCGGGGGGCCGTCGTGGATCAGGGCCAGCTCCGTCAGGCTAGGGCCCCTCGCTGCGGGCAGACCGTCCCCCAGGGCCAGGGTCAGGGCCTCCACCAGGGTAGTTTTGCCGGTGTGGCGATCGCCCACCACCGCCAACCGCAGATCGACACGGTCCAGCTCCGCCAAAATGTGCTTAGCCTGATCACTGTAGCCCCTTGCTGAGGAACTATCGCTGCCCGACTCCGCCGCCAGGCTAGCAATTAACCCGGTGACCCGGGTCAAGGCCGCCTCCACCCGAGATCGATCCACCATCGGTGGCGCGATGGGGCGGGGGGAGACGGGCAGCGGATCGCGACGCCGCCACCACCAGAGGCCGGTGGCCAGGGCCATGGCACTGAGCAAGGTAGAGCTATCAAAAAGACTAATGTGGACCGTCTGCAGCAGCCATAGGGTGGCGGATAGGCCCAGTCCCCCTAGCAGGATCGGTTGTTTGAACGCCATGGCCAAAGGATCGGTAAGGTTAAGGAGAGAGAGCATCCGAGGAACGCCATCCTGGTCCCCGATTCCCCCTATTCTGACAGACCCTGAGGCCAGATTCCAGGGGGGACTTTACACCCCGACGGCGGGGGCAAACCGGCCTGGGCCTGGGCTCTGGGTTCTGGCCAGGGCGGTAACCCCAGAGCGCTGGAGCCGTAGGGTAATATAGAGCGGTGGCGATTTTTCTGCCGTGTCCAGTCCGTCGCCAAGACCTGGCCTGACACCCCCCCGCTAGCTGTCAACCTATGCCCTCTCCCATCCCCGCTGGAACCACCCTGCAAAGCCGCTATCGCCTGCTCCAACCCCTGGGCCAGGGAGGCTTTGGTCGCACCTACCTGGCGGAGGATCTGGGCCGCTTCAACGAACTCTGTGCCATCAAGGAGTTTGAACCCCAGCAGGGCAATGGCATGACCGAGAAGTCCCTGCAGCTATTCCAGAGGGAGGCGGAGATCCTCTACGCCATTAACCATCCCCAGGTGCCCAAGTTCCAGGCCATCTTCGAAGAAAACCAGCGGCTGTTTCTGGTGCAGGACTACATCGACGGCACCAGCTACCGGGATCTGCTCAACCAACGCCTCGCTCAGGGGATGACCTTTTCCGAGGCGGAGGTGCGCCAATTTTTGCAGCAGTTACTACCGGTGCTGGCCCACCTCCACAGCAAGGGGATTATTCACCGCGACATCAGCCCCGACAACATTCTGCAGCGCCACAGTGACCAGTTGCCGATCTTGATTGACTTTGGCGTGGTGAAGGAGGTGTTTACCCGGGTGCAGATGCTGGGCATGCCCACCCAGGCCACCTCCGTCGGTAAGCTGGGCTACGCCCCCAGTGAACAAATTCAATCCGGTCGGGCCTACCCCAGTAGTGATCTCTACGCCCTGGCGGTGACCGCCCTTGTTTTACTAACCGGGCGGGAACCCCAGGACCTGTTTGACGATGTGAATCTGACCTGGAACTGGGAGCCCTACGCCCGGGTGAGTCCGGGGCTAGCCCAGATGTTGAACCGGGCGATTAGCTACCGACCCGGCGATCGCTACCAGTCGGTGAGTGAAATGGCCCAGGCCCTGGGCACGCCCACCACCGCGCCGGCCCCGCCCCGCCCGGCCCCTGCCCCCCCCTCCCAGGTCAAAACCGTAGCGGTGGGACGGGCCTACCAACCCACCCAGGTGACCGCGCCGCCCCGCACCCTTACCGCGTCCCCACCCCCCGCCCCCGCCGAGTCAGTCTGGGAAAACCCCTGGGCGGTGGCCGTAATCGGCGGTGCCCTGGCCCTATTGGCGGGCCTGGCGGGCTGGCTGGCGGTCACCCTGCTGAATCGCCCCGCTCCGGAGACCACCCCCACCCCGGAAATCACCCTGGAGCCCCAAGTACCGGCGCCCACCCCTGCCCCGGAACCCACCCCGCCGACTCCGACGGAACCGGTGGAATACACCCAGGCCCTACCCATCGCCGTTGATCAAGACCGGACGGTTTCCGGTTCCCTGCGCAGCAATGAGACCGTTAACTACCAGTTCCAGGGGGAGGCTAACCAGCTGCTGAAGGCGGGGTTGACGGGGGAAGGGGTGCTGTTGACCCTCCTGGATCCCCTGGGCAGCCCTCTGGAGTCGGGCCAGCGGGTACTGAATTGGCAGGGTCCCCTGCCCAGTAGGGGGCAATATACCCTACAACTCCGCCCGGTCCAGGGGTTACAACAAAGCGACTACCAGTTAAAGGTCAGTCTCCAGGCGCCCCCACCCCCCGAGCCCGAACCGGCCCCCGAGCCGCTGCAGCCCATCCCCCTACCCGACCTCACGCCGACGCCGACCCCCAAACCTACCCCGACTCCAACTCCGACCCCCACTCCCACCCCGGTCCCCAGCCCCACTCCGGTGACACGGGAGCAGCGGGTACAAATTCCCGCCGGTCAGACCAGCGTACAGTTGAGCGGCCAGGTCAGTGAAGAGCGGGTGCAGCGCTACGTGGTCAATGCCCGGGCGGGTCAGACCATGGCCCTGGATCTGCCCAATGTCACCGGCCCCGTCACCCTGGATGTGCGGGGTCCGGGGGGTGAGCTGATTCCCGATGCCTCCCGGGTGTTGTCCTGGCAGGGGCTCCTGGGTAAGGATGGGGACTACTGGATTGATGTGCGATCGCCCCGCTCCTCCCAGTACATCCTCAAGGTGACGGTGAACTAGCATGGCCAGTCTCAATGCCCTGTTGGTGGCCGGCAGTGACACGGAGGTGGGCAAAACCGTGGTCACCAGTGCCCTGCTGGCCTATGGTCACCGCCACCATCCCCAGCGATCGCTGGCGGTGCTGAAGCCCGTCCAATCCGGGGTGGGGGATGGGGAACTCTACCAGCGGCTGTTTTTCCCCCAGGTGCCCCTGGCCACCCTCATGCCCCAGGCCTTCCAGGCCCCCCTGGCGCCCCCCTTGGCCGCTGCCCTGGAGCACCGCACCGTTGATTTGGGCCAGATCTGGCAAACCCTGACGGATCTGACCCGGCGCCACGATTGGGTGCTGGTGGAGGGGGCAGGGGGGCTGGGCTCGCCGGTCACCGATGAGTTTACCCTGGCGGATCTGGCCGCCGCCTGGCACCTACCCCTGGTGCTGGTGGTGCCGGTGAAGTTGGGGGCGATCGCCCAGGCGGTGGCCAATGTGGCCCTGGCTCGCCAGACCGGGCTAGATTTGCGGGGCATTATCTTGAACTGTGCCCAACCCCTGCCGGCCGATCAGATCGATCAATGGGCGCCGATCCCGCTGATCACCAACCTCACCCAGGTGCCGGTGCTGGGGGTCATGCCCCACCTCAGCGACCCCGAGTCGGCCCCGGCCCTGGTGGCGGCGGCCCAGGGGTTGATCCTGGAGCCCCTCTACCCCCGTGCCACCGGAGTAACCCCATGACCCATGCTGGCCTGGCCCCCCTGCGGGGCGGTCTGATTGTTTCCTGCCAAGCCCCCAGCGATTCCCCCCTGCACGATCCTGGGGTGATTGCTGCCATGGCGGCGGCGGCGGTGCAACGGGGGGCGGTGGGGGTGCGGATTGATAGCCCGGCCCATATTGTGGCGGTGCGCGATCTCCTGGATCAGCCCATCATCGGACTGTGGAAGCAGGTGTTGCCCCCCTCGGCGGTCTACATTACCCCCCAGTTTCACCATGCCGAGGCGGTGGTGGCGGCGGGCAGTGACCTGGTGGCGATCGATGCCACCGATCGACTCCGCCCCGCTGGGGAAACCCTGGCCCAGTTAATTGCCCAGATCCACGATCGCCTGGGTAAACCGGTGATGGCGGACATTGACACCCTGGACAATGCCCTAAAAGCGGTGGCAGCGGGGGCCGATTGCGTTGGCACCACCCTGTTTGGCTACACCGCCGCCACCCAGGACCAGACCCCTCCCGGCCTGGCGTTACTGGCCACCCTGGTAGAGGCTTGCCCCGTACCGGTGATCTGCGAGGGGGGCATCGCCTCCCCAGCCCAGGCCCGCCATGCCCTGGATCTAGGGGCCTACGCCGTGGTGGTGGGCACCGCCATCACTGGCATTGATACCCTGGTGAGCCAGTACGTAGCGGCCCTTTGAGGGTTATCTGAGGAACTGGCTCACCCACCAAAAACTCCAGAGCAATTTATAGACAATGCCATAGTGCTGCAACAGGCCCATTATCTAGAGGTCCGCGCCAAGGTGAAAGGTAGCCTCAGGGCTGGTTGACTGACAAAACTTAGTCAGGGGCATACTGGTACGTGCGTATTTCGAACTCAATTCGATAGGTGAGTTGGTCATGTTGCTTCCGAGAAGCCATAGCCGGTTGAGGGTCTTTAACATGAGTGAAACAAACCGAGTCAAGTAACCGCCAGCCTTGCACCAAGGCAGTTTTGACCCAGTCCCAGCCAATTCGTCGTTGAGCTTTGGCCAGAACGCTTAGAGTCCAGTGGATCGGTCAAAGCATTTACTGAGTAGGCGTTAGGCGTTTACAGCTAGAAAAGCTGGCTGACTAGGCAGCTAAAACCGGGCAAAACTGGGCTGGTCAATTCATCCTGCGGATATAGCGTTGCCACCAGCTTCAGAACCGCATTCTCCCGGCGATACACGGCGACATTTTGGGACTGAGCATTCACAATCCAGTATTCCAGCACCCCCCGCACCGAATACAGCTTCAGCTTTGCTTCCCTATCGCGTTGTTCATTCGTCTTTCCTGGAGACAGCACCTCAACCACCAGTTCAGGAGCCGCGGTGAGATGTCCTGCCTCATCCAGCAACTGCTCCAGTCGCTCATAGCTAGCCCACACCACATCAGGAATCACAGCATCCGATTCCGAAAATACAATACCAGGGTTGATCGCTGCTTGCCCCAACCCACTCTGATCAGACCAAATGGTTAGTAGAGTGACAGTTCTGCCACAAACCGCTTGATGCTTCCAGTCGGGTGCTCTGGTCACAAACAGTTCTCCCTCAATAATCTCGTAGCGATTGGCGCGATCGCCGCCAAAGATCTCCAGATCAGCCGTTGTCCAACGGACTAGATGGGTGGTGGTGGACTGCATAAAACCCTTCGCCATGCGTGCTTTGATCATACGCCACCTGACCGGCTCCCAGCCAGATAAAGCCTTGATTCTCAATCAGCGCCAGAACAATTCCCCAAACCGTTCTGGAATGTGAGGATAAGGTGTACCCCGTTGTCTAGACAGTTAGGGTAGCGGGGGGAGCACAGCAAAGGGTAATACTGCCACAGCTAGAAATGGATTTGGCTTGCATAGATGGGTCATTCTTGAGCAAGAATCGGGCACCCGGTTAGCGGCCTTTTGGCTCAATATCACCAGCCCCCACACGATTTGGGCTTGGCCTTAGTGGCGGGTGCTGTGGGGTTAAGGACTGGCAGTAGCCCTAGCCCCAGTAGGAGTAAAGGTGGAGCGATATCGGCGAGACCTGCGCTATTCTGAAGTCTCCGCTTAGCCGGCGCCTCTCGGAAAGCCGCGAAACACACCGTCGAGATCGACGTAGTCAACAAAGTCTTGGAAGTCCATGTTCGCAATCGAGAGGTTGTTCTCGACACCCCACATTTCCGAGGGGATGACCCGAAACGTTCGGCCAGGCTCTTCCTGGAGATCGATGACGAGGACGGGATGCTCCGAATCGCGAATTGCAGTCTCATCGGCGACGAAGACGAAGTTGTGCCGGAAGGCGGCTGGCAGTAGTTCCAAAACCTGTGCCACAGTGAGCCCCCGGTAACTCGGGTTGCTGACCAAGGTTACATAGGCACGGAATTCGCCGACCGGGGCTTGAACGACCTCAGAAAGCGTTTCCCATGCGACATCGTCCGTGTAGTCTGTGCGAAGGACTAAGGGGTTATCCGTATCCGGGATTGGTATCAAGTGAACCTCATGGATGGGCGCAGGACGACCGACTAACGGTTCAAATCAGCGGCGACGGATAACCTTAAACTCGGCACCAACAGCTCTCAATCGTCCGCTGCATTTGACTTTATGGGGAGACGGGAAGGAAAGCAGTCGAGGAGACGACTATGCATTGGGCGACAGCACGCATGTCTACTAACATATCGCACGCTCCTCAGCTCAATTAATCGCCATGCCAAGGAAAAGCTTAAAGTCAAAAAAGGGGGTAGTCTGCCGGGGTTAGAGGACGACTATGCAACGAGTGTCAGTCGATGACTACTAACATACAGCCTCGCCTCTAACCCTTGCCCTGCTTCAGGTTAACGAATTCTCAGGGAACCGGGTTCAACCTATTCCATAATCTATTCGCCTTTGAGGCAGGCGGCAGACCAGCCCCTAATGCCAATCAAATGAGGTTCAAATCTAACATAATGACACTCGAAACTGCGACGACGTCCCCCATCCTTGCTGGTGCGCCCACCCCACGGGCAATCCCCGAGGATGAGGCCATCGTAGTCCCCGCCAAAGCGCTAACCCTGGGACTAATCGCCTTGCTCAAGGTGGTGCTAGCCCAGTTAGCTGAGTTTAACCAACGGATTGCAGAGCTATTTGAGGCTTTACCCGATGCGGCACTTTTTCGAGCCTTGCCCGGAGCCGGACCACATCTGGCACCGAGGCTGCTGGCAGCCTTGGGCGAAGACCGTAATCGGTTTCGTTCGGCTCAAGCTTTCCTGAGTTATATCGGTATTGCTCCAGTTAAAGAAGAAAGTGGCAAAAAGTGCTGGGTTCATTGGCGCTGGTCCTGTCCCATTTTTCTGCGCCAAACCTTTGTCGAATGGGTAGACCAGGCTCGTCGACATTCAGAGTGGTCTCAGGCGTTTTACCGGCAGCAGAAGCAGGCTGGCAAGAGTCATCAAAAGGCGATTCGGGCTTTAGCCTATAAATGGGGGCGCATTCTCTGGCGCTGCTGGCAGGATGGCAAACCCTACGATGAATCCACCTATTTGGAGGCATTAAGGCGAAAGAAATCCCCCCTGGTCAAGTAAAGTGTACCCCGTTGTCTAGACAGTTAGGGTAGGAATTTAAAGTAGAGTCGCCATTTAGTTCATTTCCTTTCTCTACGTCTCTTTTTTTACATCACTATCCTCCTGCTTACTGAAGTAGACACT
>JAYKIM010000037.1:0-4380 GCA_035286245.1 Cyanobacteriota bacterium | reverse complement strand
TTTATTGGCTATTGTGCTACGCCATGTCCCAGGGCAGCCGCTATTTAGAAGGACAGTTGCACACCGGCCACTAAGTCCAGCTATTGGTTAGCTGTAACCCAGTTCACTGAATCGGGACCGAACTCCTTCTAAAATGGTGTTTAAACAACGGATATTCCCCTATGACTCAGTCTCAAACCGAAACCATGGGACCTGACACCACCCCGGGTCAACCCATGATTATCGCCGAGGGGGTTGAGAAGTGGTACGACAACAACTTCCATGTGTTGAAGGGGGTGAGTCTACAGGTTAACCGAGGCGAGGTGGTGGTGATCATGGGGCCTTCCGGTTCGGGCAAGTCCACCTTTATCCGCACCTTTAATGCCCTGGAAACCTACCAGAAGGGGGTTATTGTGGTGGATGGCATGAAACTCTCCCACGACCTGAAAAACATCGAGGCGATTCGCCGGGAGGTGGGGATGGTGTTTCAGCAGTTTAATCTGTTCCCCCACCTGACGGTGCTTCAGAATGTCACCCTGGCTCCCATTTGGGTACGCCATTGGCCTAAGGCCAAGGCCCAAGAGGTGGCCCTGCAACTGTTAGAACGGGTGGGCATTTTGGAGCAGGCCCACAAGTTTCCAGGGCAACTCTCCGGTGGGCAGCAGCAGCGGGTGGCGATTGCCCGCTCCCTGGCCATGCAACCCAAGATCATGCTCTTCGACGAACCCACCTCCGCCCTTGACCCGGAAATGGTGCGGGAGGTGCTGGACGTGATGCGCACCCTGGCAAACTCGGGCATGACCATGGTGTGTGTCACCCACGAGGTGGGGTTTGCCCGGGAGGTGGCTGACCGGGTGGTGCTGATGGACGAAGGTTACCTGGTGGAGGGAAATACCCCCCAGGAGTTTTTCAGTAACCCCCGGGAGGAACGCACCCAGAAATTTCTCTCCCAAATTCTCTAGGGCTAACCATGGTACGATTTGGCCTCTTCTGTCCGCCGGCGATCGGCCATTTAAACCCTACGGCCACCCTGGGGCTAGAGCTGCAGCGCCGTGGTCACCAGGTGTTTTTTTTAGGGGTGCCTGACGCCTTGGCCAAGGTTGATCACCTGGGATTTACCCGGGTGGAAATAGGTGCGGCAGACTACCCACCAGGCTATCTGCATGAGATCTACAGGACCCTGGGCCGCCTCACCGGTCGCCCCGGTCTGCAATACACCATTGCCCTGGTCAAGGCTGAGGCCGAAATGCTGTTTCGTGAGGCTCCCACGGCGATTGAGTCAGCCGGCATTGAGGTGCTAATCCTGGATCAAATTACCGCCGCCATGGCGACAGTGGCCGATCACCTGAAGCGGCCCTTTATTACCGTCTGCAACGCCCTGCCAGTCAACCGGGAACCTGGGGTTCCTCCCTACTTTACGGCCTGGGCCTATAACCCTAGCCCTTGGGCCCAAGGGCGCAACCAAATCGGTAATGGACTAATTCAATGGCTGACCCGTGATCTGATTCGCACCCTTGGGGCCCAGCGGCAAGCCTGGAACTTGCCTGCCTACCGGCAGCAAGGGGATGCCTACTCCCCCCTGGCCCAATTTTCCCAGCTACCCCGGGCCCTGGACTTTCCCCGTCGGCGGTTACCTGCCCACTTTCACTACCTCGGCCCCTTTCAAGACCCCTCTGGAACAGAACCGATCGCCACGGCCGCTCCCCCCTTCCCCTTTGACCAGCTTGATGACCGCCCCCTGATCTATGCTTCCCTGGGTACCCTGCAAAACCAGCGACCGGAAATTTTTGTTGATATTGCCGAGGCCTGCCGAGGCCTCGAGGCCCAATTGGTGATCTCCCTGGGCAACCCCCAGGCCCAACCCCTGCCCTTACCAGGAAACCCCTTGGTGGTACCCTTTGCCCCCCATCAGCGCCTGATTGAACGATCGCAGCTGGTGATTACCCATGCCGGTATGAATACCGTGTTGACCGCCTTAAGTTGCGCCAAACCCCTGGTCACCATTCCCATCACTAACGAACAACCAGGGATTGCCGCCCGAGTTGAGCGCAGTGGGGCCGGCCGCCGTCTAGGGCTGAAGCAGTTAAATCCATCTAGCCTAAGGCAGGTGATCAGGGAGGTTTTAGAACAGCCCAGCTACCGAGCTCGAGCCCAAGCTCTCCAGGAAGAGATCGCCCGGGCGGGTGGAGTGCGTCGGGCGGCGGAAATTGCAGAGCAGGTGGCTCTTACCAATGAACCGGTTGTGGCCTAGGGCTTCCAGGGGAGGTTCGTTCAACTTCCCCTGGAGGTATTGAAACCTGATGCTGGCTCGCCTCCGCCCCCTTGCAGGGGGCTAGGGCTAAGCTGGGAGGGCTTACATCATACCCATACCACCCATACCGCCCATGCCACCCATGCCGCCCATACCACCCATGCCACCCATACCGGGGTCAGGGGCGGGGGCGGGGGGTTCGGGAATCTCCGCCACCAGGGCTTCGGTGGTCAGCACCATGCCGGCAATGGAGGCGGCATCCTGCAGCCCCGATCGCACCACCTTGGCCGGGTCAACAATCCCCGCCTGGATCAGGTCTTCGTAGGCGCCGGTGAGGGCATTGTAGCCCACCGGAAAGCTCTGGCCCTTGACCTTTTCCACTACGACCGCTCCCTGCTGGCCCGCGTTGTCGGCAATCTGGCGCAGGGGAGCAGCCACGGCCCGCTGGACAATGTCCACCCCGACCGCCTCCGCCGGGTCACCCAGGGAGGCCTTGAGGCTGTCTAGCTTAGGAGCCAGGTGCAGCAGGGTAGCACCGCCACCGGGTACAATCCCTTCCTCGACGGCGGCCTTGGTGGCGCTGAGGGCATCCTCCATGCGCAACTTGCGGTCCTTGAGCTCGGTTTCTGTGGCGGCGCCTACCTTGATCACCGCGACGCCGCCGGCCAGCTTAGCCAGGCGCTCCGACAGCTTCTCCTTGTCGTAGTCGGAGTCACTGCGTTCCAGTTCCTGGCGGATCTGGGCAATGCGCTTATCGATGTCCGCCTTGTTGCCGCTGTCGGAGACCAGGGTGGTGGTGTCCTTGGTAATGGTTACCTTGTGGGCCTTACCCAGCATGGATAGATCAGCGGTTTCCAGGTTGAGGCCCACCTCCTCAGAGATCACCTGGCCACCGGTGAGCACCGCAATATCCTGGAGCATGGCCTTGCGGCGATCGCCAAAGCTGGGGGCCTTGACCGCCGCCGCATTTAACACCCCCCGGGCCTTATTCACCACCAGGGTGGCCAGGGCTTCCCCCTCAATGTCTTCGGCAATAATTAACAGGGGTGCCCCCTCCCGGGCAATCCGCTCTAGCACCGGCACCAGGTCTTGAATGGAGCCGATTTTTTTATCGGTAATCAACACCCGGGCATTTTCCAGCTCGGTGACCATGCGCTCCTGGTCGGTGACAAAGTAGGGGGAAATATAGCCCCGATCAAACTGCATGCCCTCCACCACATCCAGTTCGGTATAGAGGGACTTGGATTCCTCGACGGTAATCACCCCATCCTTGGTGACCTTATCCATCGCCTCAGCGATCATTTTGCCAATTTCTTCATCGCTGCCCGCCGACACCGTGGCCACCTGGGCAATGGTGGCGTTACCTTCCACCGGCTTCGCCACTGCGGCGATTTCCTTCACTAGGGCGCTAACCGCCTTTTCAATACCCCGTCGAATACCCACCGGGTTAGTGCCCGCCGCGACGTTCTTTAAGCCCTCCTTGACCATGGCCTGGGCCAGTACGGTGGCGGTGGTGGTGCCATCCCCAGCCAGATCCTTAGTTTTGGAGGCCACCTCCTGCATCAGACGAGCCCCCAGGTTTTCAAAGGGGTCCTCCAGTTCGATTTCCTTGGCAATGGTAATACCGTCGTTGACGATCTGGGGTGCGCCGTATTTTTTCTCCAGTACGACGTTACGACCCCGGGGGCCAAGGGTAATCTTAACGGCGTCCGCCAGGGCGTTCACCCCTTTCTCCAGGGCCTTTCGGGAGGCCTCATCAAAGGAAACTTTTTTTGCCATGTCCTGTTCTTCAGCTCTGCAGTGACCAACCTAGCACTCATTGAGGTCGAGTGCCAGCTTTGCTAGCCTACCGCTGTCAGGGGGCGGCGGTAAGTCGCAATAACCGATCCTGATCGGTCATGGGATTAGGGCACCGGGGGATGATCCGGGCCAGGCCGGAGCCAGTAGGGTACGGCCCAGACCAGGATCAGGGCCCGACCGGCCATCAGCCCCACCAGGGCTAACCAGAGCAGGTGGGGGTTAGCCAGCCTCTGGGCCATCAGGGCGAGGGGCAAAAACCCCAGCAAGGCCGCCCCCAGGGTGCTGTTGCGCAGCAGGGTACTGGCGGTCAGGCCCAGGAAAAAGCCATCTAGCAAAAAGGCGATCGCCCC
>JAYKIM010000036.1:0-3143 GCA_035286245.1 Cyanobacteriota bacterium | reverse complement strand
ACATGGCGATACTCGGGGGCTTCGATCTTACTGAGCAGGTGGGTAATGCCCCGCTCGAAATTTTGCTCCCCCGGGGTCATTTCCGAGAGCAGGCGATCGCTATCCAGGCGATTTTTCCGGTCCAGCTTATTGCCAATCACAATCCCCTGGCAATGCTTGAGCACCTCCCACACCTGGGTATAGAACTCCGGCGGAATCCGGGTGATTTCCCCATCAATCACCCGCTTACGCCACCAGTCCTGGGGACTGGTGATGGTCTCGGTCGGGGTGGCGGCCACCTCCACCGGAATCACCTCCCAGTTGACATCCGTAGGCGCCTTGAGGTGCAGGGACTCCCGCTGGAAGATCGACTGGTTAAAGCCACTAAACCCGGCCAGCACCTGCCGGAGTCGGGTTTTCAAGGCAAAGGGACTGAGCCGCAGCAGCTCGCCGTAGGCTTCGTCCTGGGGCAGTTGGCGTTCCCGGGCCAGTTCGCTGGTGATCAGCAGCAATAGATAGCCCACCCGCAGCGTGAGGAGACCGTTAAATAGACTGGGCTCCGCCTTCATCAGCAAACTTAAGTCGATCAACACCTCCTGGGTGAGCACATGGTCCCGCCCATCGTCGCCGCAGAAGGTGCGGATCTTGTCGACGATTTCACCATGGGCCATGGGCTCGGTAATCAGGGAGTCTTCGCTGTAGGCCTTACCCACCGCCAGCTGCTTCTGTCTCACCAGCAACTCGGTGACAGCATCTGATAAACCGATATCGGTTTTCCCCAACAGCCCCGCCACCCGCCGTAAAATATCCCACTGCTCCAGCTGGCTAGCCCGGGCGTAGATCTCATCCAGCAGATCCCTGACGGTGACCCGGCGCTGGGGGCCCCCCAGCCCCGTATCAAAGCCCAAACCCTTGAGGTGTTTCAGGGTGCTGAGCAGTTCCACCTGTTCATAGACATTATTGGAAGACTGGAGTTGGGCCAGCAGCCGTTCCAGGTTGGTTTCCCGCTCTAGATCAAACTCTTCTGCCACCGACAGGGGGCCATCCCGCTGGGGTTCAAAGCCCAGGTAGTCGGTCCAGGGGGAGGGATAGATGGCCGCACTGCTGCCCAGCTGGTAGCTGTTGAGATTGTCCACCCGCTCCAGGCTGGAGGTCATGATCAGCTGGTGCAGGGGGGCGAGCTTAACCGGCACGTGGTCACAGCGACCGGTGATCAGCTCCTGCATCAGGGCCAGCAGTGGCGATTCGTGGATGGGCCGCTGGCCCAGTTGGAACATGGCATGGGTAAGCAGCAGGGTAAGGGTGGGGCGCCCCGGCTCCCGCCAGTGGTCGTAGATGTAGGCCAGTTCACTGCGGATTTGAGCTACGAGAAAGTGGTAGTCAAGGGTGAGGTAAAACCGCTCCTGGTCTAGGAAGGAGGGCAAAAATACCACCTGCTGGCCCTGAATCCGAAAGATCCGGGAGGTGGTAAGGCTACGCAGACGGCGGATGGGCCGACCGGTCAGCCCCAGGGCAGAGTTTTTACCAATTTCAGCATAGATGGCGGAGAGCTCCGTGGCCGGAAACACCTGCACCGGCTCAATATCCGCCAGGGTCTGGGTGGTCACCCCGTAGGTGCTGAGTTCCTCCCGTAGGGCCCTATCCTCCGCCAGCAGGGCCAGTTGCACCACCGGATAGCGTTGTTCCCCCACCCGGTGGTGGCGACCCAGGGGGTCTAGATCCTCCGGTTTGAGCAGCCCCTCGTCTAACAACTGGCCCAGCAGGTAGAGGCTTTGGGCCCACACCAGGGGGAGGTTATCGTTGGGCTGACGCCGTTGGCTGCCGGGCTGTTGCCGTTCCTGGGCCAGGTCCTCGGCGGGGACATAGTACAACTCCGGTAGGAGGGCTTGGCCATTGACCGCGATCGCCAGGGCCGCCAGCCGTTCCCGATAGTCGGCAATCGCCTCGCGATCGCCCCGAAACCAGGCATCCAGCCAGAGGTAGGTAAAAAACAGGGGCCACTCGCACTCGATGTGCTCAAACTGCTTCAGTTCCTCCGGTTCATAGTGGAGACGGCTGGTGTCTTCGATCACGGTCTGGTGACCATCCCGCAGAAAGCGCTTGCAGCCGTAGGGGCCCTGGAGCTTATCGATAATCTTTTGGCGGGTCTGGCGCACCAGGTCGGCATTTTCCACCGCAAAGGCGGGGAAGCCAATCACACTGAGCAGGGCGGCATCCACCTCCTTGGACCCCGACTCCCGGGGCAGCAGGGACTCCAGGGTGATGCGGGCCCGGGCAATTTCATCCGGCAGCACGTGGATTTTAGCCCCCTGCCCCCCCCGCATACCAAACAGATTCATGCCCCGCATGGCCTCCAGGGCCGCCTTGGCCATGCCCACGGAGCTGGCGTTCAACTCCGGCTTGCCATGGTTAATCTTGTTGCCCCGCTCCCAAATGCCGTAGTCGGGGGTGCGGTAGGCCCGACCGATGTAGTACACCAGGTTTTGGATGAAGTTGACTTCGTCCAGGGTGTAGATAAGCTGCAGGCCGGAGGCGGTCATCTGGGCCAGCATCAGCAGAAAAATTGAGGTGGCGTCAAGTTGCAGGTGGCCCCATTCCCCATCCCCCACCACGGGGTTACCGGTGGCGGTGTCGTACTTAGCATGGAGGGCCTCCAGGGGGTCCTGCCGGTCTTTAAAGCGCTCCACCTTGGCGGCCTGGCGCAGCATGGCCACCAATAACCCCCGCATCAGCTTGACCACACTTTGCTCCAGCTCGACGGTGCGGCCCTGATCGTCCTCCAGCCGACGATAGGCCAGGGCCAGGCCCCACACCGCCAAAATGCTGTAGACATTGTCCCGCACCCAGGCATCGGTGTAGTCACCGTGGCTGTTCACCGCGGTGCTGGCGGGCATCAGGCCGCTAACCGGATGCTGCCGGGATAGGATGGTGGTTTTAATCTGGTGGTAGTAGCCATCCAGCTGGGCTTGCAAAAGGGCTAGGGACATGGGAAAAGACGCCAGAAAAGGGCTTAAAACAGACGGCTCAGGTGGTCAACCAGGCGATCGCACTCCTCTAAGGTGTTGTAGTGTACCATGCTAACCCGCACCACCCCCTGGTGCGACCCCAGGCCCAGGGCTTCGATCAATTGAGGGGCGTAGAAGTGGCCAGAGCGCAGGCCAATC
>JAYKIM010000035.1:0-4075 GCA_035286245.1 Cyanobacteriota bacterium | reverse complement strand
AGCTGGACCGGAAAAATCGCCTGGATAGCGATCGCCTGCTCTCGGAAATGACCCCGGGGGAGCAAAATTTCGAGCGGGGCATTACCCACCTGCTCAGTAAGATCGAAGCCCCCGAGTATCGCCATGTGAACCTGGAGGCCCTCCGGGAAATGGGGGAAATCTTTAAAGTCAATCCCAACCTCTACTTTGAGGACTACATCTACCTGGATGTGTTGATTGGCCATGCGGTGCGCCTGGGCTGGCTGGATCGTCAACCGGAGCGGGAATCCACCTACGAGGCAGACAAGGCCGCAGCCTGGCAGTCCTTCTACCGGCTCTCCCCTGGCCAATGCGCTACCTACATTGCCAAAGCCCTGGAGTTTCTCACCCAACTCGGCCGACCTAAGGCCGCCTAGGCGATGGAGTTGGCCGGTCCGGTACGCTTTGACTACAACACCTCCCCACCCTTCACTGCTAAGCCAGTGGATTTTCGTTACCCTAGATAGGTAAAACGATTTAGGAAACCGCAGGATCGACAGGGCCATGGTTGAAAAAGTCCAGAAGACCGATGCAGAGTGGCAACACCAGCTCACCCCGGAGCAGTACCAAGTAACCCGTAAACATGGCACCGAGCGGGCCTTTACGGGGGAATACCATGACAATAAAGCCCCAGGGGTCTATACCTGCATCTGTTGTGGGTCGGAGCTGTTTTCCTCCGCCACCAAGTATGACTCGGGAACGGGGTGGCCTAGCTTTTGGGCCCCAGCCCAGGCTGAAAACGTGACTACCAAACGGGATCTCAGCCATTTCATGGTGCGCACCGAAGTCCTCTGTGCGGTGTGCGATGCCCACCTGGGCCATGTGTTCAACGATGGCCCGGCTCCGACCGGCCAGCGGTACTGTATGAACTCCGCCGCCCTTAAGTTTCATCCGGCCGATACCTAGGCAGGGGTATAGGCTTGCAACTCTACTATCGGGTGCAGGGCTGCGGCTCCCCCATCCTTTGTTTGCATGGTCACCCTGGTTCCGCCCACACCATGGCAGTGTTCACAGAGCGGTTGGCCAGGGGTTATCAGACCATAGCCCCTGACCTGCGGGGCTATGGTCGCAGTCGGGTAGGGCGGCCCTTTACCCTGGAGGAGAGTCTCACTGATCTAGTGGACCTTCTGGCGGAGCGCCATCTAGACCAGGCGATTTTGCTGGGCTGGTCCCTGGGGGGTATTCTGGCCCTGGAGTTAGCCCTGCGTTATCCCCAGCGGGTAGCGGGTTTGATCCTGGTGGCAACGGCCGCCCGGCCGGTGGGCAATCATCCGCCAGCAACCGGGCGGGACCTGATGAATACGGCCGTGGCCTCCGTCCTGAATCGGCTGGCCCCCGGCCACACCTGGGTAACCCAGGGCCTGGGGCCCGGATCCCTCTACCGCTACCTGCTGCAACGCCATAGCGTCGCCGCCTATGAGCGGCTGGCCCGGGAGGGCTTCGGCGCTTTCTGGGGAACCTCCCGCCAGGCCCACCGGGCCCTTAACCAGGCTCTGCAAAAGGGCTATAATCGGCTCCCTGACCTGGCCCAGATCACCGTTCCCTGCCTGGTGTTATGTGGCGCGGAGGATCGCCATATCACCGCCGCCGCCAGCCTGGAAACCGCCCATCACCTGGGCCAAGCGGAGGTCCACTGCTATCCCCACACTGCCCACCTGTTGCCCTGGGAAATTCCCGATCAGGTGCTGGGGGATATAGAGACCTGGCTGCAAGGTCAGCCTAGCTTCAGGGACCTAGGGCGCCGCTAGGAATTGAGCGATCAGCTTTTCAGAGGGTTCCACCATGGCCCAGGTGCCATCGGCTTGACGGCGCAGGGTGGCAAAGGCCACCACACCACCACTGCCCAGGCTACTGCCCTGGGCCAGGGGACCCAGGCGAGGCTGCTTGAGACCGCAGAGCCGAAACAGGTAGGCCGGTACATCGGGGCTGGAAATAATCACGCAGAGATCCTCCTGACCAGCGGCGGGCTGCACCTCCCCATCAAAGGGCATGAACACCTTACTCCCCTTCAGGTCAACCGCCACATCCCCCAGCCCGCTCTGGATGCGGTAGCCCTCCAGCTGATCACCGGGCTGCAGGGTCCATTTTTGATAAAGATTGACATTACGGGGGGGTGGCGGGCTGATCCTCGATTCACAGCCCCCGACCAGGAGGATGACCAAGCCCAGCGCCCTAGACCAGGAGCGGGCCCTGATCAACTCGGCGCCAGAGGACACACTTGCGGGCGGTAGCGGCGGGGGAAGGGGCATCAGTTCATTCGTACTGACGAGGACGATTTCCATTATATATAGGTTTGCCCAGAACGCTCAGGGGATGGTTGCTCGATCAGGGTGAGGGCTGGGCAGAGGAAAACGTTGAGAATTCAACACGCAGAGTTCAGGGGGCAGTTGCCTGGCCATCTGCCTCGGTCGTAGTCACCGGCAGGGGCGTGGAAGCGAACTAGAATGCCTATCCAGTGGCCACTTTTACCGATCCGCTCTGTCCTAGGGGTTCTGGCCAAAGCTATACTATTAAACATAAGTGAACTTTGGTAAAGGATTGAGGGAGAAGGGGCGTGCAGGAAATTTTGATTAGTTTGGTGGTGCTGGTGACCTGCTGTTTAGTGTTGCTGGTGGCCCAGTTTACCGGTTCCCAGGCAGCGACGGCGGTTAATTTAGGGGAGACGGAGGAGGTGACCACGACGGTCACTTCAACCAGCCTGGCTAGTGCGGCAGTCGAGTCGCCTGGAACAGCAGCCGATTTACTGACCGAACCCGCCCCGGTGGCTCCGGCTGGGGGGCAAGCCGCACCGGTCACCACCGCCTCTGGTCTGCAATACACTGACCTGGTGGAGGGCACGGGCGCCATGCCTCAGTCGGGTCAGCGGGTGACGGTGCATTACACCGGCACCCTGGAGGATGGCACTCAGTTTGACAGTTCCCGCGATCGCGGCCGCCCCTTTACCTTCCAGATTGGCGTGGGCCAGGTAATTAAGGGCTGGGATGAGGGGGTCGGCACCATGCGCGTCGGGGGACGACGCCAGTTGGTGATTCCCCCCGAGCTGGGTTACGGCAGCCGGGGAGCTGGCGGCGTGATTCCCGCCAATGCCACCCTACTGTTTGATGTGGAACTATTGCGGATCGGCTAGGCTGGTTCAGCATTCCTCCTTCAACCTCTTAAGCAGGTGGTGAATTCATCACCTGCTACAGCTTTAAACCCAGGCTACTCTAGTTTGAGCAGCCTGTTTGAATCTCCTCGAACTCTAAGGTCTCCGACCAAGCTCACACTAAGGTTCCAACGGCTCCGCAGCAAATGCTTTGACCAACCCAGTCTGTGTTTTGACTAATCGGTGTTTTGACTGAATGGATAGCTTAAATCCCTAATCCATGGGCCACGGTCTGGCCAGGGGCCTCCTGAAAGCTACGAATCAGCCGCGCCCGCAGGTAAACCCGCTGTGCCTCCCTCAAGCCTAACTGATCGTACTGATCGCGGTTGAGGTGGGCAGTAATGGGGTGACCATTATCGAGGGTGAGCTCCACCCGAATCGTCCACCCCAGGTGAATGATGTGGTTAATGGTGGCCGCCAGGCTGGCGTCTTGAGGGGTTAGAAAGACCTCAATGTCGTGGGGCCGCAGAAATACCTCGGCGGTGGTGGGGGCTTCTCGGTGGAGAGACTGCCAGGTTTTATCGGGAGACAGCACATTAACGGCCCCAATGAAGCTAATCACAAAGGGGCTGGCGGGGTTTTCATAGACCTCCGCCGGCGAGCCCACCTGTTCTACCCGGCCATTGTTCATCACCACAATCTCATCGGCAATTTCCATGGCCTCTTCCTGGTCGTGGGTAACAAACACGGTGGTGACCTGGACCTCCTGGTGAAGGCGACGTAGCCAATCCCGCAGGTCCTTACGGACCTTGGCGTCGAGGGCGCCAAAGGGCTCGTCTAGCAGCAGCACCTGGGGTTCGATCGCCAGGGCCCGGGCCAGGGCCACCCGTTGTCGCTGCCCACCGGAGAGCTGGGCCGGATAGCGATCGCCCAGCCCCCCCAATTGCACCAGGTCCAGCAGGGTATCCACCC
>JAYKIM010000034.1:0-3729 GCA_035286245.1 Cyanobacteriota bacterium | reverse complement strand
CCGGCCGTCGGTCAGCGGTACCCTGCTCAATCAGGCGAGTAAGTTTTTCCCCCACCACCGAGCCCATGCTGCCTCCCATAAAGCGAAAGTCCATCACGCCGAGGGCGATGGGTAACCCCTCTAAGGTTCCTAGACCGGTCTGGACGGCATCCGCCAGTTGGGTTTTGACCTGGGTATCTCGCAGACGGTCGGCATAGGTTTTACGGTCTTTGAAGTTGAGCGGATCCTGGGGGCGAATTTGGGTATCCAGGGGCTGCCAGGTACCGGCATCCACCAACTGACGAATACGTTCGTCACTAAAGATGCGATGGTGATGGCCACATTCACCACAGACCCAGTAGTTGGCTCGCAGATCCTTGGTGTAGGTCAGCACATCACACTGCTCACACTTAGTCCAGAGGCCATCGGCAATTTCCCGCTCGTGGTGATCTTCACTGGTGGGGCCAGCCTTGCGGCGATTAGCAAACCAATCGAACAAAGACATATTTTCTGTATGGGCTCAAGGGCGACAGAAACAACGGGACAGACCACCCCGTAGGGTGCATTTTCCATCCTAGCGGGTTTAGGCCGTCTGCGATCGCTACGTGGCCTGCCGCTATTACGAAACCAAACCCCGGTCCTCCTAGTGGGGTACCGGAGTAAATTGTGAATGGCTGTGAAGCAGACCGGCGATCGCTGGCCCCTGGCCGTTAGAATAAAAGCGTTGTTCCTAAGCGGTTAGAACTATGTCCGTTGAAGCCGTTGGTAGCCCACCCCCCGAGGCCGATCAGGTCCGCGCTGTGCTAGAACAGCAACTTCCCCAGATTATCGCCAGTTTCAACCAGGTCCTGCGGGATCAGTACGGCGTTGTGGGGGTCAGTGTGGGAGGCTTTACGGTGGTTCCTAGCAGCAGCGAAGCCGTCGGCATTACCTGCGATCAAGACGGCTGCTCCATTGCCGAGGCATGATGGCTAGGGCCCATTGATCACCCCCGTGCTTGATTTAGCCAATCTATTTCCCTTTCCCCTGGATGACTTTCAGTACCAGGCCGTTGCTGCTTTGGATGGGGGAAAGTCAGTGGTAGTCTGTGCCCCCACCGGCTCAGGCAAGACCTTGGTGGGGGAATACGCCATTCACCGGGCCCTGGCCCATGGTCGGCGGGTATTTTACACTACCCCCCTGAAGGCCCTGTCTAATCAGAAACTGCGAGACTTTCGCGAGCAGTTTGGGGATCAACAGGTGGGTCTGCTCACCGGGGACCTCTCGATTAATCGGGAGGCACCGATTGTGGTGATGACCACCGAGATTTTCCGGAACATGCTCTACGGCACCCGCATCGGCGAAACCGGCACCACCCTACAGCAGGTGGAGGCGGTGGTGTTGGATGAATGCCACTACATGAACGATCGCCAGCGGGGCACGGTGTGGGAAGAATCGATTATTTACTGCCCCCCCGAAATTCAACTACTGGCCCTATCCGCCACGGTGGAAAACAGTGGTCAGTTGACGGACTGGCTGCAGCGGGTGCACGGCCCCACGGAGCTAATTTATTCCGACTTTCGGCCGGTACCGCTGCAATTTCACTACTGCACCAGCGGTCGCCTGGTACCCCTGCTAGATAGTAGCCAAACCAAGGTTAACCCCCAGCTCAAGAAACAACGCCGTCCCCAACGCCAGCCCGGTCGGCGGAGCGGCAATCGCATTGCCCTTGCCTCCGTGGTTGAGCAGTTGCGCCAGCGGGATATGTTACCGGCTATTTACTTTATTTTCAGCCGCCGGGGCTGCGACAAGGCGGTGGAGGAGGCCAGCCAACTCTCCCTGGTGACCCCGACGGAGGCTCTGGCCCTGCAGCAACGCATTGATGCCTTTTTGCTGGCTAACCCGGAGGCGGGTCGGGTCGGTCAGGTTGAGCCCCTCTACCGGGGCATTGCCGCCCACCATGCCGGGATTTTGCCCCTGTGGAAGGGGCTGGTGGAGGAGTTGTTTCAAGCCGGTTTGATTAAGGTGGTGTTTGCCACTGAAACCCTAGCGGCGGGCATCAACATGCCGGCCCGCACAACGGTGATCGCCAGCCTCTCGAAACGCACCGACAGTGGCCATCGTTTGCTGACCGCTTCGGAGTTTTTGCAGATGGCCGGGCGGGCGGGACGCCGTGGTATGGACCAGCAGGGCCATGTGGTGACTGTAGAAAGCCCCTTTGAAGGCTGGCGGGAGGCGGTTCACCTGGCTACCTCCGGCGCCGATCCCCTGGTTAGCCAGTTTACCCCCAGCTACGGCATGGTATTGAACCTATTGCAGACCCATAGCCTGGAGGAGGCTAAGGATTTAATCGAACGCAGCTTTGGTCAATACCTGGCCACCTTGCATCTACTCCCCCAGCAGGAGGAAATTGCCCGCATCGAGGCGGAGATCGGCCATCACCAGGCCCAGTTAGCGACGATTGACCTCGCCCTACTGGAGGATTACGCCAAACTCAAAGCCCGCTTAAAGGAGGACCAGCGCCTGCTTAAGACCCTACAACAGCAGGCGGCCACCGTGCTGGCAGAGGATGTGGCCAAAATGGTGCCCTTTGCTATTGCCGGTACCCTGCTTTCCCTGAAGGGCAAACATTTTGCCGTGGCCCAACCCATGCCGGCAGTGTTGGTGGGCAAGGTTCCCGGCTCTGGCCAGTTTCCCTACCTGATTTGCCTGACCCAGGATAATCACTGGTATGTGGTCACCATCGGCGATGTGGTGGGTCTCCATGCCGACATTCCCAGGCTGCGGGGGGTAGATAACCTGGGGATCCCAAGCGATGTTACCCCCACGCCGGGGCAACATCGTCGAGGTAATGACCTCACCGCCGCCCTAGTAGCGACCATGCCGGTTCCACCAACCCTGGAGGAGCTGGCCCCGGAGGTCAAACACCAGCATGACCAGGTGTTAGCCCTGACCACCCAAGTGGACCAGCACCCTGCGGCCCAGTGGCATAACCCGGGGGCCCTATTAAAACGACAACGACACCTGGAAAGCCTGCAGCAGGAACTGGGCGATCGCCAAGCTAAATTACAACAGTACAGCGGTCGTTACTGGCAGGAGTTCCTCAATATCATGGCGGTGCTCAAGCACTTTAAGGCCTTGGTGGATAGTCGCCCCACCGACCTGGGGGAAATGGCCGCCGCCATCCGGGGGGAGAATGAACTGTGGCTAGCTCTAGCCCTGGCCTCCGGGGAGTTTGAGGCCCTCAATCCAGCCCAGTTAGCGACCGCCTGCGCTGCGCTGATGACGGAGAACTCCCGTCCCGACAGTTGGTGTCGCTACGATCTCTCCGGATCCGTTGAGGAGTGCCTGGGGGGGCTGCACAGTCTCCGTCGCCAGCTGTTTCAACAGCAACATCGCCACCAGGTGATGGCCCCCATCTGGTTGGAATACGATCTGGTACCCCTGGTGGAGCAATGGGCCCTGCAGGTAGATTGGGTAACCCTCTGTGGCCACACCAGCCTGGATGAGGGAGATATTGTCAGAATGTTGCGGCGTACCCTCGATCTGCTGTCCCAGATTCCCCATGTTCCCTACCTTAGCGATCGCCTGCGAAACAATGCTCGGACTGCTCGTGACTTACTGAACCGGTTCCCGGTTAATGAAGACGCGGCAGAGTGACTCCAGCAAATCTGATTAACCTGAGTTCGACAAGGATTTAGAGCACTGAAAGAAAGGCTGAGGGGTTACGCTCAAAGTATCGAATCTTAAGCACCTCAGCCATGTCTTTAA
>JAYKIM010000033.1:0-13299 GCA_035286245.1 Cyanobacteriota bacterium | reverse complement strand
CCAGCGGGCTGGGCCGATGCCCTGCCCACCTATACCCCCGCTGACAAGGCCCTGGCCACCCGGAAAAACTCAGAAATTACCCTCAATGCCCTGGCACCGGTGCTGCCGGAACTGATTGGCGGCTCCGCTGACCTGACCCACTCCAACCTGACGGAACTGAAGATTTCCGGTAGCTTCCAAAAGGGGCAGTACGGCAACCGTAACCTGCGCTTTGGGGTGCGGGAGCATGGCATGGGGGCGATCTGCAACGGCATTGCCCTGCACAACTCCGGCCTGATTCCCTACTGCGCCACCTTCCTGGTGTTTGCCGACTACATGCGGGCGGCGATTCGCCTCTCCGCCCTCGCCCAGGCCGGGGTGATCTACGTGATGACCCACGACTCCATTGGTCTGGGGGAAGATGGACCGACCCACCAGCCGGTGGAGACCATCGCCTCCCTGCGGGCCATTCCCAACCTGATTGTGCTGCGGCCAGCGGATGGCACCGAAACCTCAGCGGCCTACAAGGTGGCGGTGGAACATCGTCAAACCCCCACCCTGATTGCCCTTAGCCGGCAAAACCTGCCCAACCTGCCCGGGGCCTCCATTGAGGGCGTTGCCAAGGGGGCCTACGTGGTGGATGACTGCAGCGGCACCCCCGATCTGATCCTGATTGGCACCGGCAGTGAGGTGAGCCTTTGCGTTCAGGCGGCTCAGCAATTGCGGGCCGCCGGCACCCAGGTGCGGGTGGTCTCCATGCCCTCCTGGGAACTGTTTGAGGCCCAAGACTCCACCTACCAGGAGTCGGTACTGCCCAAGGCGGTGACCAAGCGCCTGGCGGTGGAAGCGGGCATCGGCATGGGTTGGTGTCGCTACGTGGGGGGCGCCGGGGATGTGATCAGCATTGAGCGGTTTGGTGCCTCCGCCCCCGGCGATCTGGTAATGGAGAAGTTTGGCTACACCGTTGAAAATGTGGTGGCCCGAGCCCAAGCCTTGCTAGCCTAGGCGGCTAGCGCTTAGTAAGGCTTTTCCCAAACGGCTCGGCTCTGTTCTATGCTTTCGCCCTCACCTCTGCCCCGGCACACGGGGCAGAGGCCCTGCCAAGACGAGCAGGACGCCCCAGGGCTAACTCTTTTTGTTAGTCAGGTTTAACCGCCCTCCACCGACGAGGGGTTCCAACCAGGTGGCAGCCTTGCTATTGGACTGTTTACGTTAGCGCTATCTCATTAGAGCCTTCACCATGATTACCCCCGACCAAGTTGCTACCCTGATCAGAGACAGCCTGCCGGAGGCGGAGGTGCAGGTGCAGGATCTGACCGGCGGTGGTGACCACTACCAGGTGCTGGTAGTCTCCCCTGCTTTTGCTGGTCGTACCCTGGTGCAGCAGCATCAACTGGTATACGCTGCGGTGCGGGAGGCTATGTCCTCCCAGGCGATCCATGCCCTGGCCCTAAAAACCTATACGCCAGAACAGTGGGCCACGGCCCAGCCATCCTGAAACCTAGGGTCGGCGGGTCAGAGCGCCTATCCTGACCTGGTTTCTATCCCTAAACTCTGTCCCTAGTGTTCTGGCCAGAGCTATACTATGGACTTACTGAATTACCCCGCGAGGCAAACCTATGGATGGGTCCATCGAACAAGAAGAAGTCTCTGTCAACGTAAGAATTGATCAGCTGATCAAGGCCAATCCGATCATGGTCTTTATGAAGGGCACCAAGCTGATGCCCCAGTGTGGTTTTTCTAATAATGTGGTCCAGATCCTCAACATTCTGGGGGTTCCCTTTGAGACCTTCGACGTATTGGCGGATCCAGAGATTCGGCAGGGCATTAAGGACTACTCCAACTGGCCCACCATTCCCCAGGTCTACGTTAAGGGGGAGTTTTTAGGGGGCTCGGACATCCTGATCGAGCTGTACCAAAACGGTAAGTTGCAGGAAATCGTCTCTGTGGCCCTGGCCTCCTAGCGGCAATGACCCAACCCTCACCCCCCGAATCTTTAGATCTGGCGGCCGCTAGCCTCAACCAGGCGGCGGTAGAGGCTGGCCTCTCCGCGGAGCAGTATCGGCAGAAGATGCAGCGACGCCAGGAGGTGCAGCGGGAACGGTTAAGTCAGCGCACCCAGGAAAAGGGTTTGATTATTGTCCATACCGGCAATGGTAAGGGTAAAACCACCGCCGCCCTGGGGATGGTGCTGCGATCTCTGGGCCACGGTTTTCGGGTTGCCATCGTCCAGTTCCTTAAGGGGGCCTGGGAACCGGCGGAAAAAGCCGTGCTGGAACAGTGGTCTGATCAGCTTAGCTTCCATGCCCTGGGAGAAGGCTTTACCTGGGATACCCAGGACCGCGATCGCGACACCCAAACCGCCCAGCAGGCCTGGGCCACCGCCCTCACCTATCTGCGGGATCCCAACTACCAGCTGGTGTTATTGGATGAGGTCAACGTCGCCCTCAAGCACGGTTTCCTCAGCCTCGATCAGGTGCTGCAGGGGCTGGCGGAGAAACCACCCCAGACCCACGTGGTGCTAACCGGCCGCGGTGCCCCGGCGGACCTGGTGGCGGCGGCGGACCTGGTGACGGAGATGACCCTGGTGAAACATCCCTTTCGGGAGCAGGGGGTCAAGGCCCAGCCAGGAATTGAGTTTTAACGGCTGAGGCCCTGCCGACGGTGACCCAAGAACTGATCCTGGCCGGTCACGCCCTCCTCCTACTGCCCCAACGGGCGGTTTATATTGACAGCCTCAGGGCGCTGCTGGTGTCTGACCTGCACCTGGGTAAGGCGGAGACCTTTCAGCGCCAGGGGTTGCCCATCCCTCGCCAGGTTAACCAGACCACCCTGGACCGCCTCCAGGCCCTCTGTGACACCTACCGCCCCCAGTGCCTCTGGGTGCTGGGGGATTTGTTCCACAGTGCCGCCGCCCATGGCGATGGCCTCCTGGAGGAGTGGCAAACCTTTCTAGAGGGGGCGGGGGTCAGGGCTGAGGTGGTGCTGGGCAACCACGATCGCCTCCTGGCCCGGCGCCTCAGCCAGTTACCCGGCACCTGCCACCCCCAATCGGTGGTGGTGGAAAACCTTTGCTTCAGCCACACCCCCCCAGATGCCTGCGATCAGCCCACCCTCTGCGGCCATACCCATCCCTGCTTGCGGTTAGGGGGGCGGGGCGATCGGCTGCGCCTGCCCTGCTTCCACTGGCAACCCCAGGAAAACCGTCTGACCTTGCCCGCCTTTGGCGAATTTACCGGGGGCCACCCCATTGATCTGGCCACCGGGGAGGTGGCCTACCTGGTGGCGGAGGATGCGGTGGTGGCCATTGCTGGCCCCCCTAGGGATAGGCGGCGGCCAGGCCGGAAAGCGCCCTGACTCACCGCTATTCCCATTCGATGGTTCCGGGGGGCTTGGAGGTAATGTCGTACACCACCCTATTCACCCCCGCCACCTCGTTGACAATCCGGTTAGAGAGGGTTTCCAGCAATTCGTAGGTCACCCGCGACCAGTCCGCCGTCATGCCATCTTCGCTACTGACTAGGCGCAACACAATTGGGTAGGCGTAGGTGCGTTGATCCCCCATCACCCCCACGCTGCGCACCGGCAACAGCACCGCAAAGGCCTGCCAAAATTCGTGGTAGAGCCCCTGCTTACTAATTTCCTCCCGGACAATGTAGTCAGCGTTGCGGACAATTTCCAGGCGATCCTCCGTCACCTCCCCCAGAATGCGAATGGCCAGGCCGGGCCCTGGAAAGGGATGGCGACGGACAATCTCCTCCGGCAGACCAATGGCCAGCCCCACCTTGCGAACCTCGTCTTTAAACAGTTTGCGCAGGGGCTCCACCAGCTTAAACTGCAGATCCTTAGGCAGGCCACCGACGTTGTGGTGGCTCTTAATTTTCACCGCCACCCGTTCCCCGGTTTTAGGATCTACGTTGGTGTCCGCTGACTCGATCACGTCTGGGTAGAGGGTACCCTGGGCCAGATAGTCAAAGGGCCCCAGCCGTTTAGACTCCTCCTCAAACACCCGAATAAATTCGTGGCCGATGCGCTTACGTTTCTCTTCCGGATCCGTAATCCCCTGGATCTTCTCTAAAAAACGTTCCCGGGCCCGGATGTGGTGTACGGGGATATGGAACTGTTTCTGAAATAGCTGCACCAGGCGCTCCGGTTCCTCCTTGCGCATAAAGCCCTGGTCAATGAACATGCAGGTAAGCTGGTCACCGATCGCCTCATGAAGCAAAAAGGCCAGGGTGGAGGAATCTACCCCGCCGGATAGGGCCAGCAGCACCCGTCGGTCCCCCACCCGGGCCCGCACCTCCCGGATGGCCTCCTCCACGAAGGCGGCGGTGGTCCAGGTGGGCTGACAGTCACAGATGTGGTATACAAAGTTGCGAATCAGGGCAATCCCCCCCCGGGAATGGACCACCTCCGGGTGAAACTGCACCCCGTAGAGGTGGCGACCGTAGTGGGCAATGGCGGCGCAGGGGGTGTTGTCCGTATGGGCTAGCACCTCAAAGCCGGGGGGCAGTTGGGTAACCGAGTCACCGTGGCTCATCCACATGGTGCTGCCCGGTTCTACATTGGTGAGCAGATCGGTGGGGTCATCAATCAAGAGGGCCGCCTTACCGTATTCGCCCCGATCGGCCCGATCCACCTGGCCCCCTAGCTGCTGCACCATCAACTGCATGCCGTAGCACACCCCCAGGATGGGAATGCCCAGGGACCATATGCCAGGATCACAGTGGGGAGCTCTGGCATCGTAAACGGAACTCGGCCCACCGGAGAGAATAATGCCCTTGGGGTTGAGCTGTTTAAGCTGTTCCACAGTGGTCCGGTAGGAGAGCACCTCGGAGTAGACCTCCGTTTCTCGAATACGCCGGGCAATCAGTTCTGAATACTGGGAGCCGAAATCGAGGATGACCAACATTTGGCGATTAATTTCCGGCAGCACATCCTGGTCAAGGGGGTTAGGGGACTGGGTTTGGAGAGACACGGATTAATCCTCAGGGGTAATAACGGCGGGAAGGGGGTAAACTGGGACGCTGGATCGATCCATACCATCCTGGAACTGAAGGGTAAGCATAGTCCTGAGGAGGTGCTCCCTTGAGATGCTTCTATGGAGGCTATCGCAGGCAACCCAGGAGGTTGAAAACGGTAGTCTCGGAACCCTAGGGCAAACTTGGGCAAGTCGGAGGGCAGCCCCTGGAGCAGGATGGAGGATCCCAAAAGGGGCCGGACTCACAGGGGTACCTAAAAATATGCTTACTGGGGGTTTTTGGCAAGTATGTCCTAGGAGACGAATTTTTCAAATAGATAAATTATAAAAATTTTCGCTATTTGCCCCCCCATGGAGTGCGAGCCATGGGGGATGGCTTTAGGAAATGGTCTGGCAAGGGTGTTTGGAAAACCTATGGTGACAGTCTAACAAAACTTGCTCCCAAAACCTGCAGGTCCTATGGTCACGGTTTCATTCCACGGGGCCACCGCTCTGTCCACGGTACCCGTGCTATCGTCATCGCTGCCGGGGGATGCTCGGGGAGGGCTCAGGTTAACGGTCCTGACGCACGGTCAAGCGATCGAGGGATTTACCGGGGGGTAGGTCGATAAAGACGAGATCGCCAGCTTGCAGACCATTGAGGATCTGAATTTTGTCCCCCACCTGAGGCCCCAGGGTGACCGGCTGAAAGGCCAGGTTCCCGCCCGCCTCCGGCACCAACACCCCGGTTTCCCCCCCCTGGGTGACCACCGCCACCGTGGGTACCACCAGGGCCTGCGCCAGCTGATCACCAATAAAGGCAGCCGTCACGGTCATGTTGGACCGTAATTGGGCCTTACCTGAATCCAGGGCAATGCGGACTTGAAAGAGGGTAACATTTTGCCGTTCGATCGCCTCAGGGGCAATCAGGGTTACCCGCCCCGCAAAGGTGTCCTCCGGAAAGGCGTCCGCCACCACCTCCACCGCTTGGCCCAATTTCACCAGGTTGATATTGGCCTCCGGCACCTCCGCCAACACCTCCAGATCCTGGGCCAGGGCCACGATCGCCGTGGAGGTGGCCGAGGAGAGCTCCGAAGCGGAGGTGGTGGGGGTGACAAAGGCTCCGGCGGTGGCAAATTTCTGGGTAATCGTGCCAGCGAAGGGGGCCCGAATCTGGTTTTCCGCCAGCCGTACCTGGCTAGCCCGTAGCTGGGCCTGGGCCTGTTCCAGGCGAGCCTGGGCCTGGGCTACCGCCGCCGGTTCGGGTAGATGTTGTAGATCCTGCAAACGGCTTTGGGCCTCTCTCTGGCGGGCCTGGGACTGTTCTAGGCCCGCCCGGGCGCTACGCTGTTCCCGTTCGACGCTGTCCAGGGTGGTGCGAGAGATCGCCCCGCGCTCAAATAAGGCCTGGTTGCGGCCCAGTTCACCCCTGGCTAACTCCAGGCGGGCGTGGGCATCTAGCACCTGAGCCTGGGCGGCCTCCACCGTCGCAGCGGCTTGGGCGATTTCCTGTGGGCGGGGCCCCTGCCGCGTCAGGGTCAAATTCGCCTCCGCCTCCGCTACCGCTGCTTGGCCTTGGTCGATTTGGGCGATAATATCCTGGCTGCGCATGCGGGCAATCAGTTGGCCCTGGCTGACCCGATCACCTTGCTCCACGTAAAGCTCCTCCACAATACCGGCATTTTTAGGGCTGAGATTAACCGTTTGCGAGGGTTTTACCCGACCGCTGGCGCTCATCCGCACCGTTAGGGGCTCCACCCTGGCCACAGTGGTAAATTGCTCCAAGTCGTAGGGCTGGAAGCGGCTACGCCCCCAATAAACCGCCAGGGCAATGAGCAGAAACCCCAAAACCGCAACTAGGCCTGCCCACCACAGGCGGGGACGGCGAATTTTACCAAATAGGGGAAAGACCATAGGTAAGGTGCCCAGGGGAAAGGATGTCAATAGGCTAGCAATCTAGGGGACTGAAAGGGGCATGCTTGCCTATGGGGTGGGATAGGGACGACCATAGAACAGGGTCATGGAGGTTACCTAACTCGTTGACCTGCCATTTTGAAGTACAGCCCGGGACAATGCTAGAGCTTATGCAAACCAGGTCTGTCGACCTTGGGGAGACGGTTTCAGGCTTGCCTGCCGGAGGGCGGCACCAAGGTATGGGGAGGAACTTAACTCCAGACCTTTCCTCCAAGCCTTAATATAGATTTAAGAAGTGAGTCCCTGCCTATGAATCTGCGCTTGGCCCTCTTTGCTGAGCCTGTTCTGGCCATAGCCAGACGGTTATTTTGGTTAAGTCTCTGGTTGGTCTGGTTACCTACCGTAGTCTACATTTTCTGGCTGAATCAGGGCCATAACCTGGCCCTGATTCAGGGGACATTGTTTCTCATATCGATAGTTGGCCTCACCATGATCAACGCCGAAACGGCGGTGGTCTTCTACCATTACTATCTTCACCATTGCCCTAGGGGCCTACTTCAGCGTTGGCTAAGGACGGGGCACGATCGCTTGAAGCCACCCACCACGCTGCCCTTGCCCCTACCCTTTGTATCCGTGGTGGTGGTGGCTTATCTGCCCAACGAACAGAACATTATTGAGGAAACCCTAATTCACTGGCTCACCCAGGTGGAGACCCCCGTCGTCGGGTGGGAACTGATCCTAGCCTATAACACCCCCGTAGCCTTACCGGTGGAGGGGCGGCTACGTCAACTGGCGGATCACTATCCAGCCCTTATCCTCTTGCCCGTATCCCACAGCCGATCTAAGGCTGAAAATCTGAATGCTGCCCTGCGTCAGGTTAGGGGAGAGATGACCTGTATTTTTGATGCCGACCACCATCCCCCCGCCGACTGTTTTAACCTGGCCTGGCGCTGGCTGGCTCAGGGAGATTATGACGGGGTACAGGGGCGCAATATTATCCGTAATGCCAAGGATAATGCCCTAACTCAACTGATTTCCGTGGAGTTTGAGTGTACCTACGGGGTCAGTCACTACGGCCGTTCTCTCCTGGCGGATACCGCTATCTTTGGCGGATCTAATGGCTACTGGCGAACTAGCGCTCTGCGTTCTCTCCGCTTCTATGCTAACCGCCTAACGGAGGATATTGATGCCACGGTGCGGGGCCTGCTGCGAGGCTATCGGCTAGTGCATGACCCGGCAATTATCACCACGGAGCTGGCGCCCACCACCCTACAGGCTCTGTGGCTACAGCGCCAGCGCTGGAGTCAGGGTTGGCTAGAGGTATCCTGGCTATATACGGACCGGATGAGACGATCTGCCCATTTAGACCCAGTTCAAAAAGCCTACTGGATACTAATGTTGATCTTCAGCCAGTGTTTTTATCCCTTAGTCTGGCAAGTCGTCCCCATGATGATTAGCATTCACTGGAGTGGTTCTGAACGGGACCTAGCCTTTGAACACCTAAACCTGGCCATGATGGGGCTGTTAAGCCTTAGTACCGTACTACAGGTAAACCTGGCCATTAAGCTGCGACCCCAGCCATGTAACTACTCCCGCCGCCATGGCTGGCTTTACTGCCTGCTGTCGCCGGTCTATTTTTGGCTGAAGGTTATGGTTGGCATGGTGGCGCTCTATAACCATCTCTCTGGCAGCCGCGTCTGGCATGTTACTGCCCGTCCATCTGATACTCTAGCCCTAAGCCTGCCGTCTTCTAAGCATCCCTATCCGGTCAAAAGTCGCTAGTCGATAGTACTTAGGGCGGCGTGAATTAGACGACCCTTCAAGAGGGCGTCAGGGGTCAGAAATCAAGAGCCGATAAAAGCAGGTAGATTTATGCCAGGGTCTACTACTCTGCTGCCAGGAAGGTAGGCTGGTAAAGTTGGTGCTGGCTAATGTAGTCCCGCACAACCGGGGTGAGGTTATCACTGTCCTCAATTTGCCGACAACTTGAGGAGGCTGCATCAATAGTCTCAGCGGTATTGGCTACTTTTACCTGGGTATAGCACCGTAAATTAGCCAATCCCTCCCGTGTAATTGGGTAACCAGGTCGGGGCATCACCAGCACTTCAACCGCAGCCAAAATATCCTCTGCCCGGTGCCAGGTTAACAGCTGATTGACCAGGTCGGAGCCCACCACCAGCACCAACCGAGCCCCTGGCCAGCAAGCCTGAGCTCGCTCGACGCTAATGATAGACCAACGATGGCTCAGGTCCTGCCGTAAACCGACCCGATCTGGGGGCAATTGCAGCTCTTCTAGCATTAACCGCAACATGTCGAGGCGGTTTATTAGGGGGGTTTGACAGGCTTTAAAGGGATTCTCAGCGGTCCATACAGCAACGTAGTCAAAGTGCTGGGCAAGCCAGGTGAGAATGGCGGCGTGGCCACGATGGGGGGGATCGGCACTGGTGCCAAAGAGGGCAATACGGGGCATCGGCAGGGACCGTCGAGAAAGGATAAGGTCACAATTCAGGTGATCTAGAATCAGGATATCGCCATTATCATTTAAGGTGTTTTACCTCACTACCTAGCCAATCGCAGCCCGATGTCTCTGATGTCCCGGTGTGGCCGTAGCTCCGGAAACCCAGGCAAACTTTAGTTTGAGCGCCCAGACGAGCCTAGACGTTCATCAGTTCCATACCCTGACATATAGCCCGGTCATGACCCCATTTACCGCATTTCACCCTCGTCTCTCCTCCGTCTCTACCTGGTTAAGTAAGGCTACCATTAGCGTGACGGCAGCTGTACTGATGAGCGCCATACCTGGGCCGGGGCGATCGGCAAACCCCCAGTGGGGAACTGTATTCTACGTCAATACCCCATCTGGCTATGCCCTCAACCTGCGTTGGGGACCGGGGAAAAACTTCAGTGTCTACCGTAAGGTGGGTCGGGGCTGTCCGCTGGAGTGGTCAGGAGTAAGGCGAAATGGCTGGTTGCAGCTTACCAACGGCACCTGGGCATCGGCCAATCTGGTGAGTTCCCAGGCCCTCCCTGAGGGTAGTTGTCCCAGACTAGTCACTAAGGACAACATGGTGGTGACTACCCCGAGTGGGTATGGTCTCAATATTAGAACCGGCCCCGGTACTAACTTTAGCCGCACTGGCCAGTATGCCAATGGCACCCGCGTCGCAGTTACCCGAAATGCTAGTGGTAACTGGCTGCAACTCACCGATGGTAACTGGGTAGACCGAACTTTCTTGAAGGCTAGTGGAGAACGCCCCATCCCTACCCCAACCCCTGACGTCAACGTCATGGAGCTACAACGACGGCTCCAGCAAGCGGGCTTCTTACCCACTGGGTTTACCATTAGTGGCATCTATGACCAAACCACCCAGGCCGCAGTGAGGGAGTTTCAGCGGGTGAACGGCCTACCGGTCACAGCCGTGGTGGATGCGGCCACCTGGCAAGCCCTCTTTAATGCCACCACCACCGCCCAACCCGTGGCTCCCCCCACCCCTGATGGACAAGGGAAACAAATGCGGGTATCAACGGATGGTGAAGATGGTTTAGTATTTGACGGACCTGGCCCGGAGTTTAATTTGCTGCGCAGCATCCCCAATGGCACCGTCGTTACCACCACGGGTAAGGTGTCGGGCAACTGGACTGAGCTAGCGGATGGTGGATGGATATTTTCCTCGTGGTTAAAGCCCCTGTAGGGCTGACACCGTGCTGTAGTCGTAGGGAATTAGGGCGGTCTAGAGATCTACCTCTGGGGTAAATATGGCGCCGGGCGGCTGGCCCGTTAGGATACGCTCCGGCTGGACCGCGGCATGATTCGGCAGGTTGCCGTTGATACCATGAATCTGGCTCATTAAGCTAGCCATTTCCAGGGCGCTCATGGCGTAATCCCAACCGTGGTTAGCCTTAATGCCAGCCCGTTCCAGGGCTTGCTGCAGGGTATCCGTAGTCAGGACCCCAAAGACGATCGGTACACCGGTCTGAAAGCCGGCGGCGGCTACCCCCTTAGCCACTTCCGCCGCTACATAGTCAAAGTGAGGGGTTTGACCACGAATGACGGCGCCAAGACAAATGATGGCCTGGTAGCGACCGGTCAGAGCTAGCTGACGAGCCACCAGGGGAATTTCAAAACTACCAGGTACCCAGGCATAGTCCACCTGATTGCCATCGGGATTGGTGTCAACCCCGTGGCGTTTCAAACAATCTTGACAGCCTTCCAAAAGTTTGCCGGTAATCAGGTCATTGAAACGACCGAGGACAATGGCAAAGCGACCGGAGGCTGAGCTGGCAAAGTTGCCTTCAAATACGGCCATGGTCTCTGTTGCTAGACCACAAAGTAATTAAGACTGCCCACCACTACCACCAATACCCCCCAAATGATCGACCCAAACAGGATGAGTCTTTTGGATTGATCCCAGTTTTGTGGGGAAGCATAGGCCACAGGGACGTAGACCACCAGCACAAAAGACATGAGCACCAGGGCAAACAAGGCAAGCTGAAACAAAATGACCATGGACTTCTCTCTTAAACACAGCGGTGGAACAACAGACCGGTCTTTAAACCTATCGGATAAGCCCCCAGATGGCATCTGATGCGCTGGGAAGGGGCGCTATCCTTAGGAGGGCAACGGATGCCCGTAAAAGCCAAGTTACCGTGACCCCTGAGTATCCCTCAAGTATTCAGGATGACCTCAGGTGCCGCGATTTTAGCTAAGGCTTTTGCTGGATGTTAAACACCCCCCTAGTCAGGTGAGTCAGTCTGATAACCCCTTTAGTAAGCTATCAGAAAGGGAGCCCCTTGGGGAAGTCATCCCGCCAGAAGCGGGGCCCTTTTCTGCGAGGTCGTGCTAGCGTCTAGCTATGCATTTAATTCTGTGCCATACCACCGCTGATTTTGACACCCTGGGGGCCGCCGTTGGCTTAGCTCGTTTGCATCCGGGTGCTCGCATTGTGTTGACCGGTGGTTGCCATCCGACGGTGCAGCGGTTTGTCGCCCTACACCGGGATGAGTATCCCTTAATTGATCGCCGCGCCGTTGCCGGGGACCAAATTACCGCCCTCACCCTGGTAGATGCCCAACAGCCAGAACGCTTTGGTCCCGCGGCGGAGTGGATTGCCCAGGCTGCTCGGGGTCCCATACCCATAGCCCTCTACGACCACCACGTTCCTGGTGCGATCGCCGCAGTCCAGGCGAGGGGAGAACTGGATCAAGTGGATCGACCGGGACCAGTCCCCCAGGTCACCGTAGCCCCAGTGGGCGCCTGTACCACTTTGATCGTAGAGGAGCTGCAACGGTCGGGTATCAATCCCACCGTTGCAGAGGCCACGGTGATGGCCCTGGGCATCCATGTGGATACGGGATCCCTGTTGTTCGAGAGCACCACTGTCCGTGATGCCCAGGCCCTGGCCTGGTTGATGGAGAAGGGGGCCAGTTTACCGGTGGTTGCAGAGTTTGTAGAACCGGGGCTATCTCCCCAACTTCAAGACCTGCTCGCCATCGCCATGGATACCCTCACCATAGAAATGGTTGAGGGCTATAGTCTCGGCTCTGCCCTATTGACCATCGACCATTACGTGCCAGGTTTGTCAGGTCTGGCGGAGCGCCTGATTTCCCTGGCGGATGTGGATAGTTTACTATTGGGGGCCGATTATGGGGGGAAGGAGGCCGCGATCGCCAGGGATAGCCGGAACCGTAAATTACTATTGATTGGTCGCGCCCAGGGGCAGATTAGCCGTAAAACTCCCCAAGGTCAGGGAGTTGATTGGGGGGAGATTTTTACACCCCTGGGGGGAGGGGGGCATGCCACCGCCGCCTCCGTTACCTTAACCACGGCCGATTCAGCCCAGGTGGTGGCGGAGGTAATGGCCCAGTTGCGATCGCAGGTTCCCCAAGCCCCCACCGCTCGCCAGCTGATGTCTTCGCCGGTGCGCACCATTCGACCGGACATCACCATGGCCGAAGCCCAACGTATCCTATTGCGTTATGGCCACTCTGGGCTCTCTGTGGTGGACGCTGCTGGTCAGCTGGTGGGGATGATCTCGCGACGGGATCTAGATCGGGCCCTTCACCATGGCCTGACCCACGCTCCGGTGAAGGGGTACATGGCCACCAATTTGAAAACCATTACTCCCGAAACCTCCGTTAACGCTATCGAGGATTTAATGGTGACCTACGATATTGGTCGCCTCCCGGTTTTGGAGCAGGGGCACCTGGTGGGTATTGTCAGTCGTACCGACCTGCTGCGGCACCTGCACAAAAATCTGGTCACCAATGGCTGGCCCGGGCGCTACCCGGCCCTGGCCCCAGGGGCAGCTCCGCCGATGCTGACAGATATCCTTAAGACCCAGCTACCTGCGGATCTGGGCCCCATTCTGGAACAGATTGCCGCCGCCGCCCAGGCCCAGGGGTGGCAACTGTACCTGGTGGGGGGAGCGGTACGGGATCTGCTGTTA